>JBFFXR010000043.1:0-18636 GCA_041569645.1 Gammaproteobacteria bacterium
CATGCTGATCCTGCCCGACGCCGATCTCGACGACGTCGCCAACGCGCTGATGGGCGCGGCCTACGGCTCCGCCGGCGAGCGCTGCATGGCGATCTCGGTCGGGGTCTGCATCGGCGACGAGGTCGCCGACCGCCTGATCGAGAAACTCAAGCCGCGAGTCGAAGCCCTGCGCATCGGCCCGAGCCTCGAGCGCGGCCTCGAAATGGGCCCGCTGGTCACCGGCGAGCATCGCGAAAAGGTCATGAACTACATCCAGATGGCGGTCGACGAGGGCTCACGACTGGTGGTCGACGGCCGCGACTTCGTCTGCGAGGGTCACGAGAACGGATTCTTCCTCGGCGGCTCGCTGGTCGATCACGTCGCGCCCGGCATGCAGTCTTACCAGGAAGAAATTTTCGGCCCGGTGCTGCAGATCGTGCGCGTCGGCTCGTTCGAAGAAGGCGCCGCGCTTGCCACCGATCATCCCTATGGCAACGGCACGTCGATCTTCACCAAGAACGGCGCCGCGGCGCGCACTTTCGCCGACAAGGTCGAGGTCGGCATGGTCGGCATCAACGTGCCGATCCCGGTACCGCTCGCGTTTCACAGCTTCGGCGGCTGGAAATCGTCGGCCTTCGGGGATCACAACCAATACGGCATGGAGGCGCTGCGCTTCTACACCAAGGTCAAGACGGTCACCTCGCGCTGGCTCGAGGACGAACTCGCGGCCGAGTTCACAATGCCGGTGCTGAAGTAAGCTTCGACGCGGGCGCCTTGTCCCCGGCGCTGTCTTTCGTCGCGACCGTCGCGCTGCTGGGGGTCGCGCTGACGCTGATCCACTGGCTAGGGCTGTGGCTGGCGCTACCCGATCTCGTGGTTTTACTGTTGTTCGCGTTGCCGCTGAGTTTTTACTTCGCCTACTGCACCGAGCCGGATCGCAAGCGCATGCTGAGCGCCGGCTTGCGCCATTTCCTGGTGTTCGGCAGCGTCGTGCTCGCCTGCGCCGCACTGGTCATGTTCATCGATTGATCGATATCGCCGACCGGTGTGCCGAACCCGCGGTCGAGACCCGCGCTTCCGGGCGGCGATCGGGCAATCCCCCGGCCCGGATCGTATTTGCCTGTCGTCGCCCGATCGGGTCAATACGCCGACCGATCATCCGTCCAGCGGTTGATCGTTAAACGTCTTACATTTCTGGATATATTGGGCGGTGCTCTTGGGCATCGGCACGCGGGCGCTGGCGATGTAGCGCAGCAACAGGCGCCCCTCCTGGATCAGGTCTTGGCCCTGAGCGTATCGCATGTGCGTGATCTCGCCGGCGTCGGCCGGCGCCGCGGGCTCGAACTCGTCGAGTTGCTCGCCAAGTGCGACAAAATTCGGCCAGATGCGAAAGATGATCGGATCCTTTTTCATCGTCTCGGCGGTATGCCGCGCGGCAGAGGCGTAGTCGACGATCAGCGTCTTCAGTTCGGCGAAGGCATCGTGGCGGCAAAAGTGTTCGATCATGCACTCGGCGATGCGATCGATGTCGCGCATGCTTTGCGCGATCTTGATGAAACGCGATTCGTAGAAATCGGCTATCGGCATCGTGAAAGCCTTGAACGGCTCGCCCCAGACTTCGTCGATGCCTTCGCAACCGCTGGAGTGCTTGACCTGCTGACCGAGCTTCAAGGCTTCCTGGAAGCAGTCCGAGCATTCGCGCATCAGTTCGTTGTTGTGGCTGACTTGCACGCCGAGCTCGCCGAGGTCCACGATCGACGTGAACAAATCGGTCGCGCGGTTGAACAGCGCGCCGGCGAGCATCGCCGCGTTGACGCGCTTGCGCCTGGGATCGGTCTCGGTCTCGAAGGCTTCGCGGGCGAGCTCGAGGCTCTTGCCGGGCGTATTGATGCCGACTTCGGTATGGTGGAAAGCGCGGCGCGTCAGGCTGTCGATCAGGCGCTTGCGGTTGGCGAGCGAATCCTCGAGCGGCGCGTAGTAGCGAATCCAGTAGCCGTCGTAGTAGACGTGTTCGATCGAATCGATGATGCGGCGATCGCCGTTGTCCGGCGCCTGCCGCGAATTGCTGTTGGCTGCGGTTTCCATCGGGTCCGCGGTCGAATGGCTGTGCTTGCTGCCAATGATAATCCAATCCGGCTACAATGCCATGCTATCTGTCGGGGATATTTGATTAAAATTTTAAATCCATCCGCGGCGCAAGCTCATGCGATGAGCCGGCCCCGGCTTATAATTCGGTATCCGCAAAGGCCTCCCAGCGCACCATGGCGTTAACCGTTCTGACTTCCAATCGCGTCGAGATCCTGCAAGCGCGCCTCGCCGAGCATCTCGCCGCGGCACCGCTCGGCGACCCGTTCGCGCGCGAAACGGTTGTCGTACCGACCTACGCGATGGGCCGCTGGCTCAACCTGCGCATCGCGCAACAGCTCGGCATCGCCGCCAACATCGACTACCTGCAGCCGGCCGAATGGGTTTGGGGAGTGGCGGCGCAACTCGGTGGCAGTAGCGGTCGGCAAGATGCCTTCGCAGTCGAAGCGCTGGCCTGGCGCGTCTTCGCCGAGCTGCCCCGACAGCGCAAGCGCCGCGCCTTTGCGCCGCTAGCGGCCTATCTCGACGATGATTACGACGGCATCAAGCGCTGGCAACTGGCGCAACGTATCGCCGCATTGTTCGATCGCTA
Source organism: Gammaproteobacteria bacterium (assembly GCA_041569645.1). Classification (GTDB taxonomy): domain Bacteria; phylum Pseudomonadota; class Gammaproteobacteria. The sequence goes on from JBFFXR010000043.1 coordinate 2,657, forward strand.
CCAGATATATCGTCCGCAATGGATCGAAAACTGGTCGCAGGGCGGTGACGATCAATGGCAGGCGCAGCTTTGGCGCGCGCTGCTCGACGGCGGCGAATCGCGTCATCGTGTCGCGGTGGTACGCGACGCGATCGCGGCGCTTGACGGCGGCCGCGCGGCGGCGGGATTACCGGCGCGTATTTCGCTCTTCGCACCATCGAGCCTGGCGCCGCTGGCCATCGAGTTCGTACACGCGCTGGCGCGCGCGACCGACGTGCGCCTCTACCTGCACAGCCCGACCGACCAGTACTGGGCCGATCTGGTCAGCGAACGGCAACAGGCCCGGCGGCGCCTCGAAAACCCGTCGCAAACAGCCTATTTCGAAACCCGCAACAGCTTGCTGACGTCCTGGGGCCGGCAGGGTCAGGCGATGCAGGACCTGGTGCTGGATCTCGGTCCGGTGACTGCCTGCGAGATCGATGCGAGCCTGCCGCCAGCGAGCGAAACGATGCTCGCGGCGCTGCAGGCGAGCCTGTTCCGGCTCGACGAAGCGTCGCTCGCTCGCCCGGTCGACGATTCGCTGTCGGTGCACGTCTGTCACAGCCCGCTGCGCGAATGCCAGGTGCTGCACGACCAGCTGGCCGAGCTGCTCGACCGGCACCCGGATCTCGACTGCGAGGACATCCTGGTGATGGTGCCCGAGATCAGTCGCTACGCGCCCTACATCGAGGCCGTGTTCCAGGCCGACGGCGATGGCCAGCGACCGTACCTGCCGTGGAACCTTTCCGACGTCAGCATCGTCGGGGGGCATCCGCAGATCGGCGCGTTCCTGCAGTTACTCGACCTGCCGCGCAGCCGCTTTACGCGCTCGGAGATACTCGCGCTACTCGATTGCGACGAGTTGCGCAAACGCTTTGATATCGGCGCGTCGATGCTCGACACGATGCGCCGCCTGCTCGAACAGGCGCGCGTCAACTGGGGCATCGACTCGGCTCAGCGCGAGGCGCTCGGCCTGCCGGCGTTCGAGCAGAATACCTGGCGGCAGGGCTGGGACCGAATGCTCGCCGGCTTTGCGATGACCGGCGGCGCGCACTGGCAGGGTATAGCACCGTTGGCGGCGCTCGACGGCGACGAAGCCGTCGCGCTGGCGCGCTTGCATCGATTGTTCGATCGCCTGGTCGCCTGGCGCGACGAACTCGGCCGCGCGGTCGACGCGGGCGAATGGCAGCGGCGACTGCACCGGCTGCTCGACGAATTCTTTGCCTCGCCGCCGGCATCCGAGGACAGCCGCAATCCGCTGCGCGACGCGCTCGACGCGCTCGCCGATGCCGGTGACGGCGAGCTGTCGCCGGCGCTGCTGCGCTACTGGATGACGCAGCGGCTCGCCAACACGCCGCGGCCCGGCCGGCTGTACTCCGGCGGGATCACCTTTTGCGGGTTGCAGCCGCTGCGCAATATCCCGTTTCCGGTAATCTGCCTGCTCGGCCTCGACGACGGCGTATTCCCGCGCACCGACCGCGCGATCGAATTCGATCTGATGCGGCGCGAGTGGCGTCCCGGCGACCCGCGTCGCGGCGACGAAGACCGTTACCTGATGCTCGAAACCCTGTTGTGCGCGCGCCGCTATCTTTATTTCAGTTACTGCGGCCGCAGCCTCAAAGACGACAGCGAACGTCAGCCGTCGGTACTGCTGCGCGAATTACTCGATTACGTCGAGCGCAACTTCGAACCGTCCGACGGCGCCGGGTCGGCGAGCCGGTCGATAACCCACGAGCATCCGATGCAGCCGTTCGCGGTCGGCAATTTCACACCGCCGGCACGCGCCTACGACGGCTACTGGCACGCCACCGCGAGCCGCCTCGCGGCGGTGAGCGACGCGCCGCCGGACGATGCCTGGCCCGGCCAGGCGCTAGAACCGTTGGCGGCTGCGGACGAACTCGACGTCGACGCGCTGTGCCGTTTTTTCACTCACCCGGTGCGAAGCTTTTTCCAACAGCGCCTGGGGCTGCGGCTACCCGAGGAACCGACCGCCGAGGATGAAGAATGTTTCGCGCTGACGGCGCTGCAAAAGTGGGATCTGGCGGGCCGCGTCAGCCGCCAGTGGATCGCCGGTGGGGAGCTCGGGCCCGACGCCTACCGCGCCGAGGGCTTGCTGCCGCATGGCCGTGCCGCGGACTGGGCATGGAACGGCATACTCGATGAATTTGGCGAGCTCCTGGATCGCCTCGAGACCTACCGCAATCTCGCCGTCGAGCCGCGTTCCGTCGATATCGACCTCGGTAACGGCAATCGCCTGCGCGGCGAAATCGCAGGCTGCATCGCCGGTCACGGGCTGCTCCGCTACAGCCCCAGCAGGCAATTGCGGGGCCGCGCGCTGATTTCGCTATGGCTCGAGCATCTCGCGTTGTGCGCCGCCGACCTGCTTGCGCCGGGTGAATCCAGCCGGCTGCTGCTCGCCCAACAGGCCGGACCGCGTTTCGAGCCGATCGATGCCGGCGACGCGCGAACCCGACTGGGCGACTATGCGGCGCTGATGTTCGAAGGCCTGGCGAGCCCGCTGCCGTTGTTCGCCGAGACCAGTCTCGCCTGGGCGCTCGGCAAGGATCGCGCCGATGCGCAAAAATCGGCGCGCAAAGCCTGGTATACGGCCACCTATCCGGGCGCGCGGCCCGGCGAATGCGAGGACCGTTATATCCGCCTCGCGCTGCCGCTGGGGCTCGCTGACCCCTTGTCCGAACCACGCTTTCGCGAGCTTGCCACACGGGTTTTCGGCGCGGCGATAGAATTCGACGGTGTTCGTGGCTAGTCCGGGTACCAGCGCGCTCGACGCCGCGACGCTGCTCGATCTCGAGCTCGACGGGATCTGCCTGATCGAGGCCAGCGCCGGTACCGGCAAAACGCACACGCTGGCCGATCTCTACCTGCGCCAGGTTCTGGCGGGCCACCGGACCGACCAGATTCTCGTCGTGACCTACACCAACGCGGCGACCGACGAACTGCGTGGCCGCGTCCGTGCGCGACTCTACGGCGTGCTCGAACTGCTCGAAGGTCGTGGCGTGCCGCGCACCGAGTTCGACGAATTGCTGTGTGCACGCTACCTTGCCGAAGATGCGACGGGCGCCGAGCAGTGGCTGAACCGTCTGCGCTACGCGCTGCGCACGATGGACGAAGCGGCGATATCGACGATTCACGCGTTTTGCCAGCGCTGTCTGCAGGATCACGCCGTCGCCGGCGGCCAGTTTTTCGACAGCGACCTGATTGCCGACGACGACGAATTGTGGGACGCGGCGCTCAAAGACTGGTGGCGCGCGCGTATCTACCCGCTCGACGACGCCGCGGCGCGCCTGGTCGAGCCGCATCTCGCGACGCCCGACGACTTGCTCGACATCCTGCTCGAGCTGCGGCGCAAGCCGATGTTGCGGCTGCTGCCGTCGGTCTCCGGCGGACTCGACGATTTCGTTGCCGACGCGCGCCGCATCGGCGATAACCTCGCCGCGCTCGCGCCGATCTGGCGCGCCGCGGCAGCCGATCTCGGCGCGACCCTGCGCGAATCGAAGGCCCTGAGTCGGGCCAAGGATTCGCCCTACAATCGCGCCGCCATCGAAGCCTTGCTCGCGGCCGCCGAGGCGTTTTTCGACAATCCCGCGACCTTGCCCTTTGTCAACTTCGAGCGGCTCGCCGCCACCGCGTTGCGCGCCGGTTCGACGCCCAGCAAGGCCGGCAGCGATCCCCGGCTCGAACACGAATACTTTGCCGCGGTCGACCCGTTGGCCGCCGCGTGGAAAGATCTCGATACGCAAATCGGGGCGTGGCTGATCGCCGATGCCTACCGCGACGCATCGCGGCGCGTAGCCGAAACCAAGTGGGCTCGCGCGACCTTCAGCTTCCAGGACCAGTTGACGCTGTTGCGCGACGCGCTCGACGGCGACCGGGGCGCGGTACTCGCCGAAGCCCTGCGCCGGCAATTCCCGGTGGCGATGGTCGACGAGTTCCAGGATACCGATCCGGTCCAATACCGGATCTTCGAACGCATCTACCAGCCCGACAGCGGCACGAGCCTGACGCTGATCGGCGATCCGAAGCAGGCGATATACAGCTTCCGCGGCGGCGACATATTCACCTACATGCAGGCCCGCCGTATGCCGGCGGTGCGCCACTATGGACTCCGGACCAACTGGCGCTCGCAACCCGAGCTGGTGCGCGCGATCAACGCGCTGTTCACGCGCCGCGCCGAGCCCTTCGTCTTCGGCGACGCGATCGAATTTACCGAGATCGGCGCGGCGCCCGGTAACCAGGACTTTCGTCTTTGTCGCGACAACGAGCCGCTGGCGGCGCTGACTCTGTGGCAATTGCCGCGCGACGAACGGGGTCGGCCGTTCAGCCGCGATCGCATGCGCGACCTGGTCAATCGCGCGCTGGTCGGCGAAATCGCGACGCTGCTCGACGACGGCGCCCGCGGCGCGGTGCGCTTCGGCGAACGGCCGCTGGCGAGTGGCGATATTGCGATACTCGTGCGCAAGGCCTACGAGGGCCAGGCGCTGGCGCGCGAGCTGCGCCACCACGGTATACCCGCGGTCAGCATCGGCCGTGACACGGTGTTCGACAGCGACGAAGCCGCGGGGCTCTACGATCTGTTGCTCGCGATCGCGCACTTTCACGATCCCGTCATCGCGCGGCGCTCGCTGGCGTCGGCGCTGCTCGGCTTCGATTACCGCCGTATCGCCGCGATCGTCGACGCCGATGATGCCTGGCAAGCCTGGCTCGAAGATCTCGCGACGCTGCGCGAAACCTGGGAGCAGCGCGGATTCATCGCGATGTTCCAGCAGTTGCTGCAGCGCTTGCGGCTCGCGCCGGAACTCGCCGCGCGCGCCGGCAGCGAGCGGCACCTGACCAATCTGCTGCACCTGGCCGAGCTGCTGCACCGGCAGTCGGCGAGCACGACCGGTATCGAGCCGCTGCTCGCGTGGCTGCGCGAACAAATCGACGACAATCACGACGAGGAAGCCGAACTGCGCCTCGAGAGCGACGCGGCGCTGGTCAAGATCGTGACGATTCACAAGGCCAAGGGATTGCAGTATCCGGTGGTTTTCGCGCCGTTCCTGTGGAGCTGCAATACCGCCAGCGACGATATACCGGTTTTGTTCCACGATGCCGGATTCGAGGCCTGCGCCGATTTCGGCTCGGCCGAACTCGAACGCCACCGCCGGCTCGCCGATCGCGAACGACTTGCCGAGGATCTCCGGCTGCTCTACGTCGCGCTCACCCGCGCGCAAGCGAAAGCCTATCTCGCCTGGGGCGAAGCCGGCAGCGCGAACCATGCCGGCCACGCCGGGCAGACCGCGCTGGCCTACCTGCTGCACTCGAAGCAGACGCCAGCCGACCTCGAGAACGCGCCGGCTGACGGCCTCGCCGGCGATGTCGATATCGGCGCCGACCTGGACGCGCTGGTCGAGACCGGCGGTGGCAGCATCGAGCGGATCATGCTTCCCGACGCGCCTCCGGCAGCGGCGCTCGCCGGCACACGGCGCCGAGCGGCGGTCGAACTTACGCTCGCGAATCTCGCGCGCGAACGGCTCGGCTACTGGCGAATCGGCAGCTTCACCGCGCTGACCCGCGGCGTTCATCAGCCGGTATTGCCGATCAGTACGTCCGCGGCCGGCGATCCGGTGCTCGAGTTCGCTGCCGGCAGCCAGGTCGGCGTCGCGCTGCACGCGTTGCTCGAGCATCTCGATTTCACTGCCGACCTCGATGCGCAGTGCGACGCGCTGTTTCCGCGCTTCCTGCCCGCCGCCGGTATCGCCGGAGCGCAGGCCGAGGCAAGCTTGCGCGCGTGGCTCGGCGACATTCTACGCACGCCTCTCGATGGCGAATCCCTGCACCTCGAAACGCTCGTCAACCGGCAACGGCTGAACGAGCTGGAGTTCGATTTCGCGCTCGACCGCTTCGATATCGCCGCGGTCGACGCCTGGCTGCAGGCGCGCTCGCCGGAACCGTTATTGCCGCTCGACGGCGGTGAATTCGGCGGCCTGATTACCGGCGTCATCGATCTGGTTTTCGAATACCGTGGTCGCTACTACCTCGCCGACTACAAGAGCAACCTGCTCGGCGCGCGGCTCGAAGATTACGCGCCCGCGCGTCTCGCCGCGGCGATGCGCGAGCGGCGCTACGATTTGCAGGCGATGCTCTACGCGCTGGCGCTGCATCGCTATCTCGGTCATCGGCTCGCCGATTACCGCTACGATCGCGACTTCGGCGGTTGCTACTACCTGTTCCTGCGCGGGCTGCGGCCTGACCTGGGCAATCGCTCGGGCGTGTATTTTGAACGCCCGTCGGCCGCCGAGCTCGAGGAACTCGACGCGCTGCTCGCGTTCACCGCGAGCGACGCCCGGAGGCCGGCATGAGCCTGCTGTTGCGTCTCGCGCGCGCCGGCGACATCGGCTGGCTGGCCTACTACTTCGCCGGGTTCATCGCCCGCCGGGGATGCGGTTCGATCGATGATCCGCCGGCGCTGGCCGCGGCGCTGGTCGCCGAAGCCAATCTCGCCGGCGATGTCTGCGTCGACCTCGAAGACTACCGCGATCGCCCGCCGTTCGCGTCGAGCAACGATTTTAGCGACGAGTTGCCGCAACGCATCGATCCGCCAGGCTGGCAAGCGGCGCTTCGCGCGCACCCGGCGGTCGGCGAGCCTGGCGCCGACGCGCCGCTGGTGCTCGACGGCCATCGGCTTTACCTGCAGCGCTTCTGGTATTACGAATCGCGGGTCGCCGCGCGTCTCGGCGCGCTACTCGATGCACCCGCCGGAGACGACGGTACGCTGCACGAGCGCGTCGCCGCGCTGTTTGCTGGGTCGGGCGCCGAAGAGGCCGACCAGCGCCGCGCCGTGCTGCTCACGGCGAGCCGCCAACTGGCGATCATTTCCGGCGGCCCGGGCACCGGCAAGACGACGACGGTGCTGCGCTTGCTGGCGACACTGCTCGCCGCCGATGCGGGGCTGCGGGTCGCGCTGAGCGCGCCGACCGGCAAGGCCGCGGCGCGTATGCTCGATTCGATCCGCAAGCGCGGCAGTCAACTTGATCTTGGCGCCGCGGTTCACGACGCGCTGCCGGAACAGGCCGGAACGCTGCATCGCCTGCTCGGTTATCGGCACCGCGAGTTTCGCTATACCGCCGAGCATCCATTGCCCTTCGATTGCGTCATCGTCGACGAAGCCTCGATGATCGACCTCGAGCTAATGCATCGCCTGCTCGACGCGCTGCCCGCGGGCGCGCGCCTGATCCTGCTCGGCGACCGCGATCAGCTGGCGGCCGTCGCGGCCGGCAACGTACTCGGCGACATCACCGGCCACGGCCTCGACCCGCAGACCGCCGACGCGCCGATCGCAAGCGCGATCGCGTTGTTGCGCCACAGCTTCCGATTCGACGCCGCCAGCGGCATCGGCGCGCTCGCGACCGCGATCAATCGCGGCGATGCCGACGGGCTGCGCGCGCTGCTGGCATCCGACGCGCCAGGCCTCGCCTGGCACGCCGCTGCCGGCGAAGAACTCGCTGCGACCGCGTTCGCCGACCAATGCGACCGCTACCAGGCAATTTTCGATGCCGCCGAGCCGGACGCGGCGCTGGCCGCCTTTGCGCGCTCGCGCGTGCTGTGCGCGACCAATCACGGCCCGCTCGGCGTCGAGGCGCTGAACCGGCAATTTTCGGCGACGCTGCAGCGCCGCAACCGCATCACGGCGGACGAGTATTTTCGCGGCCTGCCGATCATGCTGACACGTAACCGGCACGATCTCGAGCTCTACAACGGCGATACCGGGATTCTCTGGCCACGGCCCGGCGGTTTGCGCGCCTGCTTTCCCGGCGGCGCGGGCCTGCGCGAGTTTTCGCTCAATCGTTTGCCCGAATTCACCCCGGCCTGGGCAACCACGGTGCACAAGGCGCAGGGTTCGGAATTCGACTCCGTATTGCTAGTGTTACCGAACGACGCAGCCGCCGAGGTGCTGTCGCGCGAACTGCTCTACACCGCGGTCACGCGGGCGCGGCGCGAATTTGCGCTGCAGGCCCCGGCGACGGTGGTCGAGGCCGCGGTCAGGCGGCTGACCCGGAGAACTTCGGGTCTCGCCGAGCGCCTCGGCTGGCCGGCGCCCGGCGACGCGGGCGGTGCTTGAATTCGGCATCTTTATGAACTACACATTGATCGACTCCACGCTCGAGAAATTTCCCCGCCGATCGGTGAAACCGACGCTTTGGCGAGGCTTAACGCGATGAACCTCTCCGCTCCCGGCAAAGCCCTGATCGTCGACGACGAGAAGACCAACCGGCTGGTCCTGAAAGCGCTGCTCGGCAAGCAGGGCTACACGACCATCGAGGCCGCCGACGGCCAGCAAGCGGTCGACCTGTTCCGTCGCGAAGCACCCGACATCATATTCATGGACGTCATGATGCCGGTGCTCGACGGCTACGAGGCGACTCGCCAGATCAAGCAGATTGCCGGCAATCGCTTCGTCCCGGTCATCTTCCTGACCGCGATGACCGACGAGGCGGCGCTGGCGCAATGCATCGATGCCGGCGGCGACGATTTTCTCGTCAAGCCCTACGACAACCTGATCCTGCAGAGCAAGATTCGCTCGATGCAGCGTATCGCCGCGCTCAACCACGAAGTCCAGGGCATGTACAGCATGATCCACCGCGAGCAGGAAATCGCCGAATCGGTGTTCGTCAACGCGATCCAGAGTTCGAACATCGACAATCCGCACCTGCGCCAGACCGTGCGTCCGGCCGGCATATTCAGCGGCGACATGGTGCTGTCGGCCTACTCGCCGTCGCGCGACCTGTTTTTCCTGTGCGGCGATTTCACCGGCCACGGCCTGCTCGCCGCGCTCGGCGCGATGCCGGTTTCCGAGGTCTTCCGCGCGATGACCGCCAAGGGCTTCAGCCCCGAGGAAATCCTGATCGGCATCAACAAAAAACTCAAGGCGATGCTGCCGGTGGGGATGTTCTTCGGCGCCCAGCTAGTGGTACTCAATCACGATCTCGAGCACGTGCGGGTGTTCAACGCCGGCATGCCCGACGTGCTGATCGTCGACGGTAGCAATAACCGGATCAAGCACCGCCTCGCCTCGACCGGCCTGCCGCTCGGGGTGGACGCATCGATCGATCCGCGCGACCTGCTGCAATACGCGCCGATCAGCTACGACGACCGGATTCTTCTGCACAGCGACGGCCTGATCGAGGCGCGCAGCTCCGAGGACGAGGAGTTCGGCTACCAGCGCCTCAGCGAGTCGATAGCCGCGGCGCCGGTAGGCCGCATTTTCGATCGCGTGATTTCGGACCTCGATCGTTTTTGCGGTGACCAGGTCACCCAGGCCGACGACGTGACGCTGGTCGAAATCGGCTGCGTGCACGACGTGCTGCCGGCGGCCGACATGCGCGACTACTTTAGGCTGCCGACGCAGCTCGCTGGCGACCGCGGTGAATGGAAACTGTCGCTGCGCTTCAACGGCGCGCGGTTGCGCGAAACCAATCCGGTGCCGATCCTGGTCACCTATCTGCTCGAGATGGAAGCGCTTGAGACGCAGCGACAATCGCTGTTCACGGTCATGACCGAGCTCTATGTCAACGCGCTCGATCACGGCGTGCTGGGACTCGATTCGACGCTAAAGGCCAGCCCTGACGGATTCAATGCCTATTTCCAGGCGCGCGAGCAGCGGCTCGCGAGCCTCGACAGCGGTTACGTCATCTTCAACCTGTCGGTCGAGCAGCAGGCCGAGCAACGCAGCATACTGCTGCGCATCGAGGATAGCGGCCAGGGTTTCGACTACGGTCGACAGATGCCGCCGGCGCCGGGCGAGCGTGCGCTCAGCGGCCGCGGCATCATGCTGATTCGGGATTTATGCGATTCGCTCGAGTATCACGGCAAGGGCAATATCGCGATTGCGCGCTTCAGTTGGAACACCGAGTAGCGTTGCGACTTTTTATCCGGCGAGCTCGCGGGCGACCAGAAAGCGGATGATTTCGACCATGCGCTCGTTGCTGCCGGCCAGCGAGGCGGACACGAGGTACTTCCCGTTGACGACGACCGCCGGCACGCCGCGGTGTCCGTAACGCTTTTCCGTTTGCATATTGCGGCGAATCTGCGTCTCGACCGGGAAGGAGAAATAGTGCTCGCGAAACGCCGCCGCGTCGAGCCCCTGCGCGGAGACGAACTTGGCGATCGTATCGAGACTGGTCAAACGCTGGCGCTGCAGGTGTATCGCGTCGAAAAACGCCTTGTGGACACGGTCGAGCACACCCATCGTCTGAAACGCATAGTACGCCCTTGCATGCTCGGTCCAGCGCGGGTTGAGCACCGACGGCACCTGCTCGAAGACCGCCCCGTCGGGCAGGCTGGTGGCGAGGCGTTCGGCGTAGGGCTCGAAGCGGAAGCAATGCGGGCAGCCGTACCAGAAAATCTCGGTGACGACGACGCGCTCAGGATCCGAAGTTCTGACCGGCGGCGAAATCGCCTGGTAATCTTTGCCCTCGACGAACGCCATTTGCGCCTGTGCGGCGCCGACGGATAGCGCGAAAAAAATGAATCCCGTCAGCCAGCCTGTTTTCATAGCCATGCTCCTGCAAATTGGTTGTGTTTTGACCGCCGCCATCGCGAATGGTTTGGCGCGAATCTAGGACGCGACCGATGAATCCGGGCTGAACGGCCGCGATTCGCCTAGCGAATACCGGCCACGTAGTTCGCCACGGCTTCCATTTCGGCATCCGACATGCGCACCACGAGGTTGCGCATCATCTTGCCGGGATCGTTGTCGCGCAAGCCCTCCTTGAAGTGCTGCAATTGCGTGACGACGTACTGCGGGTGCTGGCCGGCAAGCGACGGCCAGGCGGCCGGGCCGTTGCCCTTGCCGCTCGGCGAGTGGCAGCCCATGCAGGCGGCGACGTGAGTTTCGGTGATCCCGCCGCGGTATATGCTTTCGCCCTTGGCAATCACTTCGGAGTCGAAGGCGGCGCCTTTCGGCGTCAGGCTTTCGTAATAAGCGGCAAGATTTTTCATGTCTTCGTCGGTCAGCAGCGCAACCATGCCGGTCATCGACGCGTTGACCCGGCGGCCTTCCTTGAAGTCCACGAGCTGTTTGTAGGTATAGCTTGCGTGTTGCCCGGCGAGTGACGGCCAGATCGGGTTGGAGCTGTTTCCATCGACCCCGTGGCAGGCGGCGCATACCGCGCTCTTGGTCTTGCCCGCTTCGATGTCCGCGGCATTTGCGGTAAAGGCGGTCAGGCCGACAAAGGCCAGCACCAGGGCTCCAAAACGGCTCGCTTTCATTATGTCTCCCGGGGAGAAAGGGTACGGAAAATTCGGGCGCAAATGTATATCATACCCCAGCCGCGCGTTCAACAATTAGCCCCCGGCCTACCCCAGCCAGCCCCGGAACCGAATGACCCTGACATTTTCCGCAGCCCGCTTCCTGACCAGCGCCAACGAGCTGTCGCAGTTACCGCCCGACGCCGGCGCCGAGATCGCCTTCGCCGGCCGGTCGAATGCCGGTAAATCGAGCGCGATCAACTGCCTGGTGCGGCAAAAAAACCTTTGCAAGACCAGCAAGACACCGGGCCGCACGCAGCTGATCAACTTTTTCACGCTCGACGAAACCCGCCGCCTCGTCGACTTGCCCGGTTACGGTTATGCGAAGGTGCCGCAGCGCATGCGCCGGCACTGGGACCGAGTGCTTTCGGGCTACCTGCTCGAACGGCAGGCGTTGTGCGGGCTGGTCATCGTGGTCGACATTCGCCGCGGCGTCGGCGAGCTTGACCAGGTGTTGATCGACATGACTCGCGGGCACCTGCCGCTGCACGTGCTGTTGACCAAGGCCGACAAGCTGTCGCGCGCCCAGGTCGCCCGCGCCATCGCCACGGCCGAGACCCGCCTCGCCGATCCCGCGCACGGCGTCTCGGCGCTGTCGACCGTATCCCGCCAGGGACTCGAACAACTCGAGCAGCGCTGCCGCGCCTGGCTCGAACCCGATCCATCAACCTGACTCCGCACACATTATTGCGATGCATGCTCCCGGCTGGCGGCGTCATTGCGAGCGAAGCAATGACCTGCCACTCCCGCAACGCGGCTATCGCGCTGCGCAGCAGGCCCGAGGCTCCCTCGATGAGCGGCGAAGCCAACCAACCCGACGACCGCAGATTTTTTTGCCCGCAGGCCGTCGCGAGCGGCGGGCGCGCAAGGCGGATTCTTGCGACAAGGCGCGAGCAGTACACGCACGTACGCGAGCGTCTGGCGCAAGAATCCAACGCCGCGCGCGCGGCGCGCAGCAGGCCTGCGGGCAAAAAAAAGCCCTGGCAGAGTAGACTGCCAGGGTCAAATATATGATCCGGATGGGGTTTCCGGACCCTTGTCCGCTCATAGGAGGGAGAACGGACATAGCGCTGGGCTATAGCGCTAATCTATGGACATTCGGCACAACCGATAGTTCCCTTCGAGATGCTTTCCGCCAGGTACTCAAGTAGGGCCGAATCAGCCAGATTCAACCCCGCACGCAAGCGGTCTTCCCGGGGTCGCGGAGTCGACCGCGGCGCCGCCAGTCCGCGCCGCGCCCGGACCCGGTGAATATCGGCCGGAGGCGGTAAAACTTGAGCGGGAATGCGGTAGAACGCCGTTGCCGCCGAGCGCGGCGATCAGTGCGCCTCGTTCCAGTTGGCGCCGACGCCGGCATCGACGACGAGATCGACCGCCAGGTCGGCGGCACCAGTCATGCGCGTGGCGATCGCGTCGCGGCACGCGTCGACCTCGCCGTCGGCGACCTCGAAGACGAGCTCGTCGTGGACTTGCATGATCATCCGGCAATCCGGCGCCTCGTCGGCGATCCAGTGCTGCACGCGGATCATCGCGCGCTTGATGATATCGGCAGCGGTACCCTGCATCGGCGCGTTGATCGCGGTGCGCTCCGCGTACTGGCGCACGTTGACGTTCGACGCCTTGATATCGGGCAGATAGAGCCGGCGACCGTAGACCGTTTCGACGTAGCCCTGCTCGCGCGCGCGATCCTTGGTCTCCTCCATGTAACGCTTGACGCCCGGGTAACGATCGAAGTAGGTGTCGACGTATTGCTGCGCCTCGCCGCGCGGAATACCGAGCTGGCGACCCAGGCCGAAGGCCGACATGCCGTAGATCAGGCCGAAGTTGATCGCCTTGGCGGCGCGCCGCTGGTCCGGCGTCACTGCGTCGAGTTCGGCGCCGAATACCTCGGCAGCGGTCGCGCGGTGTACGTCGAGGCCCCGGGCGAAGGCCTCGCGCAGGCTGTCGTCGCCCGACAGGTGGGCCATGATACGCAGCTCGATCTGCGAATAGTCGAGCGCGAGAATCTTGTGGTCCTCCGGCGCGACGAAGGCTTCGCGAATCCGCCGGCCCTCGGCGGTGCGGACCGGAATGTTTTGCAAATTCGGCGAGGTCGACGACAGCCGGCCGGTCGACGCGACCGCCTGCTGGTAGTTGGTGTGGACGCGACCGGTCGCCGGGTTGATTTCCTGCGGCAGCTTGTCGATATAAGTCGATAACAGCTTGGTCAGGCTGCGATACTCGAGAATCAGCCGCGGAATTTCGTATTCGGCGGCAAGCTCCTCGAGCACGTCTTCGGCGGTCGACGGCTGCCCGCCGGGCGTTTTGCGCAGCACCGGCAGCGCAAGCTTGTCGAACAGGATTTCCTGGATCTGCTTCGGCGAACCGATGTTGAATACCTGCCCCGCCTCGGCGTAGATCTTTTGCTCGATTTCGCCGCGCTGCTTGTCGATCTCGCGGCCCTGGCGCTTGAGCATCTTTTCGTCGATCAGCACGCCGTGGCGCTCGACGTCGAGCAGCACGTCGAGCAACGGCATTTCGATGTCGCTGTAAACCGCAAGCAGTCGCTCGTCGGCAGCGAGTTCGGCCGACAGTTTTTCGTGCAGGCGCAGCGTGATGTCGGCATCCTCGGCGGCATAGTCGCTGGCCACCTCGAGCTCGATCTGGTCGAAGGTCTTCTGCTTGGCGCCGCGCCCGGCGATGTCCTCGTAATGGATCGTGTCGTAGTCGAGGTAAAACTTCGCCAGCGCGTCCATGTTGTGGCGGCTGGCGGTCGAGTTCAGGACGTAGGATTCGAGCATCGTGTCGTGCGCGATGCCGCGCAGGCGGATGCTCTCGCCGAGAAATATGTGCGCGTCGTACTTCAGGTTTTGCCCGATCTTGGCCTTGCCCGGATCCTCGAGGATGGGCTTGAGCCGGGCGAGCACCATCGCCTTGTCGAGCTGCGCCGGCACGCCCTCGTAGCGGTGCGCGAGCGGAATGTAACAGGCCTCGCCGGTTTCGACGCACAGCGATATGCCGACCAGCTCGGCGCGCATGTAATCGATGCTCGTGGTTTCGGTGTCGATCGCGAAGCTCGCTGCCTTGTCGAGACGCCCGAGCCAGTCTTCGAAGTCCGCTTCGCTCAGCAGGCAGGCGTAATCGGCATCGGGTTTGGCCGGCGCCGCGTCGCCGGGCGCGACCTCTTCGTACCAGCGGTTGAAACCGAATTCGCGATAATAGTTGGCCAGCGCGTCGACGTCGGCCGGCTGTGCCTCGAGCGCCTCGACGTCGAACCCGGTATCGCAATCGAGCTTGATCGTCGCAAGCTCGTAAGACAGCGGCAAAAAATCGAGCGACGCGCGCAGGTTCTCGCCGACCTTGCCGGAGATTTCGTCGGCATGCTCGATGACGCCGTCGAGGCTGCCGTACTCGGCAATCCATTTGGCCGCGGTTTTCGGCCCGACCTTGGGTACGCCGGGGATGTTGTCCGAGCTGTCGCCCATCAACGCGAGGTAATCGACGATCTGGTCGGCCCGGACCTGGAATTTATCGACTACGCCGTCTTCGTCGAGGGTTCGGTTGTTCATCGTATCGACCAGCGTCACCTTGTCGTTGACGAGCTGCGCCATGTCCTTGTCCGAGGTCGAGATCAGGACTTCGTAGCCGCCCGCGCTGGCCTCGCGCGCGAGCGTGCCGATGACGTCGTCGGCCTCGACGCCGTCGACGCACAGCAGCGGCAGGCCCATCGCGCGGATGATTTCGTGCAGCGGCTCGATCTGCTTGCGCAGATCATCGGGCATGGCCTCGCGATTCGCCTTGTACTCGGGGTAGAGTTCATCGCGAAACGTCTTGCCGCTGGCGTCGAAAACGACCGCGATCCGGTCCGGCGCCTCGTCCTTGATCAGCTTGCGCAGCATGTTGATGACGATGTAGATCGCCTGCGTCGGAAATCCGGTGGGGCTCGACAGGTCGGTGCCCGTGCGCGCGTAGAAGGCGCGAAACAGGTAGGACGATCCGTCGACGAGGACGAGTTTTTTTTGTTGTTCCTGATTCATGGAGTTGCGCTAAAATGCCGACCCGACAGCCCGATCATAACACAGCAAAGTCGGCGGCCACGCCGCCTTGCGCATTACCGTTGGCCGCATCGATGTCCGTATACACGACCGTTACTCTGCAAGATCTCGAGCCGTTTCTCGAACGCTATTCGATCGGCCGCTGCCGCGCGCTCGAACCAATCGCGGCAGGAATCACGAACACCAATTACCGGCTCGATACCGACGCCGGCGATTACGTGCTGACGCTCTACGAGCATCACAGCGACGACGAGCTGGATTACATCCTCGGCTTGCAGCGCCATCTCGGCGGTAACGGCGTGCGCTGCGCGATGCCGCTCGAGGATCGACGTGGGGAACTTTTCTCGAACCTCAACCAGCGGCCCGCCGCTATCATCGAACGCTTGCCGGGGCAGGACGTGGCCGCACCGACCGCGGCGCACTGCCACGAGGCTGCCGGCGAACTCGCGCGCCTGCACCTCGCGGGAAGCGATTACGACGCCTACCGGCCGAACCCGCGCGGCCTCGACTGGCTACACGCGGCGCGCGACATGCTCGCCGACCGGCTGTCCGCCGATGACCGCGAAGCTGTCGACGTCGCGCTCGCCGAATACCAGCGCAACGATACCGAAGGGCTGG
>JBFFXR010000044.1:0-18547 GCA_041569645.1 Gammaproteobacteria bacterium
GCGCACCGGTGCCGCCGGCGCGACCGCCGTCGACCTCGCCCGCAGCCTGCTTGCCGAGCATGGCTCGCTGCGCGCGCTGCTCGGCGCCGACGCGGCGACGCTGTGTCGGCACAAGGGCCTCGGCCGCGCGAAGTACGCCCAGTTGCACGCCGCGCTCGAACTCGCGCGCCGCAACCTGTCGGAAAATCTCGCCCGCGAGGATTGCCTCGCCTGTCCGGCGCAAACCGTTGACTACCTGCGCGCGGCGCTGCGCGACTATGCCTACGAAGTCTTCGCCTGCCTGATGCTCGACAACCGCAACCGCGTGATCGCGCTGCGCGAACTGTTCCGCGGCACGATCGACGGCGCCAGCGTCTACCCGCGCGAAGTCGTCAAGCAGGCGCTCGCCGACAACGCCGCGGCGGTCATCCTGGTGCATAACCATCCCTCCGGTGTCGCCGAGCCGAGCCGCGCCGACATCGCGATCACCGACAAGCTCAAGCAGGCACTGGCGCTGGTCGACATCCGCGTGCTCGATCACGTCATCGTCGGCGACCAGGTCACCTGCCTTTCCGAAAGAGGTCTGGTCTGACCGAGCTGGCGTACCAGTCGGCTACGCCGTCCGATTCCAGCGGCCGGCAGAGATAAAAGCCCTGGGCGTAATCGCACTGCATTTCGACTAGCAGCTCGCAGACTGCGAGTGTTTCGGCACCCTCGGCGACGACCTTCAGATCGAGGGTATGCGCGAGCTCGATCGTCGCCTTGACGATCAACCGGTCGTCGGGATTGGTGTCGATATCGCGGACGAAGGACTGGTCGATCTTGAGCTTTTCGACCGGCAGCTCCTTGAGGTAGGTCAGCGTCGCCTGGCCGGTGCCAAAATCGTCGATCGACAGCGACAGGCCCATGACACCCAGATGCGCGAGCACCTCGATGACCTCGTCCGGGTCCTGCATGATCTGACCCTCGGTGATCTCGACGACGATTTGCGAAGGCTTGACCTGATATTTCTTCAGGCTGGCCTCGATACGCGCCGGAAGCTGCCGGTCGTGCAAATCGATCATCGACAGGTTGACGCCGACGCGCAGGTTGTAAATGCCGCAATCGCGGATGAAGCGGCACGCGGCGTCGATGATCCAGTTGGTCAGCGGCTTGATCAGGTGGTTGCGCTCGGCGAGCCGAATCGTGCGCTCGATCGAGAATTCCTGGCGCGCCGGGTCCTTCCACCGTAGCAAGGCCTCGAAGTAGACGGTCTCGAAGCTATCGAGATCGATGACCGGCTGGTAGACCAGCTTCAGCTCGTCGTGCCTCAGCGCACGGCGCAGCGCCTGTATCAGCGAGAAACCCGAGGTATCGGTCTCGTCGGCCTCGCGGAAGTAGCGTATCGGCCAGTCGCCGCGCTCGGCGATCGCCAGGGCTTCGCTCGCATGCTGGTACAGCTCCTCGGCGGCGAGCGCGTGGTCGGGATAAATCGCGACACCAACCTGCGCGCGCAGTTCGAACTCACGGCCGTGAACCTGATAGGGCCTCGCCAGCGTCAGGTAAATCTTTTCGACCAGCGTGCCGAGCTGGTCGCGATCGTCGAATTCGATCAGCAGTGCGAACAGATTGCGCTCGAAACGCGCCAGGTTGTCGCTCTCGCGCAGGTTCAGGCGCAAATACTCGGCGGCTAGCCGCAGCAGGGTATCGGCGATGTATTGGCCCTGGTAGTGCGCGACGTCGTCGACGCCGCGCAAATCGGCCAGCAGCAGCGCGTAATGCCGGCCGCTGCGCTTGCCTTCGCGGATCGCCTGCGCGAGACGGTCCTCGAAAATGATGCGGTTGTTGAGTCCGGTTACCGGATCACGCTTGACGGTCTGCTTGAGCTCGCCGAGATAGTCGAACAGCTTCGTCAGACCGGGCCGCAGCTGCCCGCCATCGGCGTCGCGCTCGGCGCCGGCGAATTCGCGCATCGCTTCGGCGAGTCGCTCGAGCGGCGCGACCAGCCCGCGGTAGAAAAACACGGTTGCGACGAGCGATGCAAGCGTCAACAAGAACACGAGCCATAGTAGATGGCTGCCGAAGACTTCGCCGAAATCCGGCGGCCGGCGGGCGAGATAGACTTCCGCATCGATGCCGTCGCGGTTGCCGAGCACCAGCCGGATGCGCGCCGCGGCGTCTCCTCCGATATCGATTTCGTCGAATCGCAGTTCACCTTCGTCGGTGAATATGCGCTGCAGCTTGCGCCCGGTGGCGGCCGAAAACTCGTCGAGAAATCCGAAGTAATCGGTGCTGACGAGCAGTAGCGCCGGCTGGTCGTCGACGCGCGCGGGGCCTGCGATTTCGAGCAGGGCCTTGTCGCCGACGCGGCAGGCGACGAGCGCGGGTTCGAGGAAGTCGCCGAGTTCGCCCGGGCGAAGCTCGCGGGGCTGCCGGCAGCCTGGCTTGTTGGCGCGCGACACGGGCCTGCCGCCGGCGTCGAATTGCACGAGGTTGACCGCCCAGATCGTCGGGTTGCGGCGATAGTACTCGAGCATCAGCGGATGAAAATCATGCTCGGCGCCGGCACTTTCGATCAGCGAGGTCAACAGGTAATACTGCGTCCGCAGCCACAGGCGGTGTTTTTGCTCGAGCTGCGATAATTGAACCTGAAAATGTTGTGCGTCGTTTTCGCTCTGGCGCTGGCCGAGCGTACCGAGTGCCAGCAGCAAGGACACGCACCAGGCCACGAACAGGGTCGCGACCAGCCCCCACAACAGGACCACGCCGAATGTGCCGATTCCGAGCTTCATCGATTCGCCTCGCGTCCGCGGCGGACGCATGCGCCAATTCTAGCAAGTTTTTCGCCGGCCTCGACGGGCGCGTCGCGCGGCGGCGTTGACTTCGACCGGGGCGCGCCGCATTCTTTGGCTTTTCGACCCGGAATTTTCCCCGTGAATTCACCCGACTCCAACGGCTTCGCGCTGCCGCCGTCACCGCGCAACGACGCCGGCGACTACCGCCGCGTCGGCTTCGAACTCGAGTTTTCCGGCGTGACGATGGATCAGGCGGTCGCCGCGCTCGTCGAATCGCTCGGCGCGCAAAGCCGCGAACAATCGGTGGCCGAAACCCTGCTCGAGGTCGAGGATCTCGGCGAGTTCAACGTCGAGCTCGACTGGGCCTACCTGAAACGCAAGGCGGCCGAGAGCGGCGACGACAAGTCCGACGAGGAATGGCTCGAGCTGCTCAGCCAGGCGGCGGCGCTGCTGGTGCCGGTCGAGGTGGTCTGCCCGCCGATTCCGCTCGATCGCCTCGACGCGCTGCTACCGATGATCGACGCGC
Source organism: Gammaproteobacteria bacterium (assembly GCA_041569645.1). Classification (GTDB taxonomy): domain Bacteria; phylum Pseudomonadota; class Gammaproteobacteria. Next base: position 3,280 of record JBFFXR010000044.1, read on the forward strand.
TGCGCGATGCCGGCGCCGTCGGCACCGACGAGTCACTGATCGCGGCTTACGGCGTACACATCAATACCGAGATACCGCGTCTCGACGGCGACACAATATTCGCCTACCTGCGCGCCTTCGCGTTGCTGCAATGGTGGCTGGTCGACGCCCACGAGGTCGATCCGGCGCGCCGCCTGAGTCCGTATATCGACCTCTATCCCGAGGCCTATCTGGTGCAGATTCTCGAGCGCGACGCGGCCAGCCTCGACGACATCTTCGACGATTATTTCGAACACAACGCGACCCGCAACCGCGCGCTCGACCTGTTGCCGATGCTCGCCGAGATCGACTCCGAGCGGGTACGCGAGGCGGTCGACGACCCGCGCATCAAGCCGCGACCGGCGTTTCACTATCGGCTGCCCGATTGCCACATCGAAAAAGACGACTGGTCGCTGTCCGAGGCCTGGCACAGCTGGCTCGAAGTCGAGCGGCTGGCGCACGACCGCGATGCGCTCGATCGGCTCGCCAGCGAGTTTCTCGCCGCGCGCCGTCCGGTAATCGGCGTCAAACGGCGCGACTGGGTCGAAGCGATCGAGCAATGGCGCAAAGACCGCGGGTCGGCGTAACCGGCAATGCGCGGCGCTGGGCCCCGAGCTGGTGGTGCCTGCGCCTCGCGCTGCTGCTCGCCGGCGCGACCCCCGAGCGCATCAGCGTAAGCCATCGGCCAAGCGGCAAGCCGCTGGCCGCGCTCGTCATCAGCGGCGGCGATGACATCGGCCCCAAGCACTACGGCGGCGATATCGAGGCCCGCGTGCGTCTCGACCCGGAGCGCGATGCACTCGAAATCGACTGGATCAAGCGCGCGCTCGACGACGACATCCCGCTGCTCGGTATTTGCCGCGGGGCGCAGCTGATCAACGTCGTGCTCGGCGGCAACCTGCACCAGGACATCCGCCAGCTGCGCAAGCTGACCTACAACCGCCCGGGCCTGCTGCCGACCAAGCAGGTACGCCTCGAGCCCGGCTCGCGTGTCGCGCGCGTCTGCGGCCGCGAGCGCCTGCGGGTCAACAGCCTGCATCACCAGGCGATCAAGGATCCGGGCGACGGCTTGCGCGTAGTCGGTCGCGACCTCGACGAAATCACCCAGGCGGTCGAAAGCGACGATCGCCCGATCATCGGCGTGCAGTGGCATCCCGAGTACCTGCTCTACTTGCCGGCGCAGTTCAGGTTGTTCCGCTGGCTCTTGCGCAAGGCGGAATGATCGACTCCTACCTGCTGCTGTTCGGCTCGGCGTTTCTGGCCGCGACCATTCTGCCGTTTTATTCCGAGGTCGTGCTGTTCGCGCTGCTGCGCGAAGGTGGCGACCCGGTCGCGCTGGTCGCGGTCGCAACCGCCGGCAACACGCTCGGCGCGGTCGTCAACTGGGTGCTCGGCAGATTTCTGCTGCACTTCCAGGACCGACGCTGGTTCTACTTCAGTCGCAAGCAGGTCGAGGCCGCGCAACGCTGGTACAACCGCTACGGCTTCTACTCGCTGCTGTTCGCGTGGTTGCCGGTCGGCGGAGACGCGCTGACGCTGATCGCCGGCATCATGAAGGTGCGCCTGTGGCTGTTCCTGTTGCTGGTCGGTGGCGGCAAGGCGCTGCGTTACGTATCGGTCGCCTACCTGACTCTCGCCGCGCCCTTCTGACGCGCCTATTCGATATTCTGCACCTGCTCGCGCATCTGCTCGATCAGCACCTTGAGATCGACCGCGAGCTGCGTGGTTGCGCCGTCCTGCGATTTCGAACCGAGCGTGTTGGCTTCGCGATTGAGTTCCTGCATCAGGAAATCGAGCCGCCGACCGACCGCCTCGTCGCGTTCGAGCACGTTCAGGACCTCGGCGATGTGCGTGTCGAGGCGATCGAGTTCCTCGTCGACGTCGAGTTTTTGCGCGAGCATGACGAGTTCCTGCTCGAGTCGGCTCTCGCTCGCGGCGTCGCGCCACTGCTCGAGTTTCTCGTCGAGCGCGGTCGTCCATTTCTCGCGTAGCGCGGCCATCATTTCGGGACGGCGCTTGCGCAGTTCGGCGACGATATCGGTGACCTGACCGCAGCGCTGGCGAATCATCTCTTCGAGTGCCTTGCCCTCGGTCTCGCGACTTTGCTGCAACTGCGCGATGGCGTTGTCGAGGCCCGCCAGCGCGAGCGCGTGCAGCGAACCCAGATCGCGCTCGACGTCGCTGATCACGCCCGGCCAGCCGAGAATGTCGGATACCGACAACTTGGCACCCTCGTGGACGATGTTGAGAACTTCCTGCTCGACTTCGCGCAGCTTGCGAACGATTTCTACGTTGAGGGTAATATCGCTCTGCTGACCCGGATCGAGCTTGTAGCGCAGGCCGACGTCGACCTTGCCGCGCGACAGCTGCTGCGCGAGCCGCTTGCGAATTTCGGGCTCGAGCTGGCGAAAGTCGTCCGGCAGCTTGAAGCCCGGCTCGAGGTAGCGATGGTTGACCGAGCGCAGTTCCCAGGTAACGGAACCGGCATCATTGCTTTCCTCGACACGGGCGAAGGCGGTCATGCTGCGGATCACGATGGCGGTCTCCCGGCGAAAAACTCGGGGCATCATAGCCTATTTGACCCCGGTCATAAATGATGCGGGCGCTCCCGTAGCGGACGCGTATAATGCGGCTCTTTTTCGAGGAGATTCCGGATGCGACCCTCAGCCCGTGCCGCCGACGAACTGCGACCGATTGCGATCACGCGCGACTACATCAAGCATGCCGACGGCTCGGTGCTGATCGAATGCGGCGATACCCGCGTGATCTGCACCGCGTCGGTCGACGGCTCGGTGCCGCCGTTTCTGCGCGGCAAGGGCAGCGGCTGGGTCACCGCCGAGTACGGTATGCTGCCGCGCTCGACCGGCAGCCGCATGCGCCGCGAGGCGAGCGCCGGGCGCCAGGGCGGGCGCACGCTCGAAATCCAGCGGCTGATCGGCCGCGCGCTACGCGCCGCGGTTGATCTAAACGCGCTCGGCGAGCGCACGATCACGCTCGATTGCGACGTGATCCAGGCCGACGGCGGCACCCGCACGGCGTCGATTTCGGGCGCCTGGGTCGCGCTGCGCGACGCGCTGGCCGGGCTCGTCACGAACGGCGAGCTGGCCGCCGCGCCGCTCGTCTGCCAGGTCGCCGCGGTATCGGTCGGTATCGTTGCCGGCGACGCCGTGCTCGATCTCGACTATGCGGAGGACTCGACCGCCGACACCGACATGAACATCGTCATGACCGACCAGGGCGGTTTCATCGAGCTGCAGGGCACCGCCGAGGCGGCGCCGTTCTCGGATACCGAGCTGACCCGCATGCTCGAACTCGCGCGCGCCGGGATCGGGCAGATTTTCACGCTGCAGGTGAACGCGTGAAGCAACTGGTATTGGCGTCGAACAACCCCGGCAAGCTGCGCGAACTGAAAGCGCTGCTCGCCGATTTCGACTGCGAGTTGCTGCCGCAAGCCGAATTCGACGTGCCCGAGGTCGCCGAAACCGGCACGACCTTCGTCGAGAACGCGATCATCAAGGCGCGCCACGCCGCCGCGCATACCGGCCTGCCGGCGCTGGCCGACGATTCGGGCATCGTCGTCGACGCGCTCGACGGCGCGCCGGGAGTCTACAGTGCGCGCTTCGCCGGACCCGGCGCGAGCGACGCCGACAACAACGCGCTGCTCATCGACAAACTGCGCGACGTACCGGCCGCCGAGCGCAGTGCGCATTACCGCGCGGTCATCGTGCTGATGCGTTCCGCCGCCGATCCGTCGCCGCTGATTTGCGAGGGTCGTTGGGACGGCGTGATCCGACTCGAGCCGGCCGGCGACGGCGGCTTCGGCTACGATCCTTATTTCTACCTGCCGGAACTCGGCTGTAGCAGCGCCGAGCTCACGGCCGACGACAAGAACCGGCGCAGCCACCGCGGCCAGGCGCTTGCCGCGCTGCGCGCGAGGCTCGCCGAGCATGCCCTTTGACGGCAGCCCCCCGCTCGGGCTCTATGTCCACCTCCCTTGGTGCGAACGCAAGTGCCCGTACTGCGACTTCAATTCGCACGAGGGCGCGGACATCCCCGAGGACGACTACGTCGACGCGCTGCTCGACGATCTCGGCGAGGATTTGCCGCTCGTCTGGGGGCGGCGCATCGAAACCCTGTTCATCGGCGGCGGCACGCCTTCCCTGTTTTCGGGCGCGGCGATCGACCGGTTGCTAGGCGGCTTGCGCGCACTGACCAACTTCGCGCCGTCGGTCGAAATCACGCTCGAGTCCAATCCCGGCAGCGCCGACGCCGGCCGCTACCGGGACTATCGAGCCGCCGGCGTCAACCGGCTGTCGATCGGCGTGCAAAGCTTCGACGACCGCGCGCTCGCCGTGCTCGGCCGGGTACACGATTCGGCCGACGCGCGGCGCGCGGTCGAACTCGCGCGCGCGGCCGGCTTCGACAATCTCAATCTCGACCTGATGTACGGCTTGCCGGGACAGGGTCTCGCCGACGCGGTGGCGGACCTCGAGCAGGCGCTCGCGCTCGCGCCGGAACACCTGTCGCACTACCAGCTCACGATCGAACCGAACACGCTGTTTCATCACCGTCCGCCGGCCGGCCTGCCCGACGATGAACTCGCCTGGCGCCAGCAGCGCGAATGCCAGGCGCGGCTCGCCGCGGCCGGTTATGCTCACTATGAGATTTCGGCCTACGCGAGGCCCGGGCGCGAGGCACGGCATAACCTCAACTACTGGTATTTCGGCGACTATCTCGGCATCGGCGCCGGCGCCCACGGCAAGCTCACGCTCGCCGGCGAAGAACGAGTCGTGCGCCGGGTTCGGCTGCGCCAGCCGCGCGCCTACCTCGCCGCGCGCGGACCCAAGCGCATTGCCCGCAAAACCGTCCTCGGCGCCGAAGACCTGGTGTTCGAATTCATGCTCAACGCAACCCGCCTGGTGCGGGGATTTGACGCGCGATTGTTCCACCAGGTTACCGGACTCGGCCTCGGCGCGCTGTTGCCGGGACTAAACCATGCGAAAAACAAGGGTTTAGTCGAGTTCGACGGCCACTGGATTCGGCCGACCGAACTCGGCTTACGATTTCTCAACGACCTGCAGGCGCTGTTTCTCGATTCCGGCAAGGCCCCGAGCAAGCCGATTTTCGAATCGAAGCAAGGAATTATTCACAACTGAGGTAAATGCGCCGGAATTGTCAAGATTTAATTCGCATTATTTCGCAAAAAAAATTCCAGCCTCGCTAACTCGCTGATTTTTTGACGGTTTTGGAGTTGATCAAAAAATGACTAATTTAACCAAACCCCCGGCCAACGTTGACTCTGCGGCCTTCGGGCGCCGTTTATACACAAAGTTATCCACAGAATTTGTGGATAAAAAACGACTCGCAAAGCGCTCAATGTTTTAGCCATATCTGATTACAAAGCACTTTAACAAGCGCGGCTAAACGACCTTCGACTCTCGCCCGCCTGCGTGACAAAAGGCTTGAATTTTAGCGGTGAAAAGTTCACAATTCGCGCCCTTTGAAGGCCGACCGCCGACGGAATCGAGTTATGAAACAAGGCATTCACCCCGAGTATCGCGACGTCGTTTTCCAGGACATTTCATCCGACTTCGCGATCCTGACCAAGTCGACTACTCCGACCAAGGAAACGATCAAGTGGGAAGACGGCAACGAGTACCCGCTGTTGCGCCTCGAGATCTCGAGCCAGTCGCATCCGTTCTACACCGGCAAGCAGCACATCCTGCAAACCGCGAAACAGGTCGACAAGTTCCGTCAGCGCTACGGCAAGAAGAAGTAAAAACGATCGATCGACGCAAGGGTGCTGCGGCACCCTTTTTTTTGTCTTGAATCGGCCGATCCGCGACTCAATAATGCCGACATGAAACGCCTTGCCACTATCCTGTTCGCAACCGCGCTGCTGCTGTCGGGTTGCGCGGTCAATCCGGTCACCGGCGAGCGCGATTTCGCGCTCGTCTCCGAGTCCGACGAGATCCAGCAGGGTCGCCGGTTCCACGCCGAGATCGTCCGTCGCTACGGCGTCTACGAGGATCCCGCGCTACAGGCCTACGTCGACGACCTCGGCCAGAAGCTCGCGCGTGCGAGCCACCGCGCGCACCTGAAGTACCGGTTCACCGTACTCGACTCGCCCGAGATCAACGCCTTCGCGCTGCCCGGCGGCTACATATACATCACCCGCGGGATCATGGCTTACCTCGACTCCGAGGCGGAACTCGCCGGCGTGCTCGGTCACGAAATCGGCCATGTCACCGCGCGCCACTCGGTGCGCCAGCAGGCGGGCCAGGTCGCAACGGGCCTGCTCGGCGTTCTGATCGGCGCGGCCACCGGCGAGTCGGGCCTCGTCGACCTGAGCCAGGCCATCGGCACCGGCATCGTCCGCGGTTACGGCCGCGATCACGAACTCGAGGCCGACCGGCTCGGCGCCGAATACCTGCACTCGATAGGCCACGATCCCGAGGCAATGCTCGACGTCATCGGCGTGCTCAAGGACCAGGAAGTCTACGAAGTCGCGCGCGCCAAACAGGAAGGCCGCGAGCCGAACGTCTACCACGGCGTGTTCTCGACCCACCCGCGCAACGACCAGCGCCTCAAGACGGTAGTGCGCGCGGCGCGCAAACTGGCGGCGCAAGGCTACCGCGACGCCAACCGCGAAACCTATTACCGGATGATCGACGGCCTGGCCTGGGGCCCGAGCGCGCGCCAGGGCGTGATCGACGGGCGGCGCTTCGCGCATCCGGAGCTGCGCTTCGCGATCGAGCTGCCGGCCGGCTGGCAAACCGTCAACCTCGACGCCTACCTGCAGGCGCGCGATCCCGACTCGGGAGCAGTGGTGCAAGTCGGCGTGGTCGAACGCAAAGCCGACGAGTCGCTAACGCAATTGCTGCGCCGCCTGGTACGCGATGGCGAACTGGCGGTCGAGAGCACGCGCTACGGGGCGCTCGCCGAGACGCGCGTTCGCGCCAGCGGCGGGGCGCAACAACCCGCGCTGCTCGCCGCGATGGCGCTCGACGGTCGCAGCGCGCTGACGGTGCTCGGTACCGCTCCCGAAAAAGTCTTCGCCAGCTATCGCACCCGCCTGCTCGCGGTCAACAACAGTTTCGAGCGGCTCGACCAGGCGGCGGTGGATGCAATCCGGGTCAAGCGTTTGCGAATCGTTTCCGCCGACCGCTACGCGAGCTATGCCGCCCTCGCCAAAGCAAGCGCGCTCGAGCGGGATGCCGAAGCCCAGCTGCGCCTGCTCAACCGCGCCTTTCCGGAGGGCGACATACGCGCCCGCAACCGGCTGAAAACCGTGCAGCGCGATGATTGAGCACCGCGCCGCGCTCGGCTTGCTGATCATTGCAAGCATCGTCACTTCCGTCGGCGCCGACGAGATCGAACACGCCTGCGGGCGAATTTCGGCCAAGCTCGCGAGCGTCGACTTCGCCGAGTGCATGATCCTCGACCTCGAACCGAGCGGCTTCCGCTCGGTCGAGGGCTTCCCGCTGCTGGTCAGGGAATACCCGCCGCTCGAGCAACGCGAACCGCTCGGCCGGGTGTTGCTGATCGGCGGTACGCACGGCGACGAACTGTCGTCGATCAGCATCGTCTTCAAGTGGATGCACAAGCTCGAGAAGCACCATTCCGGCCTGTTTCACTGGCGCGTCAATCCGTTGATGAACCCCGACGGGGCGCTGCGCAAACGCCACCGCCGCACCAACGCCAAGGGCGTCGACCTGAACCGCAACTTCATCACGCCCGGCGATGGCGGCGACGCCGCGCTGCGTTACTGGCGCGTATCGGCGCGCGAGAACAAGCGGCGCTACCCCGGGCCGTATCCGCTCAGCGAACCGGAGAGTTACTGGCTCTACCACGAAATCGAACGCTTCAGACCGGACGTGATCGTCTCGGTACACGCGCCGCATCGCCTCGTCGACTACGACGCGCCGAGCCGCAAGAATGCGCCGCGGCGCATCGGCCACCTGCACAAGCGCCTGCTTGGCACCTACCCGGGTTCGCTCGGTAATTACGCCGGGCTGCACCTCGGCATCCCGGTGGTCACCCTCGAGTTGCCGCATGCCGGCATCATGCCAAACCCGCAGCAGATCAGCCGGTTGTGGATCGACCTGGTGCGCTGGCTCCGGCGAAACGTTTAACCGCCCGCCGATTTATGCGATATTAGAGCGTTTCCGGCTCCCCGAACTTCGACCGTGTCCAGTTTCCCGTACACCCGCAAACGCCGCATGCGCCGCGACGAATTTTCGCGCCGGCTGATGCGCGAAACCACGCTGTCCGTCGACGACCTGATCTACCCGATGTTCGTGCGCGACGGCGACGGCCAGCGCGAAGCGGTCGAGTCGATGCCAGCCATCGAGCGTCTCAGCATCGACCTGCTGGTCGACGAGGCCGCCGAGATCGCGCGCCTCGGCATTCCGGCGATCGCGCTGTTCCCGGTCGTCGGTGCGAGCGTGAAGAGCGAAACCGCCGAGGAAGCCTGGAATCCCGACGGCCTCGTGCAACGCGCGGTGCGCGCGCTCAAGGACGCGCAACCCGAACTCGGCGTGGTTACCGACGTTGCGCTGGATCCGTACACCAGCCACGGCCAGGACGGTCTGCTCGATGCCGACGGCTATGTCACCAACGACGCGACGCTGGACGCGCTGGTGCAGCAGGCAATGTCGCACGCTGAAGCCGGAGTCGACGTGGTCGCACCGTCCGACATGATGGACGGGCGCATCGGCGCAATCCGCGAAGCCTTCGAGGATGCCGGCCACGTCAACACCCGAATTCTCGCCTACTCGGCCAAGTACGCGTCGAGTTTCTACGGTCCGTTCCGCGACGCGGTCGGATCGGCCGGCAACCTCGGCGGCGGCAACAAGTACACCTACCAGATGGATCCGGCCAACAGCAACGAAGCGCTGCACGAAGTCGCGCTCGACATCGACGAGGGCGCCGACATGGTCATGATCAAGCCCGGCCTGCCCTACCTCGACATCGTCCGGCGGATCAAGGACGAGCTGCAATTCCCGACCTACGTCTACCAGGTCAGCGGCGAATACGCGATGCTCAAGGCCGCCGGACAAAACGGCTGGATCGACGAGCGCGCCTGCGTACTCGAGGCGCTATTGTCGATCAAGCGCGCCGGTGCCGACGGCATCCTGACCTACTTCGCGAAGGCGGTCGCCGGCTGGCTCCGCGACGCGGCGTGAATCCGCCCGCCGGGGTCGACCGCTACGCGGTCCTCGGCAACCCGATCGCGCACAGCCTGTCGCCACAAATCCACGCGGCTTTCGCCGCCGCTACCGGCCAGGCGCTCGAATACGTCGCGCTCGAACTGCCGCGCGACGATTTTGCCGCGGCGTTGCGCGGGCTGATTCGCGACGGGCTCGCCGGCGCCAACGTCACGCTGCCGTTCAAGCAGGAGGCCTGGGCGTTGTGCGACACGCGCAGCGAACGCGCCGCGGCCGCCGGCGCGGTCAACACCCTCGTATTCGGCGCCGACGGCGCAATCGCCGGCGACAATACCGACGGCATCGGCCTGGTGCGCGACCTGGACAATCTCGGCGTCGAGCTCGCGCGGCGCAAAATCCTCATACTCGGCGCCGGCGGCGCGGTGCGCGGCGTCCTGGGACCCGTGCTCGCCGAGGCGCCGGCCGAGGTCACGCTCGCCAACCGCACGCTCGCGCGCGCCCGCGCGCTGGCCGCGGATTTCGCCGCGACTGGTCAAATCCGGGTTCTGGCCTATAAAGAACTGGGAGAACAACCTTTCGATCTCGTCATCAACGGCACCGCGGCCGGCCTGGACGATCAGGTTCCACCCGTGCCGCCCGCCGTCATCGGTGACGCAACGGTTTGCTACGACATGATGTATAACACGCAAGGGACGACCGCATTCGTCGACTGGGCACGGCGCCAAGGCGCCGCGGCGGCCCACGACGGCCTCGGCATGCTTGTCGAACAGGCTGCCGAGGCATTTGCCATCTGGCGCGGCGTCCGGCCCGAGACCGGGCCGGTGATCGCCGCGCTCCGGGGCGCATGAGCGCCGCCGCCGCCGAAACGCTCGTCGCCCGGGAATCCCTGACCGACGTCAAGTCGGAACAGATCCGAATCCTGTTCGCGGCGGTGCCGGCGTCGCTGCTGTCGATTCTCCTCAGCAGCTTCGTCCTGTGCATGGTGCAGTTGCCGGTCATTGAGCCGGCGACGATCGTCGCGTGGTTTTGCGCCACCAATCTGCTATCGGTCGCGCGCTATGTCATCTACCGGCAATTCAGGCGCGTCGACCAGGGCCGCACCGTCGCGGGCTACTGGTACCGGTTGGCGATAGCCACCAGCGCGGCATCGGGTCTCAGCTGGGGGATCGGCGGTTTCCTGCTGTTTCCCGAGCACAGCCCGGTGCACCAGATGTTTCTTGCCTTCGTCGTCTCCGGCATATGCGCCGGCGCGATTACGACGCTGTCGGCGATCGTCGAGGCCAGCCGCGCCTTCGTACTGTTTGCGTTGCTGCCGGTACTCGTCAAGATCAACCTGCTCGACAACGAGCTGGCGCTGGCGATGACCGGCCTCACGCTGCTGTTCATGATCATGATTCTGATCTCGGCGAAGCGTCTGAACCAGACCATCGTCGAGTCGCTCGAGGTACGACTGGCGCGCGAAATGGCCGAACAGAAGGTGCGCTACCAGGCGCAGTTCGATGCGCTGACCGACCTGCCCAACCGCCGCTTGCTGCTGTCGACGCTACGCCAGGAAATTGCCAAGGCCGAGCGCCATCGACGCTTCGGCGCGGTGCTGTTCGTCGACCTCGACCGCTTCAAGGCGATTAACGATTCGCTCGGCCATGCGGTCGGCGACGACCTGCTGGTGCAGGTCGCGGAGCGCGTCTCGGCACGCCTGCGCGAAGAGGATACCGTCGGCCGCCTTGGCGGCGACGAATTCGTCGTATTGTTGCCCGAGGTCGGCGAGGACGAGGAGGCCGCCGGCGGCCACGCGCTGCAAATCGCCGACGACATTCGCCTGCGTTTCAAGCAGCCGTTCGATATCCAGGGCCACGAAATCCACCTGACGATCAGCATCGGCGTGGCGTTATTTCCGAGCGGCGTGACCGCCGACGATTTGCTCAAGTACGCCGACGTCGCGATGTACCAGGCAAAAAACGCCGGACGCGACTCGATTCGGCTGTTTTCACGCGACATGCAGGAAGCGGTCAACCAGCAGCGCGAAATCGAAAAAGGCTTGCGCGACGCGCTCGCTCGCGGCGAGTTCGAACTCTACTTCCAGCCGCAGTACGATTCCTGGCGGCGCGTGATTGGCGCCGAAACGCTGCTGCGCTGGAATCATCCCGACCACGGCGTGACGACGCCCGGGCAGTTCATCGAGGTCGCCGAACTGACCGGCCTGATCGTGCCGATCGGCGAATGGATACTGCGCTCGGCCTGCACGCACCTAAAGCGCCTGCCGCAAGAGCTGAAACTAGCGGTCAACGTCAGTCCCCGCCAGTTCGGCGATCCCGACTTCGTCGCCGAATTCGAGCGTATCGTCGCCGACACCGGCGCCGATCCGGCCCGTCTCAAGTTCGAGATCACCGAGAGCCTTGCGATGGCCAACCTCGAGCACACCATCGACACGATGCAGCATCTGCGCGAGCTCGGCGTCAGCTTCTCGATCGACGATTTCGGCACCGGATATTCGTCGCTCAATTATCTTCACCGGTTACCGGTCGACGAGCTCAAGATCGATCAGTCTTTCGTGCGCGATATTTCGCCCAGCGCCGAGAACGCAATCATCGTCGACACGATCATCGTCATGGCGCAACAGCTGAAACTCGCGGTCGTCGCCGAGGGCATCGAGACCGAGGCCGAGCTGGATTACCTGCGCGCGCGCCGCTGCGACCGCTTTCAGGGTTATCTCTTTTCGCACCCGCTGCCGTTCGACCGCTTCATCGAATCGAACTGAACCCGTCTCGATTAGCGGCGCACGGCGAGGAATACGCCCACGGTCATGAGCGCCAGCCCGGCGACGCGCGCGACGGTTATCGGGTAGCGCGCCGCGCCGAACCAGCCGAAATGGTCGATCAACGCCATCGAGATCAGCTGGCCCAGCAACACGAAAGCCACCGCATTGCCGACGCCGAAGCGCGGCGCGACCCAGGTCATGCCGAGAATATAGATCGCGACGAACACGCCACCGAAGTAAAACCACGGCGGGATCGAGCGATCGAAGCGTACCCGCGGTACGCCCTCGGTTACCAGCAGGACGCCGACGATCACGGCGATCGCCGCGAGCAGCGCGAAAGTCGACGCCAACATCGGATTTTGCAGGCGTGCGGCGAGACCGCCGTTGAGCGCGGCGAACATCGGGATGCCGAGACCGACCGCGAGCATGACCAGGGCATAGAAAACCGTCTGTTGCATACCTCCCATCGAATCGCTCCGGTTACGCAGCTTCGCCGCAGGATAAATGAAAGCACGCGCGCGGCGGTAGTGAAAAACATCGCCGCGGCGAGGCATCGAAAAATTTCACAATCCGCGGCCGGGCACAACGGCAAAGCCTGAACTATTATTAGTGCAGGGCAGATCAGTGGAGATTGCCATGATCGAAATAACGCCGATGCGAAAATGGATGGGAGCAACCGCGGCCTGGTCGCTGCTGTGGATCCTGGTTTTCGACAAGTGGTTTTTCTGGACCCCGATCGGGCTGTTTGTGACCTTCGGCATCCCGATCGCGGGCTGGCTAGTCTGGTGGAATTTCTACCGCGGCGCGGAAGACAAGATCGTCGCCGACGGGCGCCAGGTGCTCGATAAGACCGCGGCGACGCTGCTCGAGATGAAGAAAAAGCATCTCGCGGGCGGCAAGAAAAAAGCCCGGCGCTGACGTCGCCTCGCGATATTCGCGTGCGGGTTTAAGCTCGCGTATCCGCGAGCGGCGCGTCATTGCCGCGCCTCGTTGATCTTGCGGATCTCTTCGATCACGCCGTGCGCGGCGTAAAACAGGTTCGACAACTCGTCCTCGCCGACGCCGAGCCTGCTTTCTGGCGCGGTGTACGCAGCGATTCCGTCGAAACCGAGGAAATAGAACACGACCTTGCCCGGCTCGGGTCGCGGGTACTGCTTGACTGGCCTTGCGCGATCGTGAAAGTGCTGTGCGCCGGTCAGGTAATGTCCGACGGCGCGGCGCACAGCCGGATACTCGCCGGCGCCGATCATGCCGCCGCCGCTGCTGAAGTACAGGCTGGTTGAGCCGTCGGCCAGCGTGATTAGCGTGAAAAAGCCGTCGGCGAAGCCGGTTTCCATCACCATGCCCCAGACCGGGTGGGCGAAGTTCTCGCGCGAAATTCCGATCTCGCCAGGCTCCAGCGCAAACACCATGCCGCGCAGCTCGGCGATGTCGTCGCCGGCATCGGCGGTCGCCGCAACGGACACGCAAAGTGCCCATGCACCGAACGCGACAGCTTTCAAAATCTGCACCATAATTATCGGGATCGATCCCGCGAAAAGAAGGCGACTAGTATAGCCGTTTATCGCGCATGCCAGTCAGCCTGACCGACGAAATTCGAAAAAAACCCGTACTAATCGTGCTCGGCGTGAAGACAGAGATCGTGGTTCGACAACACCTCGATGATGCGGCAGTCGGCGACGCGGTTGGCGGTACACTCCGAAATCATGCGTTCGAGTTCGCTACGCAGGCTCTGCAGGCGCTCGATTCGCGATTCGACGTCGCGCAAGTGCTCGCGCGCGATCTGGTCCACCTCTTCGCAGGAATGCGTCGGCTCGTCGCCGAGTTCGAGGATTTCGCGGATTCGATCGAGCGGAAATCCCAGCTCGCGCGCATGGCGAATAAAGCGCAAGCGGTCGCGCTGCGCGCGGGTATAGACCCGCTGGTTGCCGGCATTGCGCGCCGGCGTCGGCAGCAGGCCGATCTTCTCGTAGTAGCGCACGGTCTGAACCTTGCAGTTGCCGGTTTTCGCCATCTCGCCGATCGAAAACTGCTTGGCCATGTCGATTTCCCCCTTGAAGCTACAGTCGCTGTAGGTACTAAACTTAACACAAGTCAGATTCACCCGGAGACACGATGGCCGCCTGCGGCTGTGACAGCAAGCTCGAGTTCGACGGCGTCTCGCCGCGCTACCGCGCGATCCTTTGGATCGTGATCGGTATCAATGCCGGCATGTTCCTGTTCGAGACCGGCGCGAGTATCGCCGCCGATTCGATGGCGCTGCGCGCCGACGCGCTCGATTTCCTCGGCGACACGCTGACCTACGGCCTGACGCTGCTGGCGATCGGCCACTCGCTACGCTGGCGCGCGGCGGCGGCGCTGTTCAAGGGGCTTACCTTACTGCTGATGGGGCTGTGGGTACTCGCCTCGACCGCCTGGCAGCTGTTCGTCCTCGGCGTGCCGAACGAGGCGATCATGGGCTCGGTCGGCCTGCTCGCGTTCGCCGCCAATGCGCTCAGTGTCGTGTTGTTGCTGCGCTATCGCGACGGCGACGCCAACGTGCGCTCGGTGTGGCTGTGCAGCCGTAACGACGCGATCGGCAACCTCGCGGTGATTCTCGCCGCCGGCGCGGTCTACGTCACGCACAGCGCCTGGCCCGACCTCGTCGTCGCGTTCGCGATGGCGCTGCTGTTCCTGCACTCGGCGTTCCTGATCATCCGCCAGGCACGCGCCGAGCTGCGTACGCCGACCCGCGCCGCGGACAGCGTCGCCTGCACCCCGGCGCAAGCCGGCATTGCCGATTAGCGGAATCATCCCGCGGTTCGCCGAACCGGGATCGGTATATCCGCCCGGACGATTTCAGTGGCAAGTCTATTCAGCAATACTATTATCTAGTTTAACTGTCTCATGATTCGCAGTTCGGGCATTCAGTTTTTACCGGCGCTGGCCGATTGAATGCCCGATCGATCCCGATTCTGAATTCCGATCAATCCGGCCGCCGCGGAGAGCCCGGGATCGATCGCGCCAGGCGCGACTACTCTCCCCTGCCGACCGTATGTAAATACATGGAAAATAACGACCTTTCCACAGAATTCGATAGCGACGAGTTTATCTTCCGCGAGGGCGATCCGGGCGATTGCGCGTATATCATCGAATCCGGCCTGGTCGAGCTGTCGCTCAACAAGGACGGCCGTCGGCTGGTGATCGCGACGCTGTCGAAGGGCGAGATTTTCGGCGAGATGGCGATCATCGACCAGCTGCCGCGCACCGCGTCGGCGCGCGCGGTCGTGGCGACGCGGGTAACCGCGAGTCCGCTCGAATACGTCAGCCAGAAGGTCGAGCA
>JBFFXR010000045.1:0-18288 GCA_041569645.1 Gammaproteobacteria bacterium
CGCCGGGCTGCGCCGGCATCTACGCGCCCGAGCACGAGGCCGCGTGGCGGCGCCTGACCGAGTTCGTGCACACTGAAACCGAGGCCAAAATCTGCTGCCAGCTCGGTCACTCCGGGCGCAAGGGTTCGACCCAGCTCGGCTGGGAGGAAATGGATGCGCCGCTCCCCGAAGGCAACTGGGAAGTGATGTCGGCGTCGCCGATCCCGTGGTCGCCGCAAAATCCGGTGCCGCGCGCAATGACCCGTGCAGACCTGGACCGGGTGCGCGATGAGTTCGTCGCCTCGACCGAGGCGGCCGAGCGCGCCGGCTTCGACATGCTCGAGCTGCACGCCGCGCACGGTTACCTGATTTCGTCCTTTATCTCGCCGTTGTCGAACCAGCGCGACGACGAATACGGCGGCAGTCTCGAAAACCGCATGCGCTACCCACTCGAAGTGCTCGCCGCGATGCGCGCGGCCTGGCCGGCGCACAAGCCGCTATCGGTACGCATCTCGGCCAACGACTGGGTCGGCGAGCGCGGCATTACGCCCGAGGATGCGGTCGAGATCGCGAAACTGTTCCACGCCGCCGGCGCCGACATCATCGACGTATCGGCCGGGCAGACGTCGATCGACGCGCAACCGGTCTACGGGCGCATGTTCCAGACGCCGTTTTCCGACCGAATCCGCAACGAGACCGGCATCGCGACGATGGCGGTCGGCAACATCTACGAGGCCGATCACGTCAACTCGATCCTGATGGCAGGGCGCGCCGATCTGGTCTGTCTCGCGCGCGCGCATCTCGCCGATCCATACTGGACGCTGCACGAAGCCGCGCGCATCGGCGATCGACACGAAAAATGGCCGCTGCCGTATCTCGCCGGGCGCGATCAATTGTGGCGACTCGCCGACCGCGAAGCCGAGGCAATCCGGGTATGACCGTGGTCGACAAACACGTCGTGATCACCGGTGGCGGCAGCGGCGTCGGTGCAGCAATGGCGACGCGATTCGCCGTCGCCGGCGCGAAGGTCAGTATCCTCGGCCGCCGCGCCGGGCCGCTCGACGAGGTCGCCGCGCAAACCGGGGCGTTCGCCGCGAGCTGCGACGTAACCGACGTCGATGCGCTCGAAGCCGCGTTGCGAAGCGCCGTCGCTGCCCGGGGGCCGGTCGCGGTGGCAATCGCCAATGCCGGTGCGGCCGCGAGCAAACCCTTCGCGAAAATGCAGGTCGAGGATCTGGACGCCGCGCTGGCGGTCAACCTCGGCGGCACCTTCAACCTGTGGCGCGCCGTGCTCGACGACATGAAGTCGGCCGGCTGGGGCCGGCTGATCGCGGTTGCGTCGACCGCCGGGCTCAAGGGCTATCGGTACGTGTCGACCTATTGCGCGGCCAAGCACGGCGTCGTCGGCCTGACGCGCGCGCTCGCGCAGGAATTCGCTCGCAGCGGAATTACCGTCAACGCGCTGTGCCCGGGCTACGTCGAAACCCCGCTGCTCGAAGAGGCAATCGAGAATATCGTTGCCAAAACCGGAATGACGGCCGACCAGGCCGCGGCGACGCTGCGCGCGCACAACCCGCAGGGTCGCTTCGTGCGGCCCGACGAGGTCGCGGCCGCGGCGCTGTGGCTGTGCGACGACCAGGCCGAATCGATCAATGGCCAGGCCCTGGCCGTAGCCGGAGGCGAAATATGAGCGCCCGTCGCCCCGCGCGGCGCCTCGAACCGGTCAGCAAGACACGGCTGCGGCTGTGGCTGCGCCTGCTCAAGGCGACGCGCTCGGTCGAGACCGAGTTGCGCGAGCGCCTGCGCACCGAGTACGCGTCGACGCTGCCGCGCTTCGACGTCATGGCGGCGCTCGAACGTCACCCGGACGGGCTCAAGATGAGCGAATTGTCGAAAGTGCTGCGCGTCTCCAACGGCAATGTTACCGGGATCGTCGAACGCCTGGTCGACGACGGCATCGCGCTGCGCGAATCGGTGCCCGGCGATCGCCGCGCGGTGCTGATCCGGCTGACCGCGAAGGGCCGCGACGAGTTCGACCGGCTCGCGAACGCGCACGAAAACTGGATCGACGCATTGCTCGGTGATCTCGATCCCGGCCAGGTGACCGAATTGACCGAACTGCTCGAACGCATTCCGCGCGACCCCACGGAGGAGCCCCGATCATGACTCTCGCTGCGACCAAACATTTCCGCTGCCGGATCGACGCCGGCATCGCGACGCTGGCGCTCGACCGGCCCGAGCGCAAGAACCCGCTGACCTTCGAATCCTACGCCGAACTGCGCGACTGGTTTCGCGCGCTGCGCGACGCCGACGACGTCGAGGCGGTAATCTTCGCGTCTAACGGCGGTAATTTTTCCTCCGGCGGCGACGTCCACGACATCATCGGCCCGCTGGTCGACATGGACATGAAGCAATTGCTCGCCTTCACCCGCATGACCGGCGACCTGGTCAAGGCGATGCTCGCTTGCGGCAAGCCGATCGTCGCCGCGGTCGACGGCATCTGCGTCGGCGCCGGCGCGATCATCGCGATGGCGTCGGACCTCAGGTTGGCGACGCCTGAAGCGAAAACCGCTTTCCTGTTCACGCGCGTCGGGCTGGCCGGCTGCGACATGGGCGCCTGCGCGATGCTGCCACGTATCATCGGCCAGGGCAGGGCGGCCGAGTTGCTCTATACCGGGCGCAGCATGAGCGCGGAAGAGGGCGCGGACTGGGGATTCTTCAACCGCCTCGTAGCGGCCGAGGAACTCGACGCCGAGGCGCGCAAGCTCGCCGAGCAAATCGCCGCCGGGCCGAACTTTGCCCATATGATGACCAAGACGATGCTCGCGCAGGAATGGTCGATGTCGCTCGAGCAGGCAATCGAGGCCGAGGCACAGGCGCAGGCGATTTGCATGCAGACGAAGGATTTCGAACGCGCCTATCGTGCCTTCGTCGACAAGCAGAAGCCCGGCTTCGAGGGCGACTGATGGCCGACCGCGACTATCTCGACTGGCCCTTTTTCGAGCCGCGCCACCGCGAGTTTGCCGCCGCCCTCGAAGCCTGGTGCGCGGTAAATCTCGGCGCGGTCGACCACGCCGACACCGACGCCGCGTGCCGTGCGCTGGTCGCCGCGCTCGGCGCCGACGGCTGGCTCGAGCATACCGGCGCCGGCGATGGCGAGACGCTCGACGTGCGCAGACTATGCGTCGCGCGGGAAATCCTCGCGCGCCATGACGGCCTTGCCGACTTTGCCTTCGCGATGCAGGGCCTTGGCAGCGGCGCGATCTCGCTGTTCGGTAATGCCGAAAAAAAAGCCGAATGGTTGCCGCGCACCCGCAGCGGAGATGCGCTCGCGGCCTTCGCGCTGACCGAGCCGCAATCGGGCTCGGACGTGGCCGCGGCGACGATGACCGCGACGCGCAATGGCGACGACTACGTGCTCGATGGCGAAAAGACCTGGATTTCGAACGGCGGCATCGCCGACGTCTACACGCTCTTCGCGCGGACCGGTGAGGGCGAGGGTGCCAGGGGCCTGTCGGCCTTCGTCATACCCGCCGGGCTGCCCGGCTTCGAGATCGTCGAGCGGCTCGAAGCGATCGCGCCGCACCCGCTCGCGCGATTGCGTTTCGACCATTGCCGGATACCCGCCAAATCACTGATCGGCAAGCCCGGTGAAGGCTTCAAAATTGCCATGTCGGTGCTCGACGTGTTTCGCTCGACCGTTGCCGCGGCCGCGCTCGGATTTGCGCGGCGCGCGCTAGACGCGGCGCTCGAACGCGTGCAGGCGCGCGAAATCCAGGGCGCGCCGCTGGCCGATTTGCAGCTCGTGCAGGGGCATATCGCCGACATGGCGCTCGATATCGATGCCGCCGCGCTGCTGGTCTACCGGGCAGCCTGGCGCAAGGACAGCGGCGCCGCGCGGGTCACGCGCGAAGCCGCGATGGCCAAGCTGTTCGCGACCGAGCGCGCGCAACGCGTCATCGACCAGGCGGTTCAACTGCACGGCGGCGACGGCGTCAGGGCCGGCGAAATCGTCGAGCGGCTGTACCGGGAGATCCGCGCGCTGCGAATTTACGAGGGCGCGTCGGACATTCAGAAAGTCATCATCGCGCGACAGACGCTGGCCGCGTCTGCGGGAGGATAGTCATGCTGGGACCGACTGCCCATGTCGACACGTTTGCACGCGACAATTTGCCGCCGCCCGAACTGTGGCCCGAATTCCGGCTCGACGGTTTCGAGTATCCGGAATATCTCAATGCCGCCGAAGAACTGACCGATGTCATGGTCGCCAAGGGCTTCGGCGATCACATCGCGCTGATCGGCAACGGCCGCCGGCGCACCTACAAGGAGCTCGCCGACTGGACCAACCGTCTCGCCCACGCATTGGTCGCCGACCTCGGCGTCAAACCGGGCAACCGCGTGCTGATCCGCTCGGCCAACAACCCGGCGATGGTCGCCTGCTGGCTGGCAGCGACCAAGGCCGGCGCGGTGGTCGTCAACACGATGCCGATGCTGCGCGCCGGCGAGCTCAGGAAAATCGTCGACAAGGCCGAGGTGACCCATGCGCTGTGCGACACCCGGCTGATGGACGAGCTCGTCGCCTGCGCCAAGGACAGCAAGTTCCTGAAGTCGGTGGTCGGTTTCGACGGCACGTCGAACCACGATGCCGAGCTCGACCGCCTGGCGCTGGAAAAACCGGTCACCTTCGAGGCCATCCAGACCGGCCGCGACGACGTCGCGCTGCTCGGTTTCACCAGCGGTACGACCGGCGTACCGAAGGCGACGATGCATTTCCATCGCGATCTGCTGATCATCGCCGACGGCTACGCCAGGGAAATACTCGGCGTCACGCCCGACGACGTGTTCGTCGGCTCGCCGCCGCTCGCATTCACCTTCGGCCTCGGCGGGCTCGCGGTATTTCCGCTACGCTTCGGTGCGACCGCAACGCTGCTCGAAAACGCGTCGCCGCCGAACTTGATCGAGATCATCGAGAAATACCGCGCGACCGTCTGCTTTACCGCGCCGACCGCCTACCGCGTAATGCTGCGCGCGATGGACGAGGGCGCCGATCTTTCCAGCCTGCGCGCCGCGGTGTCGGCCGGCGAGACGCTGCCGGCGCCGGTTTACGAGGAATGGATGCAAAAGACCGGCAAGCCGATGCTCGACGGCATCGGCTCGACCGAAATGCTGCACATATTCATCACCAATCGCTTCGACGACCACCGTCCGGCGTGCACCGGCAAGCCGGTGACGGGATACGAAGCGCGGATCATCGACGACGACGGTAAGGACATGCCGGCGGGCGAGATCGGGCGGCTCGCGGTGCGCGGCCCGACCGGCTGCCGCTACCTCGCCGACGAGCGCCAGCGCGACTACGTCTGCGACGGCTGGAACGTGACCGGCGACAGCTTCACGATGGACGCGGACGGTTATCTGCATTTCGCCGCGCGCAGCGACGACATGATCGTCTCGTCGGGTTACAACATCGCCGGCCCCGAGGTCGAGGCCGCGCTGCTGGCGCATGAAGCCGTCGCCGAATGCGCCGTGATCGGCGTGCCGGACGACGAGCGCGGTCAAATCGTCGAGGCGCACATCGTGCTCGCCGAAGATCACAAAGCCGGCGACGCGACCGTCAAGATGTTGCAGGAACACGTCAAGGCGACCATCGCGCCGTACAAGTATCCGCGCAGCGTCAAGTTCATCGATGTGTTGCCGAAGACCCAGACCGGCAAGATCCAGCGCTTCAAACTGCGCGAGGCAGCACGATGAGCAAGCAGGGCGAGACTGCGCGGCATCGTATCGTCCAGCCCGACGGCTGGGCGCCGGCCAAAGGTTACGCCAACGGCGTGCTCGCCGATAATGGCGTGCTCTACGTCGGCGGTCAGATCGGCTGGAACGCCGAAAAGGTCTTCGAAAGTAACGATTTCGTCGGCCAGATGCGCCAGGCCCTGGAGAACGTACGCGCCGTCGTCGAGGCTGCCGGTGGCGAGGTTACTGATATCACGCGCCTGACCTGGTACATCACGAACAAGCGCGAATACCTGGCACGCCAGCACGAGGTCGGCGAGGTCTACCGCGAAATATTCGGCCGTCATTTCCCGGCGATGGCGATGGTCATCGTCGCCGGACTGATCGAAGACGAGGCGCTTGTCGAAATCGAAGCGACCGCGGTCTTGCCGCAAAACTGAGATTGACTGGTCGGCGCACGACACCGGTCATAGCGCAAAGCAGGGTGGTAGCGCGCAAAGCTGGTGCCGTCTACTGCCGGCAAATTTCCGAATCGACACGCTGGAATATCACTCGTGGCTGCAAGCTAGTCGTTGTGTAAATTCAGATAGATATTCGTGACTTTACATAATATACATTATGCGCATATAAGTGTTATTTCGATCTAACCTGATCCGGACCTGCCTCGATTTTGATCTGTTTACAAAAGTTTCATTTCAAAACTATCATGCGATGGTTTAAGATTCGCGTTTTTCAGTTATAGTTTGTGCTTCCCGCGAAGCCGAGAACCCTCATGGCAACCAACAAAAAGTACGCAAAACCCGTGTTCATCGTCGACGGTAACCGCACGCCGTTTCTGAAAGCGCGCGGCAAGCCGGGTCCGTTCAAGCACGCCGATCTCGGCATCTACGCGTCGCGCCCGTTGTTGCTGCGGATGCCGTTCGAAGCCACCGAATTCGACGAAGTCATTTTCGGCGCGACCATGCCGGGTCCCGACGAAGCCAACCTCGCGCGTGTCGTCGCGCTCAGGCTCGGTTGCGGCGATCATGTTCCGGCTTATACCGTGCAGCGCAATTGCGCGTCGGGCATGCAGGCGCTCGACAACGCGGCGATGTCGATTGCCAGCGGGCGTTCGGATCTGGTGCTTGCCGGCGGCATCGAATCGATGAGTCATGCGCCGTTGCTGTTCCATCCGAGAATGGTCGACTGGCTCGCGGACTGGTGGTCGGCGAAATCGCTCGGCGACCGGGTCAAGCTGCTCGGCCGATTCAGCCCGCGCTATCTGGCCCCGGTCATCGCGCTGCTCAAGGGACTCACCGACCCGGTGGTGGGCCTCAACATGGGCCAGACCGCGGAAAAAATCGCTCACCGCTTCGGCATCGATCGCCAGGCTATGGACGAGTTCGCGCTCGCCAGCCACAAGCGCTTGCACCAGGCGCAGCAGGACGGCGCGCTCGACGAAGTCGTGCCGCTGTACGACGCCGGCGGCAATCTTTACGACCACGACGACGGCGTGCGGCCCGATTCTTCGCTCGACAAGCTGGCCAAATTGCGCCCCGCCTTCGACAAGCCCTACGGCCTGGTCACGCCCGGTAACAGCGCGCAGATTACCGACGGCGCCGCCGCGCTGGTGCTCGCCAGCGAGGCGGCCGTGAAACGACACGATTTGCCGGTACTCGCGCGAATCACGAGTTGCGAATGGGCCGCGCTGACACCGGCGGAGATGGGTCTCGGTCCGGCGCACGCGATCGCGCCGCTGCTCAAGGCGCAAAAGCTCAAGCTCGACGAGATCGATTACTGGGAAATCAACGAAGCCTTCGCTGCGCAGGTGCTCGCCGTACTCGCCGCGCTGAAGGACAAGGAATACTGCCAGCAGCATCTCGATTTGCGCGCGGCGGTCGGCGAAATTCCGCACGCCAAGCTCAATATTCACGGCGGCGGCGTCAGCCTCGGCCATCCGGTCGGCGCGAGCGGCGCGCGCATCGTGCTGCACCTGGCGAAAGTACTCGAGCAAAAACAGGCGAACAGGGGCATTGCGTCGTTGTGTATCGGCGGCGGCCAGGGCGGCGCGATGCTGATCGAGCGGGAGGCCGCATGAGCGCGAACATCGTCGACTGGAAGAGTCATCGCGACGACGATGGCATTCTGTGGCTGATCCTCGACAAGCAGGACAGCGATACCAACACCCTGTCGGTGGGCGTGCTCGAGCAGCTCGACGCCTTGCTCGACCAGGTCGAAAAAGACTTGCCCAAGGCGGTAATCATTCGTTCGGGTAAATCTTCGGGTTTCATCGCCGGCGCCGACGTCAACGAGTTTCTCGACATCAAGACGACCCAGGAAGCGCTGATCATGATCAAGCGCGGACAAAGACTGTTCAGCCGCATCGAGGCGCTGCGCTGTCCGACGGTCGCGCTGATCGAGGGATTTTGTATGGGCGGCGGCACCGAGCTGGCGCTGGCCTGCGATTACCGCGTCGCGCTCGACGACCGCCGCACCAAGCTCGGCCTGCCCGAGGTCAAGCTCGGCATCCATCCCGCCTATGGCGGCGTGGTGCGCGCGACTGCGATCGTCAACCCGATCCATGCACTCGAGATGATGCTGTCCGGGCGCGCGCTGTCGGCACGCCGCGCGAAGGCCATCGGCCTCGTCGACGCGGCCCAGCCAGAACGCCAGATCGAACGCGCGGCGCGACAGATCGCGTTGAAAAGGCCGAAAAAACGGGCAATGCCGCTGGCCGGGAAAATCCTGTCGCTGCCCGGGATTCGCCAGCTGCTCGCCGCCTACATGAAAAAGCAGGTCGCGAAGAAAGCCCCGCGCCAGCACTACCCTGCCCCCTACGCGATCCTCGACGTCTGGGCCAACCATTACGGCTCGCGCAAGCGAATGCTGGACGAAGAGGCCAATTCCGTCGCGCGCCTGGTGCAGGGCAACAAGGTGCGCAACCTGATCCGGGTTTTCTTCCTGCAGCAAAGACTCAAGGGCCTGGGCGATAAAAAGGCATTCACGCCGCGCCACGTGCACGTCATCGGCGCGGGGACGATGGGCGGCGACATCGCCGCCTGGTGCGCACTGCGCGGTTTCGGCGCAACGCTGCAGGATCGCGAGGCGAAGTATCTCGGCAACGCATTCAAGCGCGCCCATCAGCTCTATGGCAAACGCCTGAAGTCCACCGCCGAGCGCAATGCCGCGCTCGACCGCCTGACGCCCGACCTCGCCGGCGACGGCGCGCGTCGTGCCGACGTCGTCATCGAGGCGATCTTCGAGAATACCGAGGCCAAGCACGCGATTTACCGCGACATCGAGCCGCGCATGCGATCCGATGCGGTGCTCGCGACGAATACGTCGAGCATCCCACTGGAAGAGCTCGCGACCGTACTGAAGGAGCCGGACCGCCTGGTCGGCATTCACTTCTTCAACCCGGTCGCGATGATGCCGCTGGTCGAAATCGTGCAGACAAAAACCTCGTCGGAGCGCGCGCTGCAGCAGGCAATTGCGTTCGCCCAGCACATCGGCAAGCTGCCGCTGCCGGTCAAAAGCTCGCCTGGCTTCCTCGTCAATCGCATCCTGATGCCCTATCTCGTCGAAGCCTTCCTGCTCTACGACGAAGGCGTCGCGGCCGAGGCGATCGACAAGGCGGCGACCGACTTCGGCATGCCGATGGGTCCGGTCGAACTCGCCGATACGGTCGGTCTGGATATTTGCCAGTCGGTGGCTGATAACCTGTCGCAAGCCTTCGGCATCGATTTGCCGAAAGGGCTCAAGCGATTCGTCGACGCCGGCAAACTCGGCAAGAAGTCGGGCGAAGGTTTCTACCGTTACAAAAACGGCAAGCCGGTCAAGAATCGCGACGCCGATCTCGGCGATCAGAAGCTGATCCAGCAGCGACTGATCTATCGCTTTCTGAACGAAGCGGCGGCCTGCCTCGACGAAGGCATCGTCGCCGACAAGGACTTGCTCGATGCCGGGGTCATCTTCGGCACCGGCTTCGCGCCGTTTCGCGGCGGTCCGATGCACTACTGCCTCGAGCTCGGCATTGATGCAGTCGAGCAGACACTCGGCGACCTCGAGTCGCGCTTCGGCCCGCGCTTCAA
This sequence comes from Gammaproteobacteria bacterium, assembly GCA_041569645.1. Taxonomy (GTDB): domain Bacteria; phylum Pseudomonadota; class Gammaproteobacteria. The sequence continues at coordinate 9,777 of JBFFXR010000045.1, forward strand.
GGCGGTCGCAGGCTGGGCGAGGCTCAGGACCGGTGAATCGTCGACGCCCAGGGCCAAACCGGAAGCGAAAACCGACAAGGCGCCGGCCGGCGAAAAGCGCGCCAGGACCGCCAAAGCCGCGAAGCCGAAAAAAGCGGCGAAATCGGCCAAGCGCAAGTCGGCGAGCAAGCCGAAACCGAAACCAAAATCCGACCGCGGCGACGACAACGCGGTGGCCGGCGAGGCGAAAGCCTGACGCGCGGCGCCCTGCCCGGCCGACGCGCACGCTTCATATGCCTGCGCTCGATGCGCGGCGTCGCCGCCAATCAATCGATTCCGAACAGTCGGCTCGCGTTGGCGAAGGTCGCCGCGGCCAGTTCCTCGAGCGACTCGCCGCGAATCTCGGCGAGTTTTTCCGCAACCAGCCGCACGCGGCCCGGGTGATTCGGCTTGCCGCGAAACGGCGCCGGTGACAGCCACGGCGAATCGGTCTCGATCAGCAGGCGTTCGAGCGGGATCCTGCGCGCCATGTCGCGCACGTTTTGCGCCTGGCCGAAGGTCACGATGCCCGAAATCGAAATGTAGAAATCGAGTTCGATTGCCGCGCGCGCCATCTCCCAGTCCTCGGTAAAGCAATGCAGCACGCCGCCGACCTCGTCGGCCTGATGCCGGCGCAGGATATCGAGCGTGTCTTCACGCGCAGCACGGGTGTGGACGACGAGCGGCAGTCGACACTTGCGCGCCGCCTCGATATGCGCGACGAAACGCTCGCGCTGCCAGGCCGGCGCTTGCGGCTGGTGAAAATAGTCGAGGCCGGTCTCGCCAATCGCGACGACCTTGTCGCGTTCGGCCAGGCGGCACAGTTCGTCGACTTCCGGTTCGCGCACGTCTGCATAATCGGGATGCACGCCGGCCGTGCACCAGACCTGAGGCAGGTCGGCGATCCGCGCATGCATCGCGTCAAAACTGTCGAGATCGATGCCGATACAAACCATGCGTGTGACCTGTTCGGCCGCGATCGTATCCATCAGACGGCCGAAATCATCATCGTGATCGGCGAGATCGATACGATCGAGATGGCAATGCGAATCGAAGAACACGGCTGTTGGCAGTGATGACTAAAAGGGGGAATTTTACCGCTTGCGCGGCGATCGTCGCTATCGGCGAAATCGCAGGATCGGGGTCGTGGTTATGGCGGAACGCGACTACATCGTATGCGTTGGCCGGTCGGCCTGCAGCGCGCCGGCGAGGTAACCCTCGATCTTGTTGCGCGTCGTGCCGTTGTCCTGCGCGCTGAACTGCACACCGATGCCGGCGGCCTTGTTGCTCTGCGCGCCCTGCGGAGTCACCCAGATAATCTTGCCGGCGACCGGCAGGCGTTCCTTGTCGTCCATCAGCGACAGCAACATGAATACTTCGTCGCCGAGCGAGTACTGTTTGTTGGTCGGAATGAAAAGTCCGCCATTCTTGACGTAGGGCATGTAGGCCGCGTACAGCGCGCTCTTGTCCTTGATGTTGAGTGAAAGTATGCCTTGACTACCGGGCGCTCCCATCAGTTCGCTCTCCGCGTAACAATTCGTTTCAGTGATATTAGCACGTCCTCGAGCTGAAGTTGGAAATCGAGGTTGTTATCGTCGGTTTGCAGCTGATGCGTTGCGCGCTGCTGAAGCTGGAGCAACTCGCGCGCGGAATCCGGGTTCTCGTCGCCGGCAGACTTGCCGGTGATGTCGAGACCGCAGGCCTGGTAACAGTAAGCGCGCAGGCTCATATCGATCAGGTGGCGGACCGCGTCCGCATCGTGCGCGAGCAGCCTGCGGCAAAAGGCAGCGACGCCGAGTTCGCCGCGAATGAAGCGTGCGAAATCGCGTTTGAAGTCGTCCACCAGGCCGGCGAAATCCTGCGCCTCGAGATCGACCGCGAGCACCGGGTCGCCGCGCGCGAAGTCGAGATAGCGCGCCGCGGCGTCGGCCGACAGTCCCTGCTCATCGAGCCAGGCAAGCGCCTCTTGCGCCGGGGGTCGATCCAGATTCCAGCGCTGGCAGCGACTGCGCAGGGTCACCGGCACCCGGCCCGGATTGTGCGTCACGAGCAGCAGCAGGGTTCCGGGCGCCGGCTCTTCGAGCGTTTTCAGCAAGGCGTTGGCGCCGGCCCGGCTCATCGTCTCGGCCGGATAGATCGCGGCAATCTTGAGTCCGTCGTAGCGCCGCGTCAGGCTGACATCGTGTATCAACTCGCGAATCTGTTCGATCTTGATGTTCTTGGCCGGCTTCTTCGATTTATCGTCGACTTCGAGCGTGACCAGGCCGAAGTCGGCGTAGGTTCCGGCGGCCAGCAGGCGGCAGGCCTGGCAGCCACCGCAGGGCTGTGCATTGGCGGGCGCGTCGCATAACAGCAGCGCAGCCAGTTGCATGACGAAGCCGCCGGCGTCGCACTGCCCGGCGTCGGCGAGCAGTATTGCATGCGGCAGGCGGCCGGCGGTTTTCAGCGTCAGCGCGCGCTCGAGCGTTGCGCCTTGCCAGGGCAGGCTCGCGGGCGCCGGTAAGGCCATCAGGCAACGTCCGTGCGCGCTTCGAGCGCGAGGCCGAAACGCGCGTTGACCGCGAAGACGACGTCGCGGGCGACTGCGTCGCGATCGCGATTGCCGTCGATTACGACGTAGCGATCAGGCTCGCGGCGCGCGATTTCCAGGAACGCGGCGCGCACGTCGGCATGATATTTCGGACCTTTTTTCTCGAAACGATTTTCGCAATCGCCACGGCGCTCGGCGCGCTCGAGGGCGACACGCTCGTCGAGGTCGAGAATCACCACCAGCGCGGGCTCGAACGCGCCGACGGCGATGCGGTGTACGCGATCCACGAGCTCGACACCGAGACCGCCGGCGATCCCTTGAAAAGCGCGGCTCGAATCGGCAAAGCGATCGCTGACGACCCAGCGACCGGCTTCCAGTGCCGGCCAGATCGTGTCGCGCAGATGCGCGCGCCGCGCGGCGTACATCAACATCAACTCGGTCATGCTGTCCCACTGATCGGGCTCACCTTCGACGAGCAGGCCGCGTATTCGCTCGGCCGCCGGCGAACCGCCAGGTTCGCGGGTCAGGATGACCGATTCACCGGCGGTTTCGAAGGCCGCCACGAGCCGGCGGCTCTGTACGCCCTTGCCGCCGCCGTCGACGCCTTCGAGCGCGATCATACGATTGTCGGGCTGCACCTGGATCATTTCGAATTCAATTCTATCGCTTCAACTGATAGCGCCTGACGGCCGCGTTATGCTCTTCCAGGGTCGCCGAAAAGTGGTGCGTGCCGTCGCCCTTGGAGACGAAATACAGCGCGTCGGTACGCGCCGGATGCAGCGCCGCGCGGATCGATTCCAGCCCGGGCAACGCGATCGGCGTCGGCGTCAAGCCTGCGTGCAGGTAGGTATTATACGGCGTATCCGCCTTCAGATCGCGGAATCGGATATCGCCGTCGAAACTCGCGCCGATTCCGTAGATTACGGTCGGGTCGGTCTGCAGGCGCATGTTTCGCCGCAGGCGCTCGACGAACACGCCGGCAATCAGCGGGCGCTCGAAGCCGACCGCGGTTTCCTTTTCGATGATCGACGCGAGGATCAGGGCCTCGTAGGAGTTGGCAAGCGGCAGGTCGGGATCTCGCTGATTCCACTCGCGTTCGAGATGCGATTCCATGACCTGATAGGCGCGGCGCAGAAAATCGACGTCGCTGGTGCCCTTCGGGAAGCGATAGGTGTCCGGGAAAAAACGGCCTTCGGGATGCTCGCCCGGACGACCGAGCAGGCTCATGATTTCGGCGTCCGATCTGTCGCCGAGGGTTTGTTCGAGTATCGGATCGGCGGCCAAAGCGTCAAGCATCTGGCGAAACGTCCAGCCTTCGATGACGGTCAGGCTGTACTGGATCGAACTGCCGCGGGTAAAGGTCTCGAGCAGATCGTCGGGCGACTGCTCGGCCTCGATGCGATACTCGCCGGCGCGCACGCTGGTTTCGACGCCCTTGAGTCTGGCGAGCAGGATGAACAGCCACGGATCCTCGATAATACCTTCCCGGGTCAGGTCCTGCGCGATCGTCTTGATGTTGCTGCCGGAGCGAATCAGGAATACCGTTTCGTCGTTCGCCAGCGTGACATTGTCGTGCTGGAAATGCAGCAGCTGGATGCTCAGAATCGTGGCGAGCAGTAACGCGCCGAGCAGGCCGAAGGTCAGCAGTCGCTTGATCAGGCGAAGCATGTGCAAGCAGCGGCCTGATGCGGCAACACCGCCTCGTCAGGCCGGAAGACTAGACGCGGGTAAACACCAGCGTGCCGTTGGTGCCGCCGAAGCCGAAAGAATTCGACATCGTGACCCCGAGTTTGGCTTCGCGTGCGGTGTGGGGAACGTAATCGAGATCGCACTCCGGATCCTGCTTGTCGAGATTTATCGTCGGCGGCACGACCTGGTCGCGCAGCGCCAGGATCGAAAAGATCGCCTCGATACCGCCGGCCGCGCCGAGCAAATGGCCGGTCATCGACTTGGTCGAACTGACCAGCATCTTGCGTGCGTGGTCACCGAGCGCCAGCTTGATCGCCAATGTCTCGGCGACGTCGCCGGCCGGCGTCGAGGTGCCGTGTGCATTAATATAGTCGACATCGTCGGTGTTGAGGCCGGCATCGCGCAGAGCGTTGAGCATGCAGCGCGCCGCGCCCTCGCCGCCTTCCGACGGGGCGGTCATGTGATAGGCGTCGCTGCTCATGCCGTAGCCGGCAAGCTCGCAGTAAATGTTGGCGCCGCGCGCTTTGGCCATTTCGTACTCTTCCAGTACGACGACTCCCGCGCCATCGCCGAGTACGAAGCCGTCGCGGTCGACGTCCCAGGGCCGGCTCGCCGCTTCCGGATCGTCGTTACGCGTCGACAACGCGCGCGCCGCAGCGAAGCCGCCGATGCCGAGCGCCGAGGTCGCCATTTCCGAACCGCCGGCGATCATGACGTCGGCGTCGCCATAGCAAATCATGCGCGCCGCGTCGCCAATGTTGTGCGCGCCGGTCGTGCAGGCGCTGACGATCGAAATATTGGGACCCCTGAGGCCCTTCATGATCGAAAGATTGCCCGACACCATATTGATGATCGAGCTGGGAACGAAGAACGGTGAAATCTTGCGAGGCCCCCCGTTGACGTAGGCATCGCGATTCTTTTCGATCGTCGGCAGGCCGCCGATGCCCGAACCGATCGCAACACCGATGCGATCGGCGTTTTCTTCGGTGACCTCGAGGCCGGCGTCCTCCAGCGCCTGAATACCCGCCGCAATGCCGAAATGTATGAAGATATCCATCTTCTTCATTTCTTTGGGCGACAGGTATTGCGTGGCGTCGAAGTTTTTGACCGAGCCGGAAATTCGGGTCGAAAACTGGCTCGCGTCGAACGATGTGATCGGCGCGATGCCGCTCTTGCCGGCGACGATATTCTTCCAAGATTCCTCGACCGTATTACCCACCGGAGTCAACAAGCCGAGTCCGGTTACCACTACGCGACGTTTAGACAAGGTTCGATCCTCTTACAGATGACATCTCGGACAGGAAATGAAAATGCCGCTTAGCATTCGAGATGGTAAGCGGCATCCTTTGATTCGTATGGTCTGGCTATAAATTGGCGTTGACGTAATCGATCGCGAGTTGAACGCTGGTAATCTTTTCGGCTTCTTCGTCGGGAATTTCGGTCTCGAATTCCTCTTCCAGTGCCATTACCAGTTCCACCGTATCGAGCGAGTCTGCGCCGAGATCATCGACAAAGGATGCCTGGTTCGTTACCTCTTCCTCCTTGACGCCCAATTGTTCGGCAACAATTTTTTTCACACGTTCTTCAACAGAGCTCATTTTGCGATGTTCTCCAGGTTAATGAATCGAATTCCAGGTAAGGTCCGCTATTGTAGTGAAAAGCCCAGCCAGTTGCTACTATAGCCGAAAATTTTTTTCCGCGCCATATCCCCTTATAAATCAATAAGTTATATTGAATTTTACGGGCGTCAAGTCAGGCCATGAACATGCCGCCGTTGACGTGAATGGTCTCGCCGGTGATGTATCCGGCGTCGGGCGAAGCGAGGAAAACCACCGCGGCGGCAACTTCCTCGACGGCCCCCAGGCGTGCCAACGGAATCTGTTTGGCGAGCGCCTCGCGCTGTTCATCGGCGAGTTCGCGCGTCATGTCGGTGTCGATGAATCCGGGCGCGACGGTGTTGACCGTGATGCCGCGCGAGCCGATTTCGCGCGCCAGCGATTTGGAAAAACCGACCAGCCCGGCCTTCGCCGCGGCATAGTTGGTCTGGCCCGGATTACCGGTTGCGCCGACCACCGAAGAGATGTTGATGATGCGGCCGGCGCGTTTTTTCATCATCGGCCGGATCACCGCCTTGCTCATGCGATATACCGACGTCAGATTGGTGTTGATGATTTCGTCCCATTGATCGTCTTTCATCATCATCAACAGGTTGTCGCGCGTAATGCCGGCGTTGTTGACCAGTATGTCGGGCGCACCGAACTCATCGCTTACGCGCTTGATGCAGGCGGCGACCGAATCGGCATCGCCGACATCGAGCACCAGGCCGCTGCCCTTGATATCCTTTGCCGCCAGTGCCTCGGCGATGCGCGCCGCGCCGGCTTCGCTGGTCGCGGTGCCGATCACGGTTGCTTCGGCCGCGCCGAGTGCGAGCGCGATCGCGTGGCCGATGCCACGACTGGCGCCGGTTACCAGTGCTACTTGATCCGCGAGCATGTCATGCCTCCGTCAACGTCTGTCGGGTCGATTCGAGCGACGCGGCGTCGAACACCGCGTGCGCGGTGAGCGTCTTGTCGATGCGCCGCGCGAGGCCGGCGAGCACCTTGCCGGGGCCGCACTCGATCAGTCCGTCGACTCCGCGGCGCCGCATTTCGTGTACGCTGGCAACCCAGCGGACCGGCTGAAACAATTGCAGCCGCAGCAGTTCCCGGATCTGCTCGACCGAGTCGGCGACCGCGGCGTTCTGATTGTGTATTACGGGTATCTCCGGCATCGCGAGCGACAGCTTCGCCAACTCGGCGGCGAGTTCATCGGCGGCCTCGCGCATCAGCGAGCAATGCGACGGTACGCTGACCGGCAACGGCAGGGCTCGCTTGGCGCCCTGCTCCGTGGCGCGCGCCATCGCCGCCTCGACCGCGACGCGTTCGCCGGCGATGACGACCTGCCCGGGCGCATTGAAATTGACCGCTTCGACGACGCCGTCGCCGGCATCGCCGCAGGCCGCGACTACCGCGTCGTCGTCGAGGCCGATGATCGCCGCCATCGCGCCGGCACCGGGCGCGACGGCCGATTGCATCAGGCGACCGCGTTGTGCCACCAGCCGAACCGCGTCGCCGAGCGCGAGGCTGCCTGCGCAAACCAGCGCGGTGTACTCGCCGAGGCTGTGCCCGGCCATTATTGACGCGGCCGGCATGCCGTCGGCAGCGGCGGCGATTCGGTAGCTGGCGACGCCGGCACAGAGCATCGCCGGCTGGGTGATCTCGGTCTGATTGAGACGCTCCTCGGGGCCTTCGGCGACGAGCTTACCGAGGTCGTAACCGAGCGCGTCGGAAGCTTCGGCGTATAGCGAATCGACGCTTGCCTGATGTTCGCCCCAGGCGGTCATCATGCCGACCGATTGCGATCCCTGGCCGGGAAAAACGTATGCGTAGCTGGGCATGGATCGGGTTTTGATTTTTAATGCGCGGATAGTATCACAGGGTCACTCCCTGCCCTACCCGCTCTCTTGCCATGGCGGGTAAATAATGGATAATGACGCGCTTTAAACAACGAGCGGATTAATGCCCAAAGGCGACCATATCGAGATGCGTGGCGTGGTCAAGGAGACCCTGCCCAATACCATGTTTCGCGTCGAACTGGAAAATGGTCACGTCGTCACAGCGCACATTTCCGGCAAGATGCGCAAGCACTACATCCGCATCCTGACGGGCGACACGGTAACCGTCGAATTGACGCCCTACGATTTGACCAAAGGCAGAATCACCTTCCGCGATCGCTAGTCGACCGACGCCTTCTCTTTCTTCTTCTTGTTCGATTTGACCACCTTGCAATTGAGGCGGTCGTTCCTGACGTCGATCTTGACGCGCCCGCCGCCGATCAGACCGCCGAATAGCAGCTCGTCGGCCAGCACTTGCTTGATCTCGTCCTGGATGACGCGCGCCATCGGCCGTGCGCCCATCTTCGGATCGTAACCCTTTTCGGCCAGCCAGCGGCGCGCCGGGTCGGAAACCGTCATGCTGACTTTCTTGGTCTCGAGCTGCGATTCGAGCTCGATCAGGAACTTGTCGACGACATTGAGGATCACGTTGGTGTCGAGCGCCTTGAACTGGATGGTAGCGTCGAGGCGGTTGCGGAACTCGGGAGTAAAGGTCTTCTTGATGGGTTCGCCGGCGTCCAGGGTGTGATCCTGGAAGGTGAAACCCATCGACGCGCGGATCATGTGCTCGGCGCCGGCGTTGGTCGTCAGGATCAGGATCGCGTTGCGAAATTCGGCCTTGC
>JBFFXR010000046.1:0-18234 GCA_041569645.1 Gammaproteobacteria bacterium
CGAACGCGACGCGCCAGTCGCGCAGCAATTGGTCGAAGCCCTGGCCCTGGAAGAGCTTGACGACCAGGCCGCCGCCCGGTCTCAGCGTCGCGCGGGCCAGATCGAAGGCCAGTTCGGCCAGCTGCAGCACCCGCGGCTGGTCGACGCTCTGCATACCGCTCAAATTGGGGGCCATATCGGATAAAACAAGGTCGACCCGGTCGGCGCCGAGACGCGCGAGAAGCGCATCGAGCGTTGCCTGCTCGGTGAAATCGCCCTGGATGAACTCGACGCCGGCCGGCGGCACCATGGGCAGCAGGTCGACGGCGATGACCCGCCCGCCGTCACCCACTTGCCGGCGCGCGAATTCGCTCCAGCCGCCCGGCGCCGCGCCGAGATCGACGACGATTTGTCCGCGGGTCAGTAACCGGTCGCGGCGCTGGATCTCGTCGAGCTTGTAGACCGCGCGCGAGCGCTCGCCCTCGTCGCGCGCGCGTCGCACGAACGCGTCGTCGTGGTGCTCCCTGAGCCATCGCTTGCTGGATCGGGACAAGTCTTGATTCCTGTGCGCTGTGTTAGGATACGTGGTTTTCTCAAGCGCGAACCAATATGACGCTCAATCCCAGGCAAATCAAGCAATTACGGGCGAGCGGGCATCGCCAGAAGCTCAAGCCGGTGGTCGCCGTCGGACAGCAGGGCCTCGCTGACACGGTGCACGCCGAGATCGAACAGGCGCTCAGGCATCACGAGTTGATCAAGCTGCGCCTGCCCGGTGGCGACCGCAGTTCGCGCCGCGAACTGAGCGACTCGATTTGCCAGGCCCATGCGGCGCAGCTCGTCGAGGCTATCGGTGGGGTGATCGTCATTTATCGCCGCAACCCGGAGCGCGACCGCTACCGCGACACGATTGCCGGCTAGCGGTAATGCACCGCCGTAATCGCGTACTCGCGGTTACCGCCGGGTGCTTCGACGACCACGTCGTCGCCTTCCTGTTTGCCGATTAGCGCGCGCGCGATCGGCGAGGAAATCGCGATGCGATTCTCGTTGATGTCGGCCTCGATGTCGCCGACGATCTGATAGGCGACCTCGTCGTCGGTGGCGACTTCGATCAGGTCGACGGTGCAGCCGAAAACCACCCGTTCGCTGGGATTGAGGCTGGTAACGTCGATAATCTGCGCGTTCGACAGCGCGGACTCGAGCTCGGCGATGCGACCCTCGATGAAGCCCTGCTCTTCGCGCGCCGCGTGATACTCGGCGTTTTCGCGCAGATCGCCATGCTCGCGCGCGGTCGCGATGGCCTCGATCACGGCCGGCCGCCTGACCGTCTTGAGTTCTTTCAGTTCGGCCTTGAGCCGCTCCGCGCCGGAGGCGGTAATCGGGGTTTGCTTCATCGCTGAATTGCCTGGTGCAGGGTTTGCAGACAGTAGACGTTTGCGACTTCACGATGAGCCATCGCCTGGCACATCGCCTTGCCGCCCGACAGGGTGGTCGTATAGCTGACCGAATGCATTAATGCCTCGCGCCGGATCGTGTAGGAATCGGCGATCGCCGGGCGACCTTCGGTGGTGTTGACGATCAACACGATCTCGTCGTTCTTGATCATGTCGACCACGTGCGGACGACCTTCCTTGACCTTGTTGACGTGGCGGCAATCGATTCCGGCGGCGCGAATCACCTTGGCGGTACCGCTGGTGGCGACCAGGTCGAAACCGAGATCGTGCAGTTGCCGCGCGATCTCGACGATACCCTTCTTGTCCGCTTCGCGCACGCTCAGGAACGCCGTTCCGGGTTCGGGAATCTTGGCTCCCGACGCGAGTGTCGCCTTGGCGAAGGCTTCGGCGAAGTCACGGCCGATGCCCATGACCTCGCCGGTCGATTTCATTTCCGGACCGAGGATCGGATCGACACCCTGGAATTTGGTAAACGGGAACACCGATTCCTTGACCGAGACGTAGTCCGGCACGATTTGACGCGTGTGGCCTTGCTGGCCGAGGCTTTGGCCAACCATGCAGCGTGCGGCGACCTTGGCCAGCGGCACGCCGGTGGCCTTCGACACGAAAGGCACCGTGCGCGACGCGCGCGGGTTGACTTCGAGCACGTAGACCTCGGCGTCCTTGATCGCGAATTGCGTGTTCATCAGGCCGACGACCCCGAGCTCGCGGGCCATGGCCTCGACCTGGCGGCACAGCTCGGCCTGGATCGCGGCGTCGAGCGTATGCGGCGGCAGCGAGCAGGCCGAATCGCCCGAGTGTACGCCGGCCTGCTCGATGTGCTCCAGCAGGCCGCCGATCAATACCGCCTCGCCGTCACAGATCGCGTCGACGTCGACCTCGACCGCCTCGTCGAGGAAGCGGTCGAGCAGCACCGGCGAATCGCGGGTGATCTTGACCGCCTCGCCCATGTAACGGGCGAGATCTTCCTGGTCGTAGACGATTTCCATCGCCCGGCCGCCGAGCACGTAGGATGGCCGCACGACCAGCGGGAACCCGACCTGCCCGGCGAGCCGCGCGGCCGACTCGACATCGTAGGCGATCTGGTTCGGCGGCTGGCGCAACTCGAGCCGGTTGATCATCTGCTGAAAGCGTTCACGATCCTCGGCGAGGTCGATCGAGTCTGGCGCGGTACCGATGATCGGCACGCCCGCGGCCTCGAGCGCGCGCGCCAGGTTCAGCGGTGTCTGCCCGCCGAACTGGACGATGACGCCCTTCGGTTGCTCGAGGTGGATGATCTCGAGCACGTCTTCGTAGGTCAGCGGCTCGAAATAGAGGCGATCCGAAGTATCGTAGTCGGTCGACACGGTCTCCGGATTGCAATTGACCATGATCGTCTCGTAACCGTCCTCGCGCATCGCCAGCGCCGCGTGTACACAGCAGTAGTCGAACTCGATACCCTGGCCGATGCGGTTGGGTCCGCCGCCGAGCACGACGATCTTGTCGCGACCGGTCGGCGCCGCCTCGCATTCGTCGTCATAGCTCGAGTAGAGATAAGCGGTACTGGTCGCGAACTCGGCGGCGCAGGTATCGACGCGCTTGTAGATTGGCCGGACGCCGAGCTCGCGACGGTAGGCCGCAACCGCCGGTTCGTCGCTGTTAAGCAATCGCGCGAGCCGCGCATCGGCAAATCCCTTGCGTTTCAGGCGGCGAATTTCGTGCTGATCGAGTGATTCGAGGCTGCGTCCGGCGAGCTCGCGCTCGATCGTGACGATCTCCTCGATCTGCACGAGGAACCACGGATCGATCGCGGTTTCGGCGTGGATCCGCTCGAGGTCGTAACCCGAGCGGAACGCGTCGGCGACGTACCAGATACGGCGCGCGCCGGGCAGGCGCAGCTCGGTGCGGTAGAGATCCTCGAGTTCGTCGGCGTCGAGTTCCGGCTCGACGATCTCGTCGAGTCCGTGGACGCCGATCTCGAGTCCGCGCAGCGCTTTCTGGAAAGATTCCTGAAAGTTACGCCCGATCGCCATGACCTCGCCGACCGATTTCATCTGCGTCGACAGGCGGTCGTCGGCCTGGGGGAATTTTTCGAAGGTGAAGCGCGGCACCTTGGTAACGACGTAGTCGATGGTCGGCTCGAAGGAAGCCGGCGTCGCGCCGCCGGTGATTTCGTTTTGCAGCTCGTCGAGGGTGTAGCCGACCGCAAGCTTGGCCGCGACCTTGGCGATCGGAAAGCCGGTCGCTTTCGACGCCAACGCCGACGAGCGCGACACCCGCGGATTCATCTCGATGATGATCATTTCGCCGTCGGCGGGATTGATCGCGAACTGCACGTTGGAACCGCCGGTCTCGACACCGATCTTGCGCAGCACCGCCAGCGACGCGTCGCGCATGATCTGATATTCCTTATCGGTCAGCGTCTGCGCTGGTGCGACCGTGATCGAATCGCCGGTGTGCACGCCCATTGGATCGAGGTTCTCGATCGAGCAAATGATGATGCAATTGTCGGCCTTGTCGCGCACGACCTCCATTTCGTATTCCTTCCAGCCGAGCACGGAGCTTTCGATCAGCACCTCGGTGGTCGGCGACAGGTCGAGGCCGCGGCGCACGATGTCGTCGAATTCTTCGCGGTTGTAGGCAATGCCGCCACCGCTGCCGCCGAGCGTAAACGACGGCCGGATGATGACCGGGAAGCCGATTTGCGCCTGCCCCTGCCAGGCTTCCTCGAGGCTGTGGGCAATAAACGAACGCGGCGTCTTGAGGCCGATCTCGGTCATCGCGCGGCGGAACAGTTCGCGATCTTCGGCCATGTCGATCGCTTCGCGCGTGGCGCCGATCATTTCGACACCGTGCTTTTGCAGCACGCCCTCGCGCACCAGGTCGAGCGCGCAGTTGAGCGCGGTCTGCCCGCCCATGGTCGGCAGCAAGGCGTCGGGTTTTTCCTGCTCGATGATCTTCTCGACGACCTGCCAGTGGATCGGCTCGATGTAGACCGCGTCGGCGGTCTCCGGGTCGGTCATGATCGTCGCCGGATTGGAGTTGATCAAAATGACGCGAAAGCCTTCTTCTTTCAGCGCCTTACAGGCCTGGGCGCCGGAATAGTCGAATTCGCAGGCCTGGCCGATGACGATCGGGCCGGCGCCGATGATCAACACCGAACGGATGTCGTCGCGCTTTGGCATCAGGCGCCACCGGCGCGCGCGCGCCGGGCCTCGATCAGCTCGAAGAAACGGTCGAACATCGGCGCGACGTCATGCGGGCCGGGGCTCGCCTCGGGATGCCCCTGGAAACTGAAGGCCGGCTTGTCGGTGCGCTCGATTGCCTGCAGGCTGCCGTCGAACAGCGAGCGGTGCGTCGCCCGCAGGTTTTCCGGCAGGCTTTGTTCGTCGACCGCGAAACCGTGATTCTGGCTGGTAATCATGACTGCGCCGGTGGCGAGGTCCTGCACCGGATGGTTGGCGCCGTGATGGCCGAACTTCATCTTGACGGTCTTCGCGCCGCTGGCAAGACCGAGCAACTGGTGGCCGAGACAGATGCCGAACACCGGCAAGTCGGTCTCGAGGATTTCGCCGATCGCTTCGATCGCGTAATCGCAGGGCTCGGGGTCGCCGGGGCCGTTCGACAGGAATACGCCGTCGGGCTCGAGCGCGAGCACGTCGGCGGCCGGGGTTCTGGCCGGCACCACGGTCACGCGGGCGCCGCGGTCGACGAGCATGCAGAGGATGTTTTTCTTGACGCCGTAGTCGTAGGCGACGACATGGTACCGACCGTCGTCGCGCTCGCGATAGCCGTCCTCCAGGGTCCAGCTGGAGTGGCGCCACTGGTAGCTTTCGGGCGTCGTCACGACCTGCGCGAGATCGAGCCCGGCAAGCCCGCCGAACGCCCGCGCGGCGGCCAGCGCGGCGGCCTCGTCGACCGTCTCGCCGGCCATGATCGCGCCACTCTGCGCGCCGCCGTCGCGCAGGATCCGGGTCAGCTTGCGCGTATCGATATCGGCGATCGCGACCACGCCACGGCGCGCGAGATAGTCCTCCAGCGATTCCTGCTGACGCCAGTTGCTGGACTTCAGCGGCAGGTCGCGAATGATCAGCCCGCTGGCGTGAATCTGCGGCGCCTCCTCGTCTTCGGCGTTGACACCGGTATTGCCGATGTGGGGATAAGTCAAGGTAATCAGCTGCCGGCAATACGACGGGTCGGTCAGAATTTCCTGGTATCCGGTCATCGCCGTATTGAAGACGACCTCGCCCGAGGCGAGGCCGTCGGCGCCGATCGACTGGCCGCGAAACAGGGTTCCGTCGGCAAGGGCAAGAATTGCAGGTTTTGGCACTCGATCTCCGTTCAAAAAAATGCGCGCACACAAAAATGGGAGGAACCGCAGGTTCTTCCCATCGAGATAACTTTATGCGTTAACACTGCGGAGGCAGCATCTTCTTGAGCGCGCATTGTATGATCTTTACCCAATCGAGTCCACGATCGCGCTCAAAATTTGCTAAATTAGCGCCGGCGCAGCGGCGCCGCCAGTGGAGAATCACCAGCTATGCCGGCACTTCCGGGCCCTTTCGTCCGCGCGGTTATCTATATTCTGCTCGCGATCTTCCTGTTCGACCTGCAGGGCGTCATCATCAAGTATCTCGGCGACCGCTATCCAGTGCAGCAACTGGCGAGCCTGCGCAACGTTTTCGGCCTGATTCCGAGTCTGCTGGTGCTGTGGCTGTCGGCGGAATGGCATGCCGGCGGCCGGCGACTCGGCATCCGGCAGTGGCGACTCGCGCTGCTGCGCGGATTGTTCGTCGCTGCCGCGCAGTTCTGTTTCTACCTCGCGATCACGCGCATGGAGCTGGCAACCGCGACCACGCTGGCCTTCATCGGCCCGGTGCTGATCACCCTGCTGTCGATCCCGATCCTCGGCCACCGCGTCGGCCTTTGGCGCTGGATAGCGGTGGTCGTCGGTTTCGCCGGCGTCCTACTGATCATGTCGCCCGGCAGCGAACTGTTCACGTTTTCCAGCCTGCTGCCGCTCGGCGCGGCGCTCGGCTACTCGACCTCGACGGTTTGCGTGCGCCTGATCGACGACAGCGTGCCGACCGCACTCATTAATATGTATGCGTCAGTCGGCGCGCTGCTCGGATCGACGACCTTGATGGCCGCAACCAGCGGCTGGGTCGCGGTCGCGTCGGCCGACGACTGGCTGTTGCTCGTCGCGATGGGCGTGGTTGGCGGTTTCGCGGTGTTGTCGATGATCAGTGCCTACCGGCTGACGGCGCCGGCCAAGCTTTCGCCGTTCGAGTATTTCGGCATCCCGTTCGCCTTCGTCCTCGGCTGGATATTTTTCGACGAAGCGCCGTTCGAGCGGTTGATACCCGGGGTGTTCCTGATTGTCGCCGGCGGGCTCGTCATCGCCTGGCGCGAGCGGCGACGCCGCCTGGCGGCGGCGCCGGCATTGCCCGACTGAGTCTCAGGAGCCCTGGCGCAGGCGTTCGCGCAGTTGCGACTCGCAGTACTCGACCGAAATCAGCATCTGCTGCGCATCGGCGAAGCGCATATAGGGCTTTTTCTGCAAGGCCTTGAGCAGCACCTCGGTAATTCCCACCGGCAGCGTCAGGTGATTGAGATCGGGCTCGTCGGCGAGAATGTTGCGTTTCAGTTCCGGTAACGTCGACCCGGCGAAGGGTTGCTGACCGGTCAACAGGTGATAGAGCGTGACCGCGAGCGAAAACAGATCCGAGCGGCCGTCGAGCTTCTTGCCTTCGAGCTGCTCCGGCGACATGTAGGCCGGGGTACCCATGATTACATTCTCGCCCTCGCGACCGCGGCCGCCGGTGTAGGCGGCGCCGAAGTCGGTCAGTATGTATATGTCGCGGGCCGAATCGTAGAGAATGTTCGCCGGCTTGATGTCGCCGTGAACGATACCCGAGGCGTGCGCGACCGCAAGCCCGCGCAGCATGTCCCTGGTGATGCGGATGCATTCGCCGACGGTCAGGTATTCGCGCTTGCGCAAGCGCAGCGACATCGAGTGGCCGGAGACGAAATCCATCGCGATGTAGGCATTGCTGCCCAGAACGCCGGCATCGTGAATCTTGACGATGTTGTCGTGCTCGAGCCCGGCGACGATCTCGGCTTCCCGCAGCCACTGCCGGATACGGTCGCGCTCGATCTTCTTGTCCTGCGGCATCGCCATCAGCTTGAGCGCGACGCGGTTATGGGTGCGCTTGTCGACCGCCTCGTAGACGATCGCGGTCGCTCCCTTGGCAAGTTTCCTGACCAGCCGGTAATTGCCGACGCTCGGCGATTCGGGCTCGGCGATCGGCGTCGACTTGCCGAGTTCGAGCAGTTTCGCGCGGTTGCGGCGAATTTCTTCGATGCGCGAGACGAAATCGCCGAGCCCGGGGTCGTAGCGCGACAGCCAGTGATAGAGGTTCAACGCGCCGGCCCAGTGCTTGCGCGACTCCAGCCGTATGCCGAGCTCGTAGCCGACCTCGAGCAACTCGTCGCTATACGGGCATTGCTTGAGCAGGAATAACGCGGCTTTCAGGTCTCCGGCCTCGATCGCGCGGCGAATATCGTCGAGGCCGACACCGTCGCGCGCGAGCGCGCCGAGCGCGACGCGTCGCCAGGCTTCGACGGCCCAGAACCCGAGCGATAGCAACAGCATCACGAACGCCGGAAACATGACCGGCAAAAACAGCTCGGCGAAGACCGCGAGCGCTACCTCGAGCATCAGCAGCGCAAACAACAGCAGCAGTACGGTAAGCACCGACACCACGTTGGTCGGCGAGCGGGTGAAGCGGCGCACGTAAATCGCGAAGATCAGACCGTAGACCAGCAGCTGGCTCCAGGCTGGCGCGAGACGGATCGAATCGAGCGCGATCATTTCGCGCTGCACCGGCCGCAGGTCGACGATGTACAAAAACAGGTCGGATTCGAAGGCCATCACCGCTGGCGTCAGGCTGAGCGCGTAGGTGAACGCCAGCAGCAGCGCCGTCAGGCCGTATTGCCAGGCTCTGGACTTGAAACTGAACACGTAGCGATGATAGTCCAAAAAATCGCCGCCGGATCGTGCGTTACCACCGGAGTCGACGCAAATCTAGCCCATTGCGACACCCGGCCGCGTCGCGACTGGACTTCGGTGCGCTTTTGCCGAATCATTCACTTCACGTTTCCAGGTGCGTGCGCGCACGATAATCGGGAAACCCGTGCAAATCGGGTACTGCCCCCGCAACGGTGACGAGGCCTCTGCCTCGAAGTCCGGAGACCGGCCTGGAAGTGATTCAACAAGACCAGAACCGCGGGCGGCGGTTCTCACAGCTTGTCGCGATAACAATAATCCTCGCCAACTGTGTGTGTCTCTCGGAATTCGGAGAACCACATGAAATTCCTGCCTTCATTCTTGCTGGGCCTGGCCCTGATCCTGGCGCCGACGGGCGCGAACGCGCTCGGGCCGATCGTCATCACGCCGACGCGCACGCCGCAGAAGGACAACCAGTCGAGCGCGACGGTTTACGTCGTGACCCGTGAGCAAATCGAACGTAGCGGAGCCGTTACGACCAGTCAGTTGCTTCGAGGCGTTCCGGGCGTGCAGGTCGACGACCTGTTCGGTAACGGCACCGACGTCACGGTCAGCGTGCGCGGTTTTTCGTCGACCGCCAACGCCAACACCCTGGTGCTGGTCAACGGCCGTCGACTCAATAACAGCGATACCGCATCACCGGACCTGCACCATATTTTTCCCAAGGATATCGAGCGTATAGAGGTGCTGGTCGGTAGCGCCGGCAGTCTCTACGGCGACCAGGCCGTCGGCGGCGTGATCAACATTATTACACGCGACGCCGGCGAGACGCGCCAGCAGGTCAGCGGTCGCTTCGGTAGCTTCGGCTTTCGCGGTCTCGGATTCAGCTCGTCGAGCGAAATTCGCAACGGCTTGGCTTACCGCATTTCGGCCGAAACTTTCGAGGCCGATCACTACCGCGATAACAATTCCGAGGAAAACACCAACTTCAGTGGGATTCTCGACTATGTCGACACCGACAGCCGCTACTTTGTCGAACTGCAGGAAATTCGCGACGAGGTCGAGTTGCCGGGAGCACTGCTGGAGGCGGAATTCGATGACGATCCAAGACAATCATTTCCGACCTTTTCCGAGGACTTTATCGATGAGGATACCGGCGTGCTGCGCCTCGGATACGAGCGTCGGCTGGGCGATCATCGCTTCGCTATCGATAGTACACGGCGCGAGACCGACGCCGATTTACGGCAAAGCTTCCGCTCGGGGGCAAGTCCCGACGACGGCTTTTCGCGTCGCGAGAACAGCAGCCTCAACCCCAAGCTTTCCGGTACCTGGCAAGCCGGCTATGAAGTCCCTTACGTGGTCGGTATCGACCTGGAGCAGACCGAATTCGAAATCGAGATTCCCAATATCTTTGGCGTTGCCAGCTCGAGCAACGACCAGACTAACGAAAGCATCTACCTGCAAGCAAACCCGCGCCTGACCGAAGCGCTGCAGTTGACCCTCGGCGCGCGGCGATCGAGCGTCGAAAACGACATGACGGATATCTTTTCGTTTCCCGCCGGTATCGAGGTCGATGACGACATCAGCGTCTACGAGCTCGGTTTCGCATACCGCATCGATGAACGCATCAGGGTGACGTTCCGCGTCGACGAAAACTTCCGCTTTGCCAAGGTCAATGAGCTCGCGCTGGCCGCGCCTGGTGAAATTCTCGAGACTCAGACCGGCGAATCCTACGAGCTTGGCGTCGAGTTCGAACGTGCGCAGCACCGACTGAACGCATCGCTGTACCGGCTCGATCTCGAGAACGAAATCGAATTCGACCCCAATGCCGGACTGTTCGGCGAAAACGTCAACCTCGACGATACGCGGCGCGATGGGCTGACGCTGTCGCTAATAAGCCGGATCACCACTGCGTTCACGCTGGTTACCGAATTCGGCCTGGTCGACGCGAAATTCCGCTCCGGTTCCTTTGATGGCAACGACATCTCGGGCGTGTCCGACGAAATCGCCAGGCTGACCGGCAACGTCAGCGTCGGCGAGTCCTGGAACTTCTTCGTCGAGTGGCACTACAGGTCGCCGCGCCACATACAGGGCGACAACGCCAACGATCTGGATAAACTCGGCTCGATTACCGTCATCAACGCGGGAATGGATTATCGTTACAAAGCCTGGGATGTTAATCTCAGGATCAACAACCTGGCGGACGAGACCTATGCCGAATTCGTATCCACCGACGGCTTTACCACCGGCTATCAACCCAGCCCCGAGCGCAATGCCATGCTAAGCGTCGGTTACCGCTTCGAATAATGGGCAAACGCCTGACCAAGGTCGTCACCCGCACCGGCGACGACGGCACGACAGGGCTCGCCGACGGTAGCCGTCGCGCCAAGAACGACGCTCGCATCGTCGCGATGGGCGAGGTCGACGAACTCAACGCGGTGCTCGGCGTCGCGATCAGCCGGCTCGATGACGGCGCGTTGCAAAAGCTGCTGTTCGAGATTCAGCATGATTTGTTCGACGCCGGGGCCGAGCTGTGCCAGCCCGGCAAGCAATTGCTCGGCGTCGATTACGTCGCCGCGCTCGACGTCGCCATTGCCGAGCTCAATGCCGATCTGC
The DNA here is from genome assembly GCA_041569645.1 of Gammaproteobacteria bacterium. Taxonomy (GTDB): domain Bacteria; phylum Pseudomonadota; class Gammaproteobacteria. The sequence goes on from JBFFXR010000046.1 coordinate 11,035, forward strand.
CGGAACTGCGCGAGTTCATCCTGCCGGGGGGCTCGGCGGCGGTCGCGGCGCTGCAGCTCGCACGCACGGTTTGCCGGCGCGTCGAGCGTTCGCTGATCTCGCTCAACGACGTCGAACAGCTGAACCCGGAAACGCGACGCTATTTCAATCGCCTGTCCGATCTGCTGTTCATCGCAGCCCGCGCGCAGGCGCGCGCCGATGGCAGCGGCGAGGTCTACTGGAATTCGAAGTATTCGCGCCTCGGGCGCGACTAGAAATCAGGCATCGTCGCCGAGGACGAAGTAACCGCGCGTCAACGCGTGCCTGAGTGCGTTGAAACCGCGCAATGCTTCGTGATAATTGCGGCGCTTGTCGATCAGGTCGCCGCCGACCTCGATTCGCGTTTCGCCGTCGCGCTCGACGACCATCGCGAGCGCCGCCTTGAGATACTGCGCGCGGCTCACCGCGATCGCCTCGGCAAACCGCAGAAATTGCGCTGCGTCGATCTCACCGGCGATTTCACCAATATTGCGCTTGTTGATCTCGACGATCTGATGTTCGAGCGCCTGCAGCATGCGGCGCACCTTGATCTCGGTTTCGTCACTCATCGATTGTTCCCGTCAGGCGCGGCGATCAACGCCGCAGTTCGACCGTTACCCGTCGGTTAGCGGCGTGAATGCGGTCATTGTTGCCGGGCCGCGCCGGCCTCGATTCGCCGGCGTAGGCGACCCGCAGCAGGTTTGCATCGACGCCGAGCATGACCAGCAGTTCGTGGACGTACCACGCGCGCCGCTCGGAAAGGCCCTGGTTGTAACAGATCGTGCCGGTCTTGTCGGCGTGGCCGGTGATGACGATTTCGCGCACCCCGGGATTGATCGCGAGGTATTCGAGCATGCGGCCGAAGGCGGTTTCTTCCTGCTGCAGGCTGGCGAATTCGTGGTCCGGCTCGAAGTAGATACTGCTGACGCGCACGTCGTCGAAGTTGTCGCGGTAAAGCGCAGCGCCGCAGCGGCGAAACTCGACCTCGGCGGCGCCAAACTGCACGGTCGACAACGACGCGATCAGCGGCGCGTCGTCGTAGAACAGGAAACCCGGCCGCAAGCCGGCGCGCAGTTCGGCGTAGACGCGTTCGGCAATCGCCGCCGGGATGTTGAACAGCCGACGGCCGCCGGCAGTCTCGTAGCGTGCCAGTACCTCGCGCAGCTGCGGTTCGCCCCAGCCGGCAATCTCGGTGCGCAACTCGACGTTGGTGCCCTGGTCGAAACGCCGGGTCGTTTCGAGCCGCAGGCGCACCGGCCGCGCCGCTTCCAGTTCGAAAATCGCGCGGCCGAAGCGCGGGATCACGTGCTCCATGCGGCACAGCGTCGCGCTGGATTCGGTCAGCTCCCAGCTCGATTCGTCGAGCGATGCGACATAGCGCGCCGGCGTAACGGCCAGCGCCGGTCCGGCGCAAAAAAGCAGCAAGGCAAAGACGGTTCGCAACATCCGGGTCCGATTTACTCGACGATACGGCCGTTGTATCGGCCCGGGAACTTCAATCTTGAGCGTCGATGGCGCCGAGATATGCGAGCACGCGCTCGACGAACGCGTCGGGTTGCTCGGCGTGCAGCCAGTGTCCGGCGTCGTCGAGCGTCGCGAGTTCGAAGTCGGTGAAATGTTGCGCGATGACTTCGAGTTCGAGTTCGCCGATATAGTCCGAGCGCGCCCCGCGCAGGAACAGCGTCGGCACATCGACGCGCCACAGGGTCGGCATATCGTAGCCGGTCAATTCATCCATCTCGCGTTGAATGACCGGCCAGTTGACGCGCCAGCGCCAGCCCGTTTCGCTACGCGCCAGATTCTGCATCAGAAACGCGCGCAGCGGATCCTCCGGGATATTGGGGCGCAAGCGATGATCGGCCTGTACGCGCGACTCGATCGAATCCAGCGGCAAGGCCATGATCGGATCGATCAGGTCGTCGTAATGGTGCGAATAGGCAACCGGCGCGATATCGGCGACGACCAGCCGGTCGACCCGCGCGGGATGTTGCAGGGCAAGCAGCATCGCGACCTTGCCGCCCATGCTGTGGCCGAGCAAGTGACAGGATTCGAGCCCGAGATGATCGAGCAGCGCGACCACGTCGGCGCTCAACGCCGGGTAGTTCATCTCGTCGTCGTGGAAGGATTCACCGTGGTTGCGCAAGTCTACGCAATGGGTCGCGAAATGCCGGCCGAAGCGGCGCGCGTGCGACTGCCAGTTCTTGCTCGAGCCGAACAGGCCGTGCAGGACGACCAGCGGCGGCCCGTCGCCGGTCAGCGTGTAGTGCAGCAGTGTCATCGGTCTCGATACCGCGACCTGTGCCGCCCGGGCAGGGGTTTACTTCTTGCGCGGGATGTACAGGTCGGTAATCGTGCCCTCGGCCATTTCGGCGGCAAAATTGAAAGTTTCGGACAGCGTCGGATGCGGATGGATCGTCAGGCTGATGTCCTCGGCGTCGGCGCCCATCTCGAGCGCGAGTACCGCTTCGGCAATCAGTTCGCCGGCGTTCGGACCGACGATACCGGCGCCGAGTATGCGCTTGGTTTCCTTGTCGAACAGCACCTTGGTCATGCCCTCGTCGCGGTCGATGCCGAGTGAGCGGCCGCTCGCGGCCCACGGAAACGCGCCCTTCTCGTATTCGATGCCCTGCGCCTTGGCCTCGGTCTCGGTCAGCCCCATCCACGCGACCTCGGGGTCGGTATAGGCGACGTTCGGAATCGTCAGCGGCTCGAAGAAGGACTTCATGCCGGAGATGACCTCGGCCGCGGTCTTGCCCTCGTGGGTCGCCTTGTGCGCAAGCATCGGCTGACCGACGATGTCGCCGATCGCGAAAATATTCGACACGTTGGTGCGCTGCTGGTTGTCGACCGGGATGAAACCCTTGTCGTCGACCTTGACGCCGGCCTTGTCGGCGCCGATCTTGTTGCCGTTGGGCGTGCGCCCGACCGCGACCAGCACCTTGTCGAAAATCGCCGCGTCTGGAGCCTTGTCGCCCTCGAAGCTGACCTTGAGGCCATTCTTCTGCGCCTTGATTTCGGAGACCTTGGTTTTCAGGTGGATTGCCGCGTAGCGCTTCGAGATGATTTTTTGCAGCGGTCGCACGAGATCCTTGTCGAGGCCCGGGATCAGGCTGTCCATGAACTCGACGACGGTAATTTCCGAGCCCAGGGCATCGTAGACGGTCGCCATCTCGAGGCCGATGATGCCGCCGCCGACGATCAGCAGTTTTTTCGGCACGCCGGTGAGCGTGAGCGCATCGGTCGAGTCCATGACGCGCTCGTCGTCGTTCGGAAACGACGGAATCTGCGTGGCCTGCGAACCGGCGGCGATGATGCAGTGCTCGAAGCGGATGCGGCGGGTCTTGCCGTCGTGTTCGACGTCGATATGATTGGCGTCGACGAACTTGCCGACGCCGGTCACGGTCTCGACCTTGCGCTGCTTGGCGAGGCTGGCAAGACCACCGGTGAGTTTGCCGACGACCTTTTCCTTGAAGCCATTGAGTCCTTTGAGATCGATCTTGGGCTTGCCAAAATCGACGCCGTTGGCTTTCATGTGTTCGGCTTCGTTGATGATCAGCGCGGTATGCAGCAAGGCCTTGGACGGGATACAGCCGACGTTGAGGCAGACCCCGCCGAGCGTCGGGTAGCGCTCGACCAGGATGACTTTCTTGCCCAGATCGGCGGCGCGAAACGCCGCGGTGTAGCCGCCAGGACCGGCGCCGAGTACGACCACCTCAGCGTCGAGGTCGCTGCCGCCGCCGGACGATCCCTTGGCGGCATCTTTCGTCTCGCTTTTCGAAGTCTCCTGCTTTTCGGTCTTCCCGCCGGCGGCCGTCTTGTCGTCCGCCCCGGCGCCGTCCGCATCGGTTTCGATCGCGCCGAGCTGGTCACCTTCGGAAACCTTGTCGCCGACCTTGACCGACAGCGACTTGATCTTGCCCGCAAACGGCGACGGGATATCCATGGTTGCCTTGTCCGACTCCAGCGTCAGGATCGAGTCCTCCTTTTCGACCGTGTCGCCGGCGGCGACGTGGATTTCGATGATCTCAACCTTGTCGAAATCGCCGATGTCTGGCAGCAGCAGTTTTTGTTCGCTCATGGTTATAACAATACCCTTCTGATGTCGGTGATGACCTGGCCCAGGTAGCTGGTGAAACGCGCCGCCTGCGCGCCGTCGATGACGCGGTGATCGTAGGAAAGACCGAACGGCAGAATCATCCGCGGAACGAACTCGCCATCGCGATAGACCGGCCGCATCTTCGAGCGCGACACGCCGAGGATCGCGACCTCGGGCGCATTGACGATCGGCGTGAAGTAAGTCCCGCCGATGCCGCCGAGGCTCGAAATCGTAAAACAGCCGCCCTGCATGTCGGTCGGCGACAGCTTGCCGTCGCGCGCGCGCTTGGAGGTCTCGCCGAGTTCGCCGGCGAGATCGTAAATGCCCTTCTGATCGACGTCGCGGACGACCGGCACGACCAGGCCGTTCGGCGTATCGACCGCGATGCCGATGTGAAAGTATTTCTTCAGGATCAGGTTTTCGCCGGCCGAATCGAGCGACGCGTTGAAATCGGGGAATTGCTCGAGCGCGCTGACCACCGCCTTCATCAAAAAGATCAGCGGCGTCAGGCGTACGCCTTTCTGCTCGGCTTCTTTCGCCAGCGACTTGCGAAACGCCTCGAGGTCGGTAACGTCGGCCTCGTCGAACTGGGTGACGTGCGGCACGTTGACCCAGCTGCGGTGCAGGTGCGCACCCGAGATTTTCTTGATCCGGCTGAGCGGCCGGCTCTCGATTTCGCCAAACTTCGAATGATCGACGTCCGGGATTGCGGCGACCGCCACTCCGCCGGCCGCGGCCGCGCCACCACCGGTCATCGCCGACTTGACGAAGGCCTTGACGTCGGTCTTGAGCAGGCGCCCCTTGGGGCCGCTGCCGACGACTTGCTGCAAATCGACACCGAGTTCGCGCGCGTAGCGACGGATCGACGGACTCGCGTGAATCATGTGGGTGCTGCGCTCGCCGCCGCCGCTGTCTCCCGGGTGCGGCCGTCGCGTCTTGCCGAGCGTCGCCGCCGCGGTTTCGGCCGCGGCTTTAGCCGGTTCGGTCTCAGCCTTGCCGGCAGCCTCATCCTTGTCGCCTGATTTTTCCTCGCGCTTCGCCGCGTCCTTGTCTTGCGCTTTTTGTTCGTCGTCTTTGGCGTCCTCCTGCTTGCCCGCGTCCTTGTCCCCACCGGCATCCCCGCCGCCGCTCGGGCTGATCACGGCGATGTCGTCGCCCTTGTTGACGCGGTCGCCGACGCTGACGACCAGTTTCTCGATCGTGCCGGCCTCGGGGCTCGGGATCTCCATCGTCGCCTTGTCCGATTCGAGCACGATCAGGCCCTGCTCGGCCTCGACCTTGTCGCCCGGCGCGACCAGCACCTCGATGATTTCGATGTCCGAGAAATCGCCGACGTCAGGAAGCTTGATGGTTTTACTGTCTGCCACTGGAGTCTCCTGCGCGCCCGCCTAGACGGTCGTCGGATTGGGTTTCTCGGGATCGATGTCGTACTTCTTGATCGCCTGCTGCACGAGCTTGCTGTCGATCTCGCCCTCGTCGGCGAGCGCCTTGAGCGCGGCGACGACCACGTGGTAGCGATTGACCTCGAAGAATGTTCTGAGCTCGCTGCGCGTGTCGCTGCGGCCGTAGCCGTCGGTACCGAGCGTGACGTAATGCATCGGCACAAATTCGCGCAGCTGCTCGGTAAAGGCCCGGATGTAGTCGGTGGCGATTATCGCCGGCCCCTTGCGACCCTGCAGCTGGGTTTCGAGATAGGAGCGGCGCGCCTTCTTGGTCGGGTGCAGCCGGTTCCAGCGCACGCAGTCCTGACCCTCGCGGGCAAGCTCGTTGACGCTGGTCACGCTCCAGACGTCGGCGTTGACCTTGAAATCGGACTTCAGCAACTCGGCGGCGGCGATGACTTCGCGCAGGATAGTGCCGGAGCCGAGCAGCTGCACCTTGGTGCCTTTTTCCTCGCCCTCGTCGAGGCAGTAAATCCCCTTGATGATGCCGTCCTCGCTGCCTTTCGGCATTTCCGGGTGCGGGTAATTCTCGTTCATCACGGTGATGTAGTAGAACACCTTTTCCTTGTGCTGGTACATGCGCTTAAGCCCGCTGTGGATGATGACCGCGAGTTCGTAGGCGAAGGTCGGATCGTAGGTAATGCAGTTCGGGATCGTGCCGGCGAGCACGTGGCTGTGGCCGTCCTGGTGCTGCAGGCCCTCGCCGGCGAGGGTCGTGCGTCCGGCGGTGCCGCCCATCAGGAACCCGCGCGCCTGCATGTCGCCGGCGGCCCAGGCCAGATCGCCGATGCGCTGAAAACCGAACATCGAGTAATAGATGTAAAACGGAATCATGCTGACGCCGTGCGTGCTGTAGGCGGTCGCGGCCGCGATCCACGACGACATCGCGCCGGCCTCGGTAATGCCTTCTTCGAGGATTTGCCCTTTGACGTCTTCCTTGTAATACATGACCTGATCGGAATCCATCGGCTCGTAGAGTTGACCGGCGAAGGAATAGATGCCGAGCTGGCGAAACATGCCTTCCATGCCGAAGGTGCGCGCCTCGTCGGGCACGATCGGCACGATGTTCTGGCCGATTTGCTTGTCGCGCGCCAGTGTCGACAGCATGCGCACGAAGGCCATCGTCGTCGAGATTTCGCGCTCGCCGGTGTCCTTGAGCAAGGCATCGAAGATTTCCAGCCCCGGGATCGCAAGCGCCTCGGCGTCGTCGCTGCGCACCGGCATGTAGCCGCCAAGCTTTTCGCGCGCGGCCTTCATGTACTGCATTTCTTCGCTGTCCTCCGGAAAGCGGTAGAACGGCGCATCGGCGATCTTGTCGTCGTCGATCGGCACGTTGAACCGGTCGCGAAACGCCCTGAGTGCATCCTCGCCGAGTTTTTTCTGCGAGTGGGTTATGTTCTGCCCCTCACCGGCCTCGCCCATGCCGTAGCCCTTGACCGTCTTCGCCAGGATAACCGTCGGACGATCGGTGTATTCGACCGCCTCGGCGTAGGCGGCATAAATCTTGTGCGGATCATGGCCGCCGCGGTTCAGCCGCCAGATGTCCTCGTCGGACAGGTTCGACACCATCTTCTTCTGCTGGTGGGTGATGTTCTGGCCCTCGCCGGCCTCGCCCATTCCGTAGCCCTTCACGGTCTTCGCCAG
>JBFFXR010000047.1:0-18223 GCA_041569645.1 Gammaproteobacteria bacterium
GAGGACTGGGGCCTTTACGAACTGGTGCCGGAACAACAGTCGCTGGAAGACCTTTTCATCGAGCTGACCCGCGACGAATCGGCGGACGAGTCGTGATCTGGGTCATCGCCAGACGCGAACTCGGCGCGCTGTTTCTCGCGCCGCTGGCGTGGGTGATCCTCGCCGTCGTCCAGGTCATCCTCGGCTACATGTTTCTCGTCAACCTCGACAATTACTTTTTGCTGCAGCCGCAATTGCTGCAACTCGAGAATACACCCGGCGTAACCGATGTCGTCATCACGCCGCTGATGCAGGTCGCGGCGATCGTGCTGCTGATGATCATGCCGTTGATCACGATGCGAACGCTGGCCGAGGAAAAGCGCAATCGGACGCTGAGCCTGCTGATCTCGGCTCCGGTGTCCATGAGCGAGATCGTAATCGGCAAATACCTCGGCCTGCTCGGCTTCGTCGCAATACTGGTCGGCATGCTGATGCTGATGCCGCTGTCGCTGTATCTCGGCACCAGCCCCGACGCCGGCAAGCTGTTGTCGATCGGTCTCGGCCTGCTGCTGTTGCTGGCCGCCTTCGCCGCAATCGGCCTCTTCCTGTCGAGCCTGACCGAAAACCAGACCATCGCCGCGGTCTCGACCTTCGGCGCGCTGCTGATGCTTTGGATCGTCGACTGGGTCGGTGCGAGCCTCGACAACGGCCAGTCGGTGATCGCCTACCTCTCGCTGCTGCAACATCACCAGGCGATGCTCGAGGGCGCTTTCGATACTGCGGATCTCGCCTATTACCTGCTGCTGATCGTCGCCTTCGTCGGCCTGACGATTCGCCGGCTCGACCGCGAGCGCCTGCTGTGAAGGTCGATCGGCGCAGCCGCTGGCAATACCGGATACAGTCGGGCGTGTTCGTCGTCTTGTTTCTTGCGCTGCTCGGCGTGCTGGCGTGGCTGAGCGAGCGCCATTCGCTGGTCTTCGACCTGAGCACGGGTCAGCGCAACAGCCTGTCGCAGGAATCGGAACGCCTGCTCGCCGCGATCGAACAGCCGCTCGAAGTGACCCTTTTCGTATCGCCAATCAACGAGACCAAGCCGCTGCTCGAAGCCCTGTTCGAACGCTACGCGCAACTGCAGACCAACATCCGCTACCGGAGCGTGAATCCGGATCTGGTCCCGGAGCTGCTGCGCAAGCACGACATTCGCTACGACGGCGAAGTCTTGCTGAGCTACCAGGGGCGCGAGGAGAAGCTAACGCAAGTCAGCGAATCGACCGTCAGCAGCGCGATCCAGCGACTGCTGCGACAGGGCGAACGCTGGCTGGTGTTCGTCGAGGGTCACGGCGAGCGACATCCTCACCGTGAAGCCAACCACGATCTGAGCCTGCTCGCCGGCCAGCTCGCCAGCCGCGGCTACCGGATCGAAAGCCTCGCCCTGATGCAGGCCGCGAGCATCCCCGACAACACCAGCGTGCTGGTGCTCGCCAGCCCACGCATCCCGCTGTTGCCGGGCGAGGTCGAGCTGCTGCGGGCCTGGGTCGAAGAAGGCGGCAACCTGCTCTGGCTGGCCGATCCCGGACAGGCCGGCGACGGCCTCGAGCTGCTGTTCGACGATCTCGCGATCGGTCATTTACCGGGCATAATAGTCGATCCGAACAGCCAGCTGATGGGGCTCGACCGGATCGATTTCGCGCTGATCGGCGATTATCCCCGGCATCCGGTCACGCACGGCGTGGCGAGCCTGTCGTTGTTTCCCGGGGCCCGCGCGCTCGAGTACCACGGCGGCGACGAGTGGTTGTCGCAGGTTTTTTTGCAAACCGACAGCCGCAGCTGGAACGAGATCGGCGAGCTGCGCGGCGAAATCCGCCGCGGCGACGACGACGACGAATCGGCCGGTCCGCTGACCATCGGCCTGACGCTGGCGCGCAGCCGCCACGACGAGGATGGCGAGCTCGTCGAGCAGCGTGTCGCCGTCATCGGCGACGCCGACTTCCTGTCCAATCGCTACCTCGGCAACGGCAGCAATCTCGAGATCGGACTCAACCTGTTCAATTGGCTGAGTCACGACGACAACCTGATCGCGATTAGCCCGCGGCCGGCGCCCGACACGCGGCTCGATTTGTCGCCAACCCAACAAATACTGATCGCGCTCGCCTTCCTGTTCGGGCTACCGCTCGCGCTCGTCGCCAGCGGGCTGCGCATCTGGCTCAAACGGCGTAAACGCTGATGCTGTCGCGGCGCTGGATCATCAACTACGTGCTGATCGTGCTGATCGTACTGTTTACCTGGGTCGGCAATCGCTACGATCTGCAAACCGGACGCGACAAGACCGATCGCGTAACGGCGCTGCGTGCCGCCGACGTCAACCGCGTCGAAATCCGGACCGCGGACGAATCGCTCGCGCTCGCGCGCGAAGCTTCCGGCTGGACGCTGGAGGCACCGGTCGACTGGCCGGCCAACAACATCAACGTCGAGCGCCTGCTCGACATCGCCAACGCATCGACCGATTCGCGTCTGCCGGCCGACGAGATCGATGCGGCGACGATTGGCCTCGACCATCCGCGCGCGATGCTGCGCCTCAACGACACCTCGGTCCTGTTCGGCGCGACCAACAACATCGGCCAGCGCCGCTACGTCATGATCGGATCGACGATCTACCTGCTGCCCGACGCACACCTGCCGTTTATCGTCCAGGGACTCGTCGGCCTCGTCGATCGCCGGCTGCTGCCACGCGGCCTCGAACTCGATGCACTCGAGCTGCCGGCGTTCGAAATCACCCGCGATGCCGACGGCCGCTGGCAGGCTGACGGCACGGTGGACGCCGCCGCGCTGGCGCGGCTCATCGACAACTGGCAGGGACTCGAAGCTTCGCGAGTCCAGCGCTACGCCGCGGCGACGACGCCGAAGCAGAAGGTCCGGGCGCGACTCGCCGACGGTCGCCGAGCCGAGTTTTACCTGCTGTCGATCGAGCCCGAAATCATCATCGCGCACCCGGCGATCGGCCTGCAGTATCATTTTCCCGCCGATGCCTACTATCGGTTACTCGCGCCAGGCGCCGATGAAAATCCTGCCTAGCCTCGTCCTGCTGCTACTCGCCGGCGTCGCCGTGGCCGACGACGCGGTGCTGCCGCGGCTCGAAGTCGGCGCCGGCTTGGTCGGACTTTCAGCGCCCGATTATCGCGGTTCGCGCCGCGACTCTTCCTACCTCATCGTCGCGCCATATCTCAAGTTTCGCGGCGAGCGCGTGCGCGTCGACGAAGGCGTACAGGGCATCCTCTTCGAGCAACCCGACTTGCGACTCGCGTTGTCGGGCAATTTGTCGCTGCCGGTCGACGAGGACACGCCGGAGCGCGCCGGGATGGACAAACTCGATGCGATTGTCGAAATCGGGCCGTCGATCGACTATCGCTTCTACGCGCTGGGCGCCAGCGCCTGGTGGTTCGACCTGCCGCTGCGATTCGCCTACACCGTCGACGGTGACCTCGACAGCATCGGCTACGTGTTCCAGCCGCGGCTGTCGTGGCGCAAGCCGGCGCAGGCGCTGGGCGAATGGAAGCTGCGTTTCAATTTCGGCCCGGTCTACTCGAGCGAGGAGCATCACGAATATTTTTATTCGGTCGAGCCCGAGGACGTCATCGCGGGGCGTCCCGCCTACGATGCCGACGCCGGATTCAGTGGCTTGCGCGGCGAGTTCACCTGGAGCCGGCGCATCGACGAATACTGGGTCGGCGGTTTCCTGCGCTACGACAGCCTGCGCGACGCCGAGATCGAGGATAGCCCGCTGGTCTCCGAAACCGAAGCCTGGATGGTCGGCCTCGGCTGGGCCTGGGTCTTTTTCGAGCGCTAAGATGCCCGAATTGCCCGAAGTCGAAACCACGCGCCGCGGTATCGAGCCGCATTTGCGGGGGCGATCCATCGCGCGGTTGATCCTGCGCGACACTCGCCTGCGCTGGCCGGTCAGCCCCGAGATCGCCGGCCTTGCCGGGCACGAAATCGTCGCGGTCACGCGCCGCGGCAAGTACCTGCTGCTGCAACTCGACGAGGGACACCTGATCTGGCACCTCGGCATGTCCGGCAGCCTCAGAATCCTTCCCCGCGGCACGCCCCCGGCGCCGCACGAACACGTCGAGATCGAGCTCGACGACGGCCAGGCGCTGAAATTTCGCGACCCGCGACGCTTCGGCGCGCTGCTGTATACCGCCGCCGACCCGCTCGCACACCCGCTGCTCGCGAGTCTCGGCCCGGAGCCGCTCGGCGACGGTTTCGACGCCGACTACCTCCACTGGCACTGCCGTGGCCGCAAACTGGCGATCAAGAATCTGTTGATGAACAGCCGTATCGTCGCCGGAGTCGGCAACATCTACGCCAGCGAATCGCTCTACCTCGCCGGCATTCGCCCCGGTCGCGCCGCGCGCCGCGTCAGCAAGCCGCGCGCGGCTCGGCTGGTCGCCGCGGTGCGCGCCGTGCTCGCCGATGCGATCGCGCACGGCGGCACGACGCTCAGGGATTTCACCCGCGCCGACGGCAAGCCGGGTTACTTCCGCCACGAGCTCAAGGTCTACGGCAATAGCGGCGCCTGCCCGGCCTGCGGTCAGCCGATCCGCCAGGCCGTCATCGGCCAGCGGGCAACCTACTACTGCCCCGCCTGTCAAACCTGACCAGCAGGCGCAAATTTGCCTGTCTACACTGATTGTGCATCGAAGTGGTGCACGGCCGAGGTAGTCGGGTAAACTGACCCCCCGGAATTCGGAGAAGATTCATGTCCATTCACGCCATCGACGCCAATATCGATCCGATTGCGCAGGCGAGAATCGATCTTGCCGCGGCGTTGCGCCTCGCGGTTTACCACGAGCTTGAGGAGGGAATCGACAATCATTTCACCGTGACCCTGCCGGGTTACGAGGATCGTTATCTGGTGTTGCCATTCGGCCTGCACTGGTCGGAAGCGCGCGCCAGCGAGCTGATGGTTTTCAACGAGGCCGGCGAAACACTCGACGGCGAAGGCATCGTCGAACTGTCGGCCCAATGCATCCACGCGCCGCTGCACCGGCTCTCGGGCCGTCGCGTGATTCTGCACACCCACCAGAACTGGGCGCTGGCCCTCAACATGCTCGACGACAACCGCCTGATTCCGGCCTGTCAGACCTCGGCATTCTTCGCCGGGCGGATTGCCTACGACGACGACTACCCCGGCACCGCCGACACCCTCGCCGAGGGCGAACGGCTCGCCGGCCTGCTCGGCGACAACGAGGTCATGTTCCTGAAGAATCACGGCGTGCTGGTGGCCGCCGACACGATCGCGCGCGGTTATCGCCTGCTGTACATGCTCGAGCGCGTCTGCCGCGCGCAAATCCGCGCGATGAGCACCGGCCAGAAGCTCGCGCCGATCGGCGAAGACGTCATTCGCCAGGTGCAGGCACCGGATCCCGACGACCGGCACAAGGGCCAGCGCGACGCGCTGTATTTCGCCGCGATGAAGCGCGTGCTCGATCGGCAAATGCCGGGCTACGCCGACTGAGGCGATTAATCGGAAATACTGGCTGCGCCGATCACGCGCGGATCCGAGGCCGCGTCGAGCCGACCGGTCGCGTTATCGATGACGATGGCATGCATGTTGCCGTAGCGGTAAGACATCGCCTTGAGTTCGTGACCGAGTTTCACCAAGGCGTCGATCATCGCCGCGTCGAAAGCGTTGTCCTCGTGGCTGATCGCGTCGGGAAAATACTGGTGATGAAAGCGCGGCCGCGCGACGATCGTCGCGGCGTCGGCGCCGCGCAGGAATTCGAGCATCGCCAGCAACTGCATCGTGATGATGCGGCTGCCGCCGGGCGTGCCCGATACCAGCGTGCGCGTCGGCGTGCGCACGAAGGCCGGCGTCATGCTCGACAGCATGCGCTTGCCGGGCTCGATCGCATTGGCGTCGCTGCCGAGCAGGCCGTAGGCGTTAGGCACGCCGGGGCTCGCGGAGAAATCGTCCATTTCATCGTTCAATAATACGCCAGTGCCGTCGGCGACTAGCCCCGAGCCGAACGGGTAGTTGATCGACAGCGTCGCCGCGACGCGGTTGCCGTCGGCGTCGACGATCGAGAAATGCGTCGTGTCGGAACCGCCGGCCGCGGCGGCGATCGCGCGCAGCTCGGTGCTCGGCGTCGCGCGCGCGGAGGTATAGTCGCGCAGCAGCGAGCGCGCGTGCGCTCGGCTCGTCAGCAGGTCGATCGGCACGTCGACATAGTCCAGGTCACCGAGATACTCGGCGCGGTCGCGATAGGCGCGTCGCATCGACTCGACGAGCTGGTGTACGCGCTCGACCTTGCCCGCCTTGTGGTGGCCGAGTTCTTCGAGCATGTTGAAGATCTCGGCGAGCACGATACCGCCCGACGACGGCAGGCTCGCGACAACGATATCGGCATTGCGATAACGAAAACGCACCGGTTCGCGCTCGACGACCTGGTACTGATTCAGGTCCTGCAGCGTCCAGATGCCACCGCTGGCCTGCACCGCGTCGACCAGCTGCGCCGCGACCGGCCCGCGATAAAAGCCGTCGCGGCCATCGCGCGCGATCGCGCGCAAGGTCGCGGCGAGGTCCGGCTGCCGGATCACGGTGCCGGCCGGCGGTACCTCGCCGTCACGCAGGAAAATCGCGCGCGTCGAGCGGTAACGTTTCAGCACCTCGAGGCGGAAACCGGCCATCCGCCGGTAGTAGTCCTCGATCGCGAATCCGTCATCCGCAAGCTCGATCGCGCGCGCCAGCGAGCGTTCGAGCGAGAGTTTGCCGTAATGCCGAGCAAGGTGCTCGAAAGCCGCCGGGATGCCCGGAATCCCCGCCGCCAGCGCGCCATTCATCGACCAGTCGCTGACAGCCTTGCGGTTCTCGTCGAGGTACATGTCGCGGTGCCCGCGCAGCGGCGCGCGCTCGCGCGCGTCGAGCATGACCTGGCGGTCGCGCGCGGCGTCGTGCAGCAGGTAGAAACCACCGCCGCCGATTCCCGACGAATACGGTTCGACCACGGCGAGCACCGCGCTGACCGCGACCGCGGCGTCGAATGCATTGCCGCCGTCGCGCAGGATCTCCATGCCCGCCCCGGTCGCCAGCGGATGCGCCGATGCGACCGCGAATTGCGCCGAGCGCGCCGGCACGGCAACCAGCAACAGGCACAGCAGCAAACCACCGAGCGGCCGGACGGTCCTGTCGCCGCGCGCGTTCACGTCAATCGCTGCCGGTGAGCGCGCGGTACTTGGCCATCAACTCGTCGCGGGTTTCCGGATAGTCCGGATTCAGCGGAATGCAATCGACCGGGCAAACCTCGACGCACTGCGAAGTCTCGAAATGACCAACGCACTCGGTGCATAGCAGCGGATCGATCTGGTAATACTCCTCGCCCGGCGAAATCGCGTCGTTCGGGCACTCGGGCTCGCAGACGTCGCAATTGATGCATTCGTCGGTGATCATCAGCGCCATGGCAGGATTCCCCCGAGCTTACCGGGCGGCCCTGAGCTTATCGGTCAGGCGCTGCAAGATCTCCGGGTGGAGGAATTCGGAGACATCGCCGTCGAGGCGCGCGATTTCACGCACCAGGCTCGACGAAACGAAAGCGTAGCGCTGTGCCGCGGTCAGGAACACCGTTTCGATCTCCGGCGCCAGCGAGCGATTCATGCCGGCGAGCTGAACCTCGTACTCGAAATCGGAGATCGCACGCAGGCCGCGCAGGATCACTTCGGCGCCGGATTCGCGCGCGAAATCGATCAACAGCCCGGAGAACGGCTTGACCGAAATCCGGTCGTTGCCGGCGAAAACCGTCTCGAGCATGTCGAACCGTTCCTGTAGATTGAAGAATGGCTGCTTGGCGGGGCTGTCGGCAACGCCGATGACGACACGATCGAACATCTTGAGCGCGCGCTCGCAAATGTCTATGTGCCCCCGGGTCACCGGATCGAAGGTACCGGGGTAGATCGCGATGGCACTCATGTATTTCCTCTTGGCGTCTCGGTCGCGGCGCGATCGACAGAGTTTAACCAGTCGCACGCCATTCGGCTATAGCGTAGTTGATCTGCCCGGCTCGCTTGCGCTTGAGCCAGACGAGCCGCGCCGAAGGCAGTTCGAAAGCCTCGCCGCGCGGCCATTCGAAGTAAACCCGCGCGCCGTCGGCGAGCAGCCCGGCGCGCTCGAGTCGCGCAAAGATACTCGCGCGCAGCGAGCCCTGGTCGTAGGGTGGATCGATGAAGGCGACGTCGAAGCTGCCGCCAATACGAGCGACGGCTTCGAGCGCGTCGCCGGCGACGATTTCGATCGACTCCTCGCCGAGGCGCGCAGCCTGCACGAACAGATTGTCGAGCGCACGGCGCTCGCGCTCGAGCAACACCACGCGCCGCGCACCGCGCGATGCCGCCTCGAAACCGAGCGCGCCGCTGCCGGCAAAGCAATCGAGCACCCGACCGCCCCGGCAGTCCGCCGCCACCCAGTTGAACAGGGTTTCGCGAACGCGATCCGGGGTCGGCCGCAGGCCGTCGACATCGGCTACCGGCAGTTTGCGTCCGCGCCAGCGCCCGCCGATGATTCTGATCTCCGATTTAGCCACGCCTTGGGGTACAGATGATTGCCTTTCTGATAGCATATTGTGCCTGAAATCGGCGACCCAGGAAAAAGATGTTCGGATTCAAATCTCCTCCCGCGGAAGACGCGCCGGCGCCTTCGGGACTGTTCGCGTCGCTGCGCCAGCGGCTCGCGAAAACCCGCGCCAACCTGTCGTCGGGACTCGCCGATCTGTTTCTCGGCAAGAAGCAGATCGACGGGGATTTGCGCGAGCAACTCGAGGATCGCCTGCTGATGGCCGATGTCGGCGTCGACGCGACCGCGCGGATTACCGAGCGCCTGACCGAGCGCGTCGCGCGGCGCGAGCTCGCCGACGACGAGAGCCTGCTCGACGCGCTCGGTGCGACGATGGCCGAAATCCTCGCGCCCTGCGCCGCGCCGCTGGTCATCGATCGCGCGCGCCGGCCATTCGTGATCCTGGTGGTTGGCGTCAACGGTGCCGGCAAGACGACGACCGTCGGCAAGCTCGCGCAGCGCTATCGCGACGACGGCCTCAAGGTCATGCTCGCGGCCGGCGATACCTTTCGCGCGGCAGCGGTAGAGCAACTCGAAACCTGGGGCGAGCGCCTCGGCGTGCCGGTGATTCGCCAGGGCCAGGGCGCCGACTCGGCGTCGGTGATCTTCGACGCCTTGCAGTCGGCGCAGGCGCGTGGCGTCGACGTGCTGATCGCCGATACCGCCGGCCGCCTGCACACCCAGGCGAACCTGATGGAAGAACTCGAGAAGATCAAGCGGGTGCTCGCCAAGCTGGATCCGGACGCGCCCCACGAGATCCTGCTCGTGCTTGACGCCGGAACCGGCCAGAACGCGCTCGCGCAGGCGAGCCGGTTCCGGCAAGCGATCGGCATCAGCGGCATCGTCCTGACCAAGCTCGACGGCACCGCCAAGGGCGGCATGATCTTCGCGGTCGCCGAGCAGCTCGAAACGCCGATTCGCTACATCGGCGTCGGCGAAACCGCCGCCGATCTGAGGCCTTTCGAACACCAGGCCTTCGTCGAGGCGCTGCTCAGCGACGATTGAAGCGCGCCACTCGATGATCGAATTTCACAACGTCACCAAGCGTTTCGAGGGCGGCTACGAGGCGCTGTCGAACGTCTCGCTGAATCTCGCCGACGGCCAGATGGCGTTTATCACCGGCCATTCGGGCGCCGGCAAGAGTACGCTGCTGAAGATCATCGCGCTGATCGAAAAGCCGACCCGAGGCCAGGCCCTGCTCAACCGGATCAATCTCAACAACGTGTCGCATCACCGGATCCCGTACATCCGGCGCAACATCGGCATCATTTTCCAGGATCACCAGCTGCTGTTCGACCGGTCGGTCTTCGACAATGTTGCGCTGCCGCTGTTGATTCAGGGTTTCCGCCGCCAGGAAATCGCCAGTCGCACGCGCGCCGCGCTCGACAAGGTCGGCCTGCTGCACAAGGAAAAATCGATGCCGATCACGCTGTCCGGCGGCGAGCAACAGCGCGTCGGCATCGCCCGCGCGGTAGTGCACAAGCCGATGCTGCTGCTGGCCGACGAGCCGACCGGTAACCTCGACCCGGTGCTGTCGCGCGAGATCATGCAGATCTTCGTCGATTTCAATCGCGTCGGCGTGACCGTGCTGGTGGCGAGCCACGACCTCGGCCTGATCGACGAACTCGACAAGCCGCGGCTGACCTTGAATCGCGGCGAGCTGATCCTCAACGAGCTCGATCAGGGCGTGCCGGAGATCAGGCATGGCTACGAGTAACCTGCGCCGCCGGCGGCCGGCGGCCGGCTTTCGCCTGTCGGCGTACCTGTTGCATCACCTGCAGTCGCTGGTATTCAGCCTCGGCAAGATCTACCAGGCGCCGGCGACGACCATCATGACGGTCGCGGTAATCGGCATCACGCTGTCGCTGCCGGGAGGCTTCTACCTGTTCGTCAAGAACATCGACGCGATGTCGGGCGACCTGCGCTCGAGCTCGCAGATCAGCCTGTTTCTCGACCTCGACCTCGACGAGCGCCGGGCGCGTGAAATCGAACGCGAAATCGCCGACATGGACGCGGTCGCGGCGACGCAATTCATATCGCGCGACCGCTCGCTCGAGGAATTCCGCGAGCATTCCGGATTCGGCAAGAGCATCGACACGCTGTCGCGCAACCCGCTGCCGCATACGATCGTCGTCGACCCGCGCGGCGACGCCGATACCTTCGCTGTGCGCACGCTGCTCGGCCGGCTCGAGGCACTGCCCGAGGTCGAGATCGCCAAGCTCGACACCGAGTGGCTCGAACGACTTTACACGATACTCGAGATCGCGCAGCGCGGCGTCTTCATCGTCACCGTGCTGTTCGCCTGCGCGGTGCTGCTGATCATCGGCAACACGATCCGGCTCGACATCCAGAACCGTTACCAGGAAATCATCGTCACCAAGCTGATCGGCGCGACCGACGCCTTCATCCGCCGGCCGTTTCTCTACGGCGGCATCTGGTATGGTTTGCTGGGCGGCATCGTCTCGTGGCTGATCGTCGAAATCGGTTACCTGGCGATTGCCGGGCCGCTCGAGCGGCTGAACCTGCTCTACCAGTCGGAGCTGACGCTGATTACATTTTCGCTGCGCGATTTCGTCATTCTGATATCATCTAGTACGCTGCTCGGGCTGGCGGGATCCTGGATCGCGGTCGCCCGCCACCTGCGGCAGATCGAACCGACCTGAACCCGAAAGCATGGCTCGCAAACGTCGTCTGTTACTGATTGATTCGTCGGATTCGGCGCGCACGATCCTGTTCAAGGAATTGACCAGTCGCGCACCCGACCTCGACATCATTGCCTGCGGCAACGGCAAGGAGGCGCTGACCGCGGTCAAGCGCTTCGAGTTCGAAATCATCACCACCGGGATATCGCTGCCCGACACCGACGGCTACGCACTGATCGAGGAAATCCGCAAGTCGCCGAAAAACAAGGACACCGCGATCTTCGTCGTCTCCGGCGACACCGACACGCGCATCGTCGGCGCCGAAATGGAAGATACTGACGCGGTCACCGCCTATTTCGACAAGTCCGAGGGTCACAAGTCGCTTGTCAATTTCATCCTCAACTACCTCGGCAGCTACAACGAAAACCCGGTCAGGGTGCTTTACGTCGACAAGAGCGCGACCTCGACCGCGATCACGACGTCTATCCTCGATCGCAGCAACGTCGAATACGTCCACTTTCGTGATGCCGGCGACGCGCTCGAATTCCTGCGCGAAGATCTCGGCAAACACGGCACCTGCACGCTCGACATGATGATTACCGACCTGACCCTGTCGGGAGAAATGAACGGCTTCGAGCTGATCCAGGCGGTGCGCAACGAGCTCAAACTCGACTACCTCGCGCTGCCGGTGCTGCTGATGACGATCGAGCCCGGCGAGGACGAACGCACCGATTTTACCGGCATCTTCGGCGCCGGCAGCAACGACTTCATCACCAAGCCGATCGACGAAATCGACCTGCTCGGCCGCCTGCGCACGCTGGTCAATATCAAGCGCCAGAGCGAAGCCCTGAACCCCTGACTTCGACGCGATGGCGCGCAGCAAGCCTCCCGCACGCAAACTTGGCGACGCCGAGAATTTCGACGGGCTCGAACACGCAACGCCGTCGCTGCCGGCCGCCTGGTACACCGATCCCGAGCACTACCGCGCCGAGCTCGAGGCGGTGTTCTATCGCAACTGGCTCTACGTATGCCACCACAGCGAGCTCGCCGAACCCCGCAGTTTCCGCCGTTTCGATGTCGGCACGCAAAGCCTGCTGCTGCTGCGCGCCGACGACGGCGTTCTGCGCGCGTTTCACAACACCTGTCGCCACCGCGGCTCCGAGCTCTGCGCCGCGGCCGTCGGCCGGCTCGAACGCAAGCTGATTACCTGCCCCTATCACCAGTGGTCCTATGCGCTCGACGGCCGCCTGCTGGCGACCACCTCGCACGCCGAGGCGCCCGACTTCGACAAGGCCGACTATGGGCTGCTCGAGCTGCCGCTCGAGATCTGGCGCGGTGCGGTGTTCGTCGCGCTCGGCGACGACCCGCCGGACTTCGCCGCCGGCCTCGTGCGCGGCAGCGACCGAATCGACAACTGGCCGCTCCCCGAGCTCGTCGTCGCCCGGCGCTGGCGCAAGACGCTCGCCTGCAACTGGAAAGTATTCTGGGAGAATTTCAACGAGTGCCTGCACTGCCCGAACATCCACCCCGAGCTGGTCGACCTGGTGCCGATCTACGGCCGCCGGATTTCATATTACCGCGACGAGCCCGACTGGGCCGACCACGCCGACGACCCGGATCCGCGTTATCGCGGCGGGCTGCGCGCCGACGCCGCAAGCTGGTCCGACAGCGGACGATTGACCGGCGAACCCTTCGCCGGGCTGACGCCGGAGGAGCTGCAACGCGGGCAGAGCTACTTCGTCAGCCTGCCGTCGCTGTTCATCGCCGCGCACGCCGACTACATGCGCAGCGTGCGGGTGCTGCCGCTGGGACCCGAGCAGACCGAACTCGAAGTCGAGTGGCTGTTCACGCGTGAAACGCTCGCACGCGACGATGTCGATCTCGACGACGTCTATGCGTTCGGCGAACGCGTGCTGCTACAGGACGCCGCGGCGTCGGAAATGAACCAGCGCGGGCTGCGCGCGCGCGGCTTCGCGCACGGCGTGCTGATGCCCGAGGAATACCACGTCAAGGCCTTCCACGACTGGTTGCGTTTGCAGCTCGGAGAGCCGACCTGAGGGCGCCGCGGCGCTAGATATCGACGACTATGTCGTGCGCGGCGAGCGAAAGTTCGTCGCAATTATCGCCCGGTCCGGCGCGGTCGACGATCAGGTAGGGATGATCCTGGCGCTCTGAAATCAGCGGCATGTGCCAGACACCGGCGCGATAGTTGACGCCCTGGGCGCCGTCGCTCATGAAGGCGCGCAGGCTCGCCGGGTCCGGATCATCGCCGGGTGGCGCGACGACGACGATCATCCGGATCGGGCTCATCGGCACGAAGGCCTGGCTACCGCGCGGGTGGCGCTCGATTACGCGCACGCGATACGGCAGGCTCGCCGTCTCGTTGCAGGTCATGATGCTGATGATCGGCCGACCGCCGGCCTCGCTGTCGATCTCGATATTGGCGAGGTCATGATAGCGCTCGATCGTGCCGCCGTTGATCGGGAAATGGCGGGCACCCTCGATTTCGATGACATCGCCGAAGCTCGCGAAGGCTTCACGCGTCAGCGGCTCGAGCTGGAGTCTGATGACGGCCACTCCGCCGCCCTCAGCGCTCGATCAGGCCATACAGGCGCACCCGGCTGAGGCCTCCGTCGGGAATGATGTTGACCCGCACGTGGGTGACCGGGCCGAGCCTCTCGATCTCGCTTTCGAACCGGCAGATCGCGTCCATCTCGAGCTTTTGTTCGGGCAGCAGGGTCCGCCAGAACATGCTTTGCGTGACCAGCGATTCCACCGTGCCGCCGCGCATGTAGCCGGCCTGGATCGACGCGCGATCCGGATAATTGCCCTTGTAATGCGCGGTGTCGAGTTCGACCGCCTGGATCGCGCCGGCGTGACCGAGCTCGAGAATGACCCACTCGTTACCGGGCACCCGGCGGCGACGGGTTTCCCAACCGTCGCCCATGTCGAGGCCGCGCCCGGGCAGGCCGAGACTCATCATGCTCGAACCGAAGGCCTGGTCGCTGCAGGCAATCGCGCGACCGCCGTTCTCGAGCGCGGCGAGGTCGACGAGTTCGTCGGGATCGCGCTCGTCCCAGTTGCACTGCGGGATGCCGTAGACGCGCAGGCGCGCGACGCCGCCATCGGGATAGATGTTGAGGCGCACGTGACTGTAGACGCCGGCATCGGCGATATCGTGCAGATGGTGACTGTCCTGCTCGAGGCCGACCGAGTCGAGGATCGTGGTCCACTTTGCATCGTCGCCCGGCAGCTCGTCGTCGCACAGACAGCCGTCGAGCGACGCCGCCGGCGGATGGTTACCCTTGAAATGGCTGGTGTCGATGTCGACGCCGCGAACGATGCCCGGCCTGCCGAGACGAACGATGCAGTAGTCATAACCCTCGACCCGCTTGCGCCGCGATTCCCAGCCGTCCATCCATTTGCCGTGATCGTCGAACTTGCCGGGAATGAATACCGCCGGCTCGGGCTTGAGCATGCGCTCGGCCGGGGCGAAAAACTCGTCGGTCGCGAACACCGGCCTGGCGCCGAGGCGAGGGTGCGCGAGGTTGACGTACTTCAGGGAAAATCGATTGTGTTCGCTATCGCTTGCCATTGTCATCGCCGCCGATCGGATACGCAATTCTTGCAGCTTTTGTTCGGCGATGCCATCGAGCGACGGATGCTAGCCGTCTTCGTACTGCTGGCCGCCGAGTCCGCTGGCGTCGGCCGGGTCCGGATCCGCGTCGAGATCCTGCGGCAAGGCCAGGTTCAGCGTGATCGCGATTCCCGCCGCCGGCAGCAGCCCCGAAGTCAGCAGCACCCGGGCGGTCGCCGGCAGGTGCTGCAGCGCGCCCGGTTCGAGTTGCAGGCCGAGACCGATCGACAACGACACCGCGAAGATCACCATGTTTCGCCGGCTCCAGTCGACATCGGACAGCATCGACACGCCGGCCGCGGCAACCATGCCGAACATGACGATGACGCCGCCGCCGAGGACCTCGATCGGGATCGTCGCGATCAGCGCGCCGATTTTCGGAATCAGGCCGGCAACGATCAAAAATATCGCGCCGAAAGTCACGACCATGCGGCTCATGACGCCGGTGATCGCGATCAGGCCGACGTTTTGCGAAAACGAGGTGTTCGGCAGCGCGCCGAAGATGCCCGACACCGTGGTGCCGATACCGTCGGCGAAGGTCGCGCCCTTGATCTCGACGTCGGTGGCTTCGCGCCCGGCACCGCCCTTGGTAATTCCGGAGACGTCGCCGACGGTTTCGATCGCCGAGATCACCGCCATCAGGCAAAAGCCGACGACCGCCGCGACGCTGAATTCGAAACCGAAATGGAAGGGCCTTGGCAACGCGAAGACGGCCGCGCGGCCGACATTGTCGAAGCTGACCATGCCCATGAACAACGCGACGACGTAACCGACGAGAAGCCCGATCAGTATCGCCGCGACCGACAGGAAGCCGCGGGTGAAAAACTTGAATCCGAGCGTCGTGACGATGACGACCATCGCGACGAACCAGTTTTGCAGGCTGCCGTACTCGGGCTTGCCGATGGCCGGCACGCCGCCGGCGGCATACTGGATGCCAACCTTGACCAGCGCGAGGCCGATCATCGTAACGACCAGGCCGGTGACCAGCGGCGGCAGCGCGAAGCGGATCTTGCCGACGATCGGCGCGAGGCAGGCGTGAAAAATCCCGCCGACTATGACGCCGCACATGACGATGCCCATCGCATCGGCGCCCTTGCCGGCGACCAGCGGAATCATGATCGGGATGAAAGCGAAACTCGTGCCCTGCACGATCGGCAGGCGCGCGCCGACCGGGCCGAAGCCGATGGTCTGGAACAGGGTCGCGACGCCGGCGAACAGCATCGACATCTGGATCATGTAGATCAGGCTCGGAAATTCCGGCGAATTCGAACCGAAACCGAAACCGGCCGCACCGGCGATGATGATCGCCGGCGTGACGTTGCTGATGAACATCGCCAGCACATGCTGAATACCGAGCGGGATCGCCTGCGCCAGCGGCGGCGTGTAATCGGGATCCTGCAGTTGCTCGGGCGTGCCGAGCACCGCATCGTGTCGCGACATGAGCTTTGCCTCCCGAATGCGATCAGCCTAGTGGTCGTGTCCCTCGGGATCGTGGACGTGGCCGTGCTCGACCTCTTCGTCGCTGGCGTCGCGGACCGCCTCGACGGTGACGTTGAAGGTGAGCGCCTTGCCGGCGAGTGGATGGTTGGCGTCGACCGTGACGGTTTCGTCGCTGACTTCGGTCACCACCAGGTTGAGCGGCCCTGATTCGGTTTGCGCAGTCACCGTCATGCCGGCCTCGACCTTGTCGATCTCTGCGAAAGCATCGCGAGGCACTTGCTGGATGCGATCGTCGCTGCGTTCGCCGTAGGCATCGGCGGCTTCGATCGTAACCTCGAGCGCGTCGCCGACCGACTTGCCTTCGAGCTCCTGCTCGAGACCCGGAATGATGTTTTGCGCGCCGTGCAAATAGGTTAGCGGGTCGCCGCCTTTGGACGAATCGATAACTTCTCCGCTGTCGCGATCGGCGACCTCGTAGTGAAACGTGACTACCTTGTTCGCAGCTATGGTCATGAATGATGTCCTGTATTGTGCGCCCAAGCGGGCGGGAAACGGGTTCCGCGGCGTATGCGGTCGGCATCGCAACGAATCGAAACGCAAAGGCGACAGCAACGGAACAGACTGGCCGGTCTCTACGAGGCCGCCATTATAGCAACCGAAGCGAGGCGGTTTAAGGGTCGCCGGCGGGCCCTGGGCGCGTTCCGCTTGCGCCTTGCAGTGAAGCCTGGCAAGGCGGCTGGAGGCCGACAGGCGGAGACCGGTCAAAACTGATCCGAAACGCCGATTTCGGCGTAGACATATTCGGAAAAAGCGTTAATTTCCATACAGTTAACATGTATATTAATCGACGCTAATGGACTTGAACTTTACCTGTTTTTTGTGTTCTAATAGCTGGCACTCGAGCTTCAGGAGTGCTAAAAATAGCGACTGAACGAGGAGATTAGATGAGTACTGAACTGGTCAACATTCGCAACAGCCTGCCCGCACTGCCGTCCGGCACGTCGAGTCTGGAAGCCTATATCCAGGCCGCGCGCAGCGTCCCGATGCTGACCGCCGACGAAGAGTACGCGTTCGCCAAGGATCTGCGCGAAACGGGCAACCTCGAGTCGGCGCAAAAGCTCGTGCTGCCGCACCTGCGCTTCGTCATCAAGATTGCGAATAATTACGCCGGTTACGGTCTGCCGGTCGCCGACCTGATCCAGGAAGGCACGATCGGACTGATGAAAGCCGTCAAGCGCTTCGACCCCGACGTCGGCGTTCGCCTGGTGTCGTTCGCGGTCCACTGGATCAAGGCGGAAATCCACGAATTCATTTTGAAGAACTGGCGCATCGTCAAGGTCGCGACGACCAAGGCGCAACGCAAGCTTTTCTTCAAGCTGCGCAGCCAGAAAAAACGCCTCGGCTGGTTCAAGTCCGAAGAAATCGACGAGGTCGCGGAGACGCTCGGCGTGTCGCGCGAGAACGTCATCGAGATGGAAAACCGGCTGAACAACTACGACGTCGCCTTCGACCTGTCGGCCGACGACGACGACGATACGGCTTACCTGGCCCCGGTCAACCAGCTGGAGTCGAGCACGCCGTCACCGGAACTGCTGCTCGAGGCGCAGGATACCGAGGCAAACAATACCCGCATGCTGAGCGCGGCGCTGGCCAAGCTCGACGAGCGCAGCCAGACGATCGTAACCCGGCGCTGGCTCACCGAGCCGAAGGCGACCCTGCACGAGCTGGCCGAAGAGTTCGGCGTCTCGGCCGAGCGCATTCGCCAGATCGAGAGCAACGCCTTCAAGACGATCAAGACCGCGATCGCGGCCTGACCATCGGGTCTCTCGACCCGATCACGAGCCCGGCCCTCCGCGCCGGGCTTTTTCGGGTCGGGATTTTGCTTACAGCCAGTAAACGAAGATGAACAGGCCGAGCCAGACC
>JBFFXR010000048.1:0-18008 GCA_041569645.1 Gammaproteobacteria bacterium
TCGAACTCGATGTGCCCCTGCGACGGTGGCAACAGTCCGGTGATGCAGCGCGCCGCGGTCGACTTGCCCGAGCCGGACTCGCCGACCACCGCGACCGTGCGGCTGGCATGGATGTCGAACGATACGTTGAACAGGACCGGCGTCGAGCCGTAGGACGCCGAGATGTTCTTCAGGCTCACGACCGGAACCGTGTCGGGCTCGGCAAGCGGTTTTTGCTTGCTTTCGAAACTGCGTACCGCCCACAACGATTTGGTGTATTCCTGCTGCGGGCTGGACAGCATCGTGCGCGTATCGGCTTCCTCGACTTCGTCGCCCTTCAGCAGCACCTTGATCCTGTTGGCCATCTGCGCGACCACGGCAAGATCGTGGGTTATGTAGATCGCCGCGGTATCGAACTGCTCGACGATGTCGCGGATCGCGGCCAGGACCTCGATCTGCGTGGTCACGTCGAGCGCGGTGGTCGGCTCGTCGAAGATGATCAGATCGGGCCGGCAAGCCATCGCCATCGCCGTCATCGCGCGCTGCAGCTGCCCGCCCGAGACCTGGTGCGGGTAACGAAAACCGATCTCGGTCGGGTTCGGCAGGCGCAGTTTTTCGTAGAGCTGCATCGCGTCGGCCTGCGACTCGGCCTGGCTGAACACGCCGTGCACGGTCGGCGCCTCGGTGTGCTGGGTGATAATTTTGTGCGCCGGATTGAAGCTCGCCGCGGCGGATTGCGCGACGTAGGCGATGCGCCGGCCGAGCAGCGAGCGCTTGGTCGCGGCATCGGCGTTGACCAGGTCGATGCCGTCGAATTCGATCGTGCCGCCGGAGATCCGGCAGCCGTCGCGGGCGAAACCCATGCAGGCGAGGCCGACGGTCGACTTGCCGGCGCCGGATTCGCCGATCAGGCCGAGCACCTCGCCTTTGTGCAGGTCGAGATCGACGCCGTTGACGATCGGCAGCCATTCCTCGTCGGCGCGGCCTTCGATGTGCAAGTCGCGAACCTTGATCAGTATCGGGCGCTCGCTCATGGTTTTACTCCTTGAGGCCGGACGACTTGTGCAGCATCCAGTCGACGACGAAGTTGACCGCCACCGTCAGCAGCGCGATCGCGCCGGCCGCCATCAGCGGCAGCGCCGCGGTCAGCGGGCTGAACTGGGCGAAATTGATGAACTGCGACAGGTCGCGCACCATCGTGCCCCAGTCCGCCAGCGGCGGCTGGATGCCGATGCCGAGGAAGGACAGCGACGCGATGGTCAGGAACACGAAGCAGAAGCGCAGGCCGAACTCGGCGAGCAGCGGTGCGGTCGCATTCGGCAGGATTTCGCTGAAGATCAGGTAGGACAGCTTTTCGCCGCGCAGTTTGGCCGCCTCGATGTAATCCATCACGACGATGTTGAGTCCGACCGCGCGCGCGAGACGAAACACCCGGGTCGAGTCGAGCACCGCGATGATGATGATCATGTATATCGTCACCAGGGCCTTGTCGCTGCCGGCCCAGGCGGTCGCGATGGTCATCAGCAGCAGCGCGAAGATCAGCTGCGGGATCGCCATCAGCGCGTCGACGGTGCGTGACGCGGCCTGGTCGATCCAGCCGCCGAGAGTCGCGGCGAGGAAGCCGATCGATACACCGATGAAGAACGCCAGCAGGGTCGTGATGAAAGCGATGCCGACCGTGTTCTGCGCACCGTAGATCAGGCGCGACAGCAGGTCGCGGCCGAGTTGGTCGGTGCCGAGCGGGAAATTCGGATCACCGCCGGTAGCGACGTCGCCGCCGGGCAGCACGTTGATCTTCTCGAAGATATCTTCCTGGCCGTGGGGTGCGATCAGGTCGGCGAATACCGACAGGACGATGTAAATCAGGATGATCAGGATGCCGAAGGCCGCGGTGACCGGCATTTGCCGGAACAGCTTGCGCGTCGTGTCGGTGCCAACTCGCTTGCCGAGTTCGCGGAAGGCGACCGCGGCGAGCGCGAAGATGACGAAGCCCTGCACCGCCCAGCGGAAGAAAGTCGATTGTTCGACGAAATAGTAGTAACCAATATAGCCCAGCACGACCAGCCCGAGGACGAAGCCGGCCGACTCGGTCAAGCCGACGTCGCGGAAGTAGATGCGCAGGTTTTCGCGCGGCCAGTTGATCTGCTGGCCGGCGAAGCGAAAAATCCAGCCGCCGACGTATAGTGCCGCGATCCAGATGATTGCCCAGGTTACGTATGCCATTTCTTGGGTCTCACTTCGGGTGCAGCAGGCGCGGATTGGAAATGATACCCATCACGTCGGCGAGCAGGTTCAGCAGGATATAGGCCGCGGCGAAAATCAGGCAGCAGGCCTGCACCACGGGGATGTCACGAATCTTGACGCTGTCGACGAACAGCTGGCCGATGCCGGGATAAACGAACACGACCTCGACGACGACCACGCCGGTAACGAGGTAGGCGAGGTTCAGCGCGATGACGTTGATGATCGGCGCGAGCGCGTTCGGCAGCGCGTGGAACACGATCACGCGGGCCGGGCTGATGCCCTTGAGCCTGGCCATCTCGATATACGGGCTCGCCAGCAGGTTGATGATCGCCGCGCGCGTCATGCGCATCATGTGCGCGGTCACGACCAGCGTCAGCGTCAGCGCCGGTAACAGCGTTTTTTCGAGGCGTTCGCCGAAACTCATATCGGGGAAGATACTCGACAGCGACGGCAGCACCGGATTCAGCACCGCGAGCAGCAGGATGAGAATATAGGCGAGGAAGAATTCCGGTGAAGAAATCGATGTCAGCGTCGCGACATTGACGAAGCGGTCGAAGATCGAGTTGCGGTAGAGCGCCGCGAGCAAGCCGAGGAGCAGCGAAATCGGCACCGCGATCGCGGCCGATACGGTGGCGAGGAACAGCGTATTCATGAAACGTGGTTCGAGCTGCGCCGCGACCGAGCCGATTCCGCCCTTACCGGTATCCGCGCCGGCGAAGGCGGAGAAGTTGGCCTGCGCGAAGCTGGTGCCGAAATCGCCGGACAGGATGCCGCCGAGCCAGTCGAGGTAGCGCACGACCGGGTTCTTGTTGAGCCCGAGATCTTCGCGGATCGCCGCGATTGCCTCTGGTGTCGCGCCTTGTCCGAGTATCGCCTGGGCGAAATCACCCGGCAGCATGTTGACCGCGGCGAAGATCAGTACCGAGACGACGAACAGCGTCAGCAGGCCCAGGCCCAGGCGTTGCAGGATGATACCGAATACAGTCTTCACGGTTGTGCGCCTCCCCTGCGATTCTGGCGGCCCGATACCGGGTTGGTTAATCGGTACCGACGTTGTTGTTTTATCTCGTAAATCGCTCGGCCAGTATAAACGGCGGCACTCGGCGGCGTCCAGTCGTGCTGCGGGCTGGTGAATCGGCAGGCAGATAGCGCCTCGCGATAGCAGGCAGGAGGGCGGGTAAATTACGGGGCTTCGGTGACTTCCGGGCGAGGGCGGAGTAACCGCCAGTGGCTGAGCATCAACGCGAACAGGATCAGGCCGATGCCGGCGAGCCGTTCGGGTGTCATCGACTCGGCAAGGACCAGCCACGCGAGCATGAAAATCACGACCGGCTCGAAATTCATGAACAGCGCGAACATACCACCGCCGATGCGGGGGATCGCCTGCAGCGACAGCACGAAGGCAACGACCGAGGTCAGCGAAACGGCAGTCAGGTGAAACCAGCCGATCGGCTGCGCCGGCGGCACGAGATCGAAGCCGAACGGCAGCGCAAAGAGCGACAGCGCGACCGATGCAATCATGATCCACAGCGTGCCGGCATAGGCGTCGGTATCCGGCGGGAAGCGCTCGTAGCTCAGGATGAACAGCGTCGCGCCGCAGGCACCGCAGGCGGCGAGCGCGATGCCGACCGGGTCGAGGGTATGAAACTCGGGGCCGAGCGCGATGCCGATGCCGGCGAAGGCCAGCACGAAGGCAGTGAGCTCGCGGCGCGTGACTGGCGCGCGCTGCGCGACGCGTTTCCACGCGATCACGAGCAGCGGAAAAGTATAAAAGATGATTGCCGACAGGCTGACCGGGATGAACTTGACAGCGCCGAGGTGGCCGATCGACGTCATGACCATGCCGAGCACGCAGGCCGCGAATACCGCTGGCGCAACGCGGATCCGCCAGGATTTGCCGAGCAGCAGCAGGATCGCGGCGAGCAGCAACGCCGACAGCGCGAAGCGCACGAAGGTCACCGTTACCGGCGTCGTGCCGGTGTCGTAGGCGAGCTTCGACAGCGTCGTGTTGAAGCCGTAGAAAATCGCCGCGCCGAGCGCGATCGACCGGCCGACCCAATAGGCTCGATCCATGTTAAAGTGGCGGTTCACTGCGCGAAAGGTGAGCATTATGAGCCAGCCGGCCGGCAAAGCAACCGACGAAACCCTGCTGATCGAGCACCTCGACTACGACACCGACGCCGGGCTCGCCGCGCGCGCCGCAATCGGTCTCGTCGTGCTCGCGACCGACTACACGATCGAGGCCGAATGGCGGGCCGTCTTCGCCGCGGTCGATGGCGTTGCGCTCTACCACAGCCGCATCGCCAACGATGACCTGATCACGCCCGCATCGCTGCGCGCGATGGAACCGCGAATGATCGACAGCGCGCGGCTGATCACGCCCGATACCCCGCTCGACGTGATCGCCTACGGCTGCACCTCGGCGTCGATGGCAATCGGCGAGGACCGCGTGCTCGCCAACCTGCGCGAAGCCCAGCCCGAGGCCGTTGGCACGACGCCGATCACCGCCGCGTTTGCCGCTTTCGAGGCATTCGGCGCGCGCCGCGTCGGCGTGCTGACGCCGTACCCGGCCGACGTCAATCGCATCGTTTCTGATTACATCGCCGCGCGCGGTTACCAGGTACCGGTGTTCGGCTCGTTCAATTGCGAGCGCGACACGGTCGTCTCGCGCATCACGCCCGATTCGATCGCGCGCGCCGTTCGCGAGCTGCTCCGCCACGCCGCGGTCGACGCGGTCTTTGTCTCGTGCACGTCGGTGCGTCTGCTCGATGCCTGCGCCGAACTCGAGGCCGAGCTCGGCCTGCCGCTGACCTCGTCGAACCACGCGATGGCGTGGCACGCGCTGCGCCTGGCCGGCATCGAAGACCGGCTCGGCGATTTCGGCTCGCTGTATGCGCGACCGCTGGCCTCGGCCTGAGGCGGGTTCCGGCTTGCGCATTCGCGCGGCCGCTTTGCTAAAATAGCGGCCCCGCCGACGATCCGTGGAAGGGTAGCCCGATGCGATCTAGTTGCCGTTTGCTGTTACTGGCCTGTCTGTCGCCGCTGGCGCTGGGCGCGGGTGCGCCACAGCTGACTTTCATCACCGCCAGCGAAAAGCCGCTCGCGAATCCCCACGACGTCAAACTGTCGCCGGATGGCAAATACCTGTTCGTCTCCGACGTCGGCCACAATCGCGTCGCAATCCTCGACCCCGAAACGCTCGATCTGGTCGCATCCTTCGGCGCGGATCACCAGTCCGGCACCCACGACGTCGACTTCGATGCCGCCGGCCGCGTCTACGTCGCCGACACGCACAACAATCGCGTGACGATCTACGAGCTGGACGGCTTCGACGCTCGCCTGGTCGGCGAGCTGCGCGCGCGGATTCGCGGGCCCGAGGGTGTGCTCGTGCATCCCAACGGCCGCGTCTACGTCGCCGGCGCCTGGTCGGGTAACCTGGTCGCCTACGAAGGCGAACGCGTGGTCGCCGAGCTCGGCGGCCTGCGATCGCCGCACGATGTCGAACTCGCGCACGACGGCGTCAATATCTGGCTTGCCGACGCCGGCAACGACCGGCTGCTGCTGCTGTCACCGGAGCTCGAAGTCCTCGAGGAGCTCGGCGGGCCGAAATACGACTTCGACGGCGTGCGCTATCTCGACCTGACCGCCGACGGCATGCTGATCGCGGCCGACAAGAACAATCATGTCGTCAAATTCATCGGACCGGATCGCGAACTGCGCCTGGTGCTCGGTGACGATGGCAAGCCGGGGCGGGGCATCGGCAAGTTTCGCACCCCCGAAGGCGTCGAGGTTCGCGGCGACGAACTGTGGCTGGCGGACTCCGGCAACGACCGCGTCGTCAAGTACCGGCTGCGCTGAATCTGTGGCGGGGCGCCGGCGGTTTTTCGCCGCTGCCGCCGGCAAGCGCCGGCCATTCGACAATTTTCCGAGATTCACCGGGCCGCCGGTCGATGGCGGCAAAAGTTCCCGCGAATTGCTAAATTGTTAACTATTCTACATTTTTAAGGCCGATTGCCGACAACGTGATCAAGTTGGCGATTGCTGGCGTAAAAATTGCTAATTGGTCTATATAAGAGTGTAACCACGGAGGCATCACCGAACTCGATGAGGTGACGCATGAACCGGAAAAGTACGATTTTGTGGCGCATGACTGTACTCGGCTTGATAGCCGGGCTGGTGCCCCTCGGAATCTACGCCCTCGAACGATACAACCAGGTCGATACCGATCGGATGCTCGATGTATCGGTTTCGATACGCACTATGTCCCACGTGACCGTCGACAAGTTCGGCGACTCGGTCTGGGAAACCGGCAACGGCTCCGGCTTCCTGGTATCGCGCCAGAACTGCGAGGTCTGGACCAACCATCACGTAATCGCCGACGCGGCGCTGATCGAAGTCTTCCCGAAAGGCTGGAATCGGGCCGGCGGAATTCCCGCTACCGTGGTCAACTCGACGCCGCGCACCGACGTCGCGATCCTCGAACTCGAGCACTGCGAAGGCTTGCCGCAAGCCCGCATCGGCGACTCCGACCTGGTGCAACCGGGTGACGAAACCTTCGCCGTCGGCAACCCGCTGGGCCGCAACCCGGATTCGATTAGCCGCGGCATCATCTCGCATACCCAGCGATATCGCGATGCGCCGTTGCCGTACTTGCAAACCGACGCGGCGATCAACCCGGGTAATTCCGGCGGCGCGCTGTTCGACCGCGAGGGTCAGGTCATCGGCATGAACACCGCGATCGAGACGACTCGCTATGGCACCAATACCGGCGTCGGCTTCGCCGTGCCGATCAATCTGGTGCGCGAGGTCGTCGCCGAACTGCGCGACGGGCCGCCGAGCTGGGGCGACGCCGGATTCGCCGACGTCATCGCGTCGCTGTCACCCGACGAAGCCGAAGTCTTTCACGTGCCGGACGGGCTGGCCGCGTTGATCATCACCGACACGCCGGAGGACGGTCCCAGCGCCGGCAAGCTCGAAGCCCACGACGTCATTTTCCGGATCAACGGCAATGGCATCGAAGACAAGAAGCAGGTGACGCGCATGATCGGTCAGCACAAGGTGGGCGAGACGCTCGCACTCGACGTTATTCGCGCGGGCGAGCAGCGCCAGGTCGAAATCGTTCTCGGCGAGGGCTGGAAGGCCAACGCGGTGCCTTCGGCCGACCAGTACGACGGCTACCTCGGCATGACGCTCGAGATGTGGACCGACAAGGAGGACGACCGCAACAAGTTCAAGCGCCCGGTCATTACGCGTGTCCACAGCATGGGACCGGCGCACCGCGCGCATATCGCCAGCACGCAGAAAACCGTATTCATTAACGGCGGCTTCGCGATCCCGTACCTGCTCGACGTCAAGACCGTAACCGGCGTCGCCTACCAGGGCGAGTATCACCCGATCGATACGGTCGCCGACGTCGAGGCTTTCGCCGCGCGAGCCTTCGCCGACGGCCGGCCGCTGTTGCTCGAAATCGAGCTGTGGGTGCGCACCGATCCGCGCGATTACCGCGCCGACCTGAAACACGAAAGCACCGCGTTCTTCAAGCTGGTGCCGGAGCGCGCCTTCGCCGGCAACGACGGATCGCGCTTCAGGATCGCGCCGGTACCGCACGTATCACGCGCGCCCTTCGCGCTGCTGCGTACCAATACGACCTCGCGCTCGCCGCACGCCTAGGCGGTCACCTCAGGGCGGCCAGCCGCCGCTCAGTCGGTCGGCGCGCCGCCCTCGGCGCTGCGCCGTTCGACGAAGGCGTCGAGCGCTTCGCGCCGCGCCGCGTCGAAGGGCGGCGGCTCGAAATCCCGCAGAATCCTTTTCCAGATTCCGTTGGCGCGTTGCGTCGCGGTGAGGCTGCCGTTTTCGCTCCACTGGCCGAAATTGCTCCAGTCCGACACCAGCGGCTCGTAGAACGCGGTCTGGTAGCGCTGCATCGTGTGCTCGCAGCCGAAGAAGTGCCCGCCCGGGTCGACACTCGCAATCGCGTCGAACGCGAGTTCGGGATCATCGCTCGCCAGCGGCACGAAGATCTCGGCGAAAGTCTGCAGCATCTCGATGTCGAGTATGTATTTCTCCAGCGAGCCGGTGAGTCCGCCCTCGAGCCAGCCGGCGGCGTGGATCATCATGTGCACGCCGCCGAGCACGCTGCCCCAGGCCGACATCAGGAATTCGTAGACCGCCTGTTCGTCGGGTGCGTTCGACGCGGTCGCGGCCGAGCCGCGCCACGGCAGCCCGATATGGCGCGCGAGCTGGCCGGCGCCGAAGGCCGCGCGCACGAACTCGGGCGTGCCAAAGGCCGGCGAGCCCGATTTCATGTCGACGTTGGAGGTGAACGAACCGTACATGACCGGCACGCCGGGACGCACCACCTGTGCGAGCGTGATCCCGGCGAGCGCCTCGGCATGCTGCAACACCAGTGCGCCGGGCATCGTCACCGGCGCCATCGCACCGGCCAGCGTGAACGGCGTAATCACCGACATTTGCCCGGCGCGGGCGAAGTCGATGATCCCCTGGCACATCGGCACGTCGAGCTGGCGCGGCGAGTTGGTATTGATCACCGTGTAGCAGCAGGGCCTGGCCTCGAACTCGGCTTGGTTGACGCCGTGCGCGATGCGCATCATCGCGAACGCGTCGGCGACCTGCGCGCTGCCGCGCGAAAAGATGAACGGCGGTTTGTGACTGAGCGTCAGCTGGCTTTCGGTCGTCGCGTAGTGGCGCAGGTGTACCGGTACGTCCTGCGGTTCGACGTTGGGCGACTGCAAGTGAATGACGTCGAAATACTCGCTCAGGCGAATGATGTTGCGCGTGTCCTCGAGCGTGCCGGGGCGCTTGCCGCGGTCGAGATCGGAGACGTGTGGCGCGCCGCCGACCGAGACGAAGGCGATATGCTCGCCGCCGAGCGTCACGTCGAACTCCGGCGCGGCGCCATGCAGCGTGAACTCACCGGGCGCACTGGCGAGCGCGTCGGCGACCAGGCCGCGGTCGATACGGACCATCTGCGTCGTTTCATCGACCTCGGCGCCGGCCCCGCGATACAGCGCGCGCGCCTCGTCGTTCAGCACGCGAATGCCGAGTTCCTCGACGACGCGCAGCGCGGTCTCGTGGATCGCTGCGACGCGATCGTCGGAAAACGCCGGCTGGTGCAGCAGCGGGTTTTTCAGGTGGCGGTAGTCGACCGCGCGTCGATGGCTGGTATCGGCGACGCCGTGATGGCGTCGGCTTTTGCGCCGCCGGCTCATCGCAGTTGCCCTCCGTAGGTATCGAGAATGTATTGCCGGAATTGCTCGGCTTCGGCCGGCCGCACGCGCTGGCCGGTAAAGCATTCGAAATAAGCTTCGGTGTAGCCAAGCCGGGTCGCGAGCGGTTCCTGCACCTCGAGCGCGTAGAAGCCGATCTGCGCGTAGTAGAGCACGCGCGCGCGCACCAGCGCCGCCGGCATCGGAAAGCCGAAGCGCGTGAAGAACGCCCGCAATGCCTCGATGCGCGCGTCGTCCTCGCGATCGAGCAGCGCGCGGATGCGCGGCGAGCGCCGCGACCACTCGCGAATCGCGAGGTCGAGGCGTGGATCGAAACTGGCGCTGTCGATACAGATTTCGAAGAAGCGGAAGATTCCGCCGGCGAGGCTGCGCGCGTCGGCGACCGCGGCGGCGATCGCCGGCGTATTCTTGTCTTGCCAGAACTCAACCAGCGCGTCGAGTAAATCCTTGCGGTTGGCGAAATGCCAGTAAAAGCTGCCGCGGGTGACGCCGAGTTCGTCGCCGAGGCGGGTAATGCGCACCGCGTCGATGCCCTCGGCGACGAAGATATCGAGCGCGTGGTGC
This sequence comes from Gammaproteobacteria bacterium, assembly GCA_041569645.1. Lineage (GTDB taxonomy): Bacteria > Pseudomonadota > Gammaproteobacteria. The sequence continues at coordinate 10,035 of JBFFXR010000048.1, forward strand.
AACCAGTCGACGCGCCCGAGTTGTTTGCGCTCGGCTTCGGGGGCGCCGCGCTCGGCGACGCTTTGCAGCAGGTCGGCGTCCGACAAGTGATTGATCCATACAACTATGTATGGTGAAATATACACCTCTGTTTGGAGGATGCAAGTAGCAATGAACGAGCCCAGGTCAGCAGTGCGCGTCGTGCCGTTCGACGCGCTCGAGTTCGCGCCGCGCTTCGATTACGGCGAGATGGCCGAGGTTGCCGGCGTGTGCGGCAGCGACGACGGCAGCGAACTCGGCGCCGGTTGGGGGCGGCTGCAAAATGCGCGGATTCCGTGGACGATCAAGTACGACGAAGTGCTGACCGTGTTCGACGGCGCGCTGCGCGTGCACGCGAACGGCGAAGTCCACGAATTGGGACCCCGGGACTGCATCTGGCTGCCGGCCGGCACCGAGTTGATCTACGAGGCTGACTCCGCACTCATCCATTTCGCTATCCATCCGGCCGACTGGGCCGAGCGAGCATGAGCACGCAACGCGTTGCCCAGCTGCCGGTCAACGACAATACCAACGGCTGGAGCCGGATCCTGCCGCCGCGTACGCCGAAGCCGCCGCTGTCCTGCGACCTCGAGGTCGACTGGATCGTCATCGGTGCCGGCTACGCCGGGCTGGCCGCGGCAAGGCGTCTCGCCGAAAACCGCCCCGACGACTCGATCGCGCTGATCGAAGCCGGCGAGGTCGGCGAGAACGCTTCCGGGCGCAACTCGGGTTTCGCGATCGACCTGCCGCACGTGGTCGGCAGCTCGAAGGACGAGCTGGAAGGTTCGCACCGTTACATGGCGCTCGCGCGTTTCGCGATCGGCTACCACGAAACCCAGATTGCGCGCCACGGCATCGACTGCGACTGGACCCGACCGGGCAAGTACCAGACGGCGGTATCGGACAAGGGGGTTCGCGATTTCCTCGAACCCTTCGCGCGCGAGCTCGAGGCGCTCGGCGAACCCTACACCTGGATCGACAAGCCGGAACTCGATCGCCGCCTCGGCACGCGTCATTTCAGGGCCGCGGTCTACACTCCGGGCTGTCGACTGCTGAATCCCGCCGCGCTGACGCGCGGGCTCGCCGACAGCCTGCCGGAGAACGTCACGCTGTACGAAAATACGCCGGTGACCGGCCTCGAAACCGGCCGCCAGATTCGCGTGTCGACGACCGGCGGCGAAGTCCGCGGCGCGCAGATGATCCTCGGCGTCAATGCCTTCGCCGAGCATTTCGGCTATTACGTTCGACGGTTGCTGCCTTTTGCCGCCAACGCGAGCCTGACGCGGCGACTGGCGCCGGCCGAGCGCGACGCGCTTGGCTGCGAGGACAACTGGGGCGTGACCCCGGCCAACGCCTTCGCGTCGATCACGATGCGCTTCACCAACGATCACCGTATCCTGATTCGCAATAACATCTACTACAACCCGAAGATGCGCGAGACCCGGGCGTTCGTCGACGGCATCGCGCGGCGGCACAAGAAGCTGTTCGACGAGCGCTTTCCGATGCTGCCCGAGGTTGACATGGAGTACACCTGGACCGGCTTCATCTGTTTTTCGCAAAACGGCGCGCCGGGCTTCGGAAAGCTCGCCGACAACGTCTACAGCTCGGTCTGCCAGAATGCGATCGGCGTGACCAAGGGCACCGCCGGAGGCGTGCTCGCGGCCGACATGGCCTGCGGCGTCGACAACGAGCTAATTGGCTACATGCTCGATCTCGGCCAGCCGAGCAGGTTGCCGCCGCGGCCGCTGCTCGACATCGGCGTGCGCGCGCGCCTGGCCTGGGAACTGTGGAACGCGCGCCGCGAAGTCTAGCGTCGAAATCCGGCGCGCCGTCGATCGGGCGCTTTTCAAGACGGGCGGCATGAATTAATCTCGACGACTGGAACCTGGTAATCGCTCGCCCATGGCTACCGTTGACCCGACCACTATTGCCGCACCGACGATGCGCTACGCGACCGGCGTCGCGCTGGTGCTGCTCGCCGGCGCGCTCTGGTCGACGATGGGTATCGGCATCCGCCTGATCGAGCAGGCCAACGTCTGGCAAATACTGTTCTACCGCTCGTGCGCGCTGGCCGCGTTCCTGTTCGTGTTGATTTCGCTGCGTTCGGGCGGCAGGCCGTTGCGCACGATTCATCGCGCCGGACGCGCTGGCGTCGTCGGCGGTCTCGGCCTCGTGTTCGCGTTTGCCGGCGGCATTTACGCGATCCAGACGACGACTGTCGCCAACGCGATGTTTTTGTTCGCCGCGGCGCCGTTCGTCGCCGCCGTGCTCGGCTGGGTTCTGCTGCGCGAGTCGGTGCGGCACGCGACCTGGATTGCGATGGCCTTCGCCACGCTCGGTATTCTGATCATGGTCGCGAACGGTATTGCCGCCGGGCGTCTGGCCGGCAACCTGAGCGCGCTGCTGTCGGCTTGCGGTTTTGCCGTGTTTACGATCGCGTTGCGCTGGGGGCGTCTCGAGGACATGTTTCCGGCGGTGTTTCTCGCCGGCGTGTTTGCGTTGATGACCGGCGCATTCGTCTGTTTTACCGGCGGCTACGGTTTCGACCTGCCGCCGCGCGACATTGCAATCGCGGTCGCGCTCGGCGTGTTCCAGGTCGGCGCCGGTCTTGCCGTGTTCACGTTGGGCTCGAGGGTCGTGCCGGCGGCGGAGCTCGCGCTGCTGTCGATGACCGAGGTATTGCTTGCACCGTTGTGGGTCTGGTGGTTGCTTGGCGAAGCCGTCAGCGCGGCGACGCTCGGCGGCGGCGCGATACTGCTGGTGGCCCTCGCCGGCAACGCGCTTTCCGGCGCCCGGCGCAAACCGGTGCCGGTAATCTGATGGCGGCGAATTCGCTCTACGACGGTTTGCTCGACGGACGCGAGCGCGACGACCGAATCTTGCTGCGCGTGCCCGGCGGACGCGACTGGACCTGCGCGGAATTGATCGCGCACAGCGGTCGCTACGCCAGCCTGTTGTGCCGGCAGGGCGTCGAACCGGGTGATCGCGTCGCGGTGCAGGTCGACAAGTCGGTCGACGCGATCGCGCTCTACCTCGCGACGGTGCGCGCCGGCGGCGTGTTTCTGCCGCTCAACACGGCCTACCCGCGCGCCGAAGTCGGCTATTTTCTCGACGACGCCGAGCCGCGGCTATTCGTCTGCGACCCGGCGCGCGCGGCTGAATTCGACGGCATCGATGCCCAGGTGCTGACGCTCGATGCCGATGGCAATGGCAGTCTCGCCGAGGCCGGGCGCGAACTGGCGGATGCATTCGACAATGTCGCCCGCGACGGCGATGACCTCGCTGCGATCCTGTACACGTCGGGCACCACCGGATTGTCGAAGGGCGCGATGCTGAGCCACGACAACCTGTTGTCGAACACGCTGACGCTGGCCGAGTACTGGCAATTTACCGAGCGCGACGTGCTGCTGCACGCGCTGCCGATTTTTCACACCCACGGCTTGTTCGTTGCGACCAACATCATGCTGCGCGTCGGCGGGCAGATGATCTTCCTGCGCCGCTTCGATCTCGAGCTGATGCTCGAAGAATTGCCGAACGCCACGGCGCTGATGGGCGTTCCGACTTTCTACACGCGGCTGCTCGCAGATGAGCGCTTCGACCGCGAGCTGGTCGCGCACATGCGCCTGTTCGTCTCCGGCAGCGCGCCGCTGCTGGCCGAGACCCACGTCCAGTTCGAGCAGCGCACCGGCCATCGAATTCTCGAGCGCTACGGTATGACCGAGACCAACATGAACACGTCGAACCCGTACGACGGCGAGCGTCGCGCCGGCACGGTCGGGTTTCCGCTGCCGGGCGTCGAGATTCGGGTTACCGATCCGGAAACCGGCGCCGAGGTCGAGTCGGGCGAGATTGGCATGATCGAGGTGCGCGGGCCGAACGTGTTCCAGGGTTACTGGCGCAAACCCGAGAAGACCGCCGAGGAGTTGCGCGCGGACGGTTTCTTCATCACCGGTGATCTCGGCCGCTTCGACGACGACGGTTACCTGCACATTCTCGGTCGCGACAAGGACCTCGTCATTTCGGGTGGCTACAACATTTACCCGAAACAGATCGAGACCGAGATCGACGCGCTCGACGGCGTCGTCGAGTCGGCCGCGTTCGGCGTGCCGCACCCGGATCTTGGCGAGGCTGTCGCTGCGGCGGTCGTGGTCGCGGATGGCGCGGCGCTCGACGAGGCGGCCGTAATCGACGCGCTGCGCGAGCGACTGGCGCGCTTCAAGCAGCCGCGCCGTGTGTTCTTCGTCGATGCGCTGCCGCGCAACGCGATGGGCAAGGTGCAAAAGAACGTTTTGCGCGAAACCTACGCCGACGCGTGCACGAGCTGATTTCGAAGCGCGCGGTCGAGGTCGTCGCGCTGCTGCGCGGCGGCGAGATCTCGCCGCTCGACGCACTCGACGCACTCGAGGCGCGCATCGCCGAGGTCGATGGCGAAATCAACGCGCTGCCGACACTGTGCTTCGAGCGCGCCCGCGCAGCCGTGGCGAAGCAGGCCTTGCGCAACACGCCGCTCGGCGGCCTGCCGGTCGCGATCAAGGATCTCGAGGACGTCGCCGGCGTGCGCACGACCAAAGGCTCCAGGGTATTCGAGGATCACGTTCCGGAGACCTCGGACTTGCTGGTCACGCGCGTCGAGGCGCAGGGCGGCGTTGTCTACGCCAAGTCGAACACGCCCGAGTTCGGCAGTGGCGCGAATACCTTCAACGAGGTATTCGGCGCGACCCGCAACCCGTTCGATCACGCATTATCGGCCGGCGGCTCGTCGGGCGGCGCCGCAGCCGCGCTGGCGAGCGGTTGCGCGTGGCTTGCGCAGGGCTCGGATCTCGGCGGCTCGCTGCGCACGCCGGCGAGCTATTGCGGCGTAACCAGCCTCAGGCCGTCACCCGGCCTGATCGCGGCGAGCCCGGGCGGAAGGCCGTTCGACGTTTATGCGCAAAAAGGTCCGATGGCGCGCGACCTCGCCGACCTCGCGCTGTTCACAGACGCAATGGCCGGCGCCAGTTCACTCGCCGGACTCGCCAAGTCGCACGCCGGTGGCGAGTTCCGCGCCGCCGCGGCGGCGCCGCGCAAGCCGGCGCGGATCGCGTTTAGCGTCGATCTCGGTTTCGGCGAGACTTCGCCCGAGGTCGCCGCGGTTGTAACCGCGGCGGTCGAAAAACTTGCCGGTGACGGCATCGCGGTCGAGACCGCGCAACCCGATCTGTCGATGGCCGATCGCGCCTTCGACGTACCGCGCGGACTGGGTTATGCGCTGTCCTACGGTCCCGATCTCGACCGGATTCGGGATCTGATCAAGCCGGAGAACGTCTGGAACATCGAGTACGGTCTCGGGATCACGACCGCCGAGATTCTCGACTCGATGGCCGCGCAGGGCGAAATCTTCGTCAACGCCAGCGAGTTCATGCAGGATTACGACTTGCTGATCTGCCCGGCGAGTATTTACCTGCCGTACCCGGTCGACGAACGCTATCCCGGCTTTTCCGCCGGCGTGCCGTATTCGGATTACTATCGCTGGTTGCGGCTCGTCTACGCGATCACCGCGACGACGCTGCCGGTGATAACGCTGCCGTGCGGGCTGAGCGAAACCGGCTTGCCGGTCGGCGTTCAGGTTATCGGCAAGGCCCACGGCGAAATCGACCTGTTCGCCCACGCCGCCCACCTCGAGCAACTCTTCGCCTGGAACCCTCTCAACCTCATCGACAGCCAATAGTTGTTTCTCAGAGTAAAAACTCTGAGTAAATACTCCGGGTACGATCAAATGGCGGGGCCGAGTTCGAGCGGGCTGCCGTCGGCGAAGCGGGCGAGGCGAAAGCGGGACAGATCGAACTCGACCGGGTTGCCCTGGATCAGGTCGGCCATGATCCGGCCGGCGGCCGGGCCGATGCCGAAGCCGTGGCCGCTGAATCCGGTCGCGATCCACAGGCCGTCGGGAACCGACGCTCGATCCAGGACCGGCACGACGTCGGGCAGCGCGTCGATCATGCCGGCCCAGGTCTCGACGAACTCGACATTCTCGAAGGCTGGCATCCGATCGACGAGACGTTGCCGCAGGCGCGCGACCGAGGTGGTCGACGGTTTTGGATCCAGCGTTCGAGTCGCCGTGTAGTTGCCGTCGATGCGCACTTCCGGCCAGCGCGGCCGCAGCTTCGCGTATGACGTCTTCAGTAGCGGCAGGAACGCGGCGATGTGGCGCAGGTGATCGAACGACGGAAAAACCTCGAGGTAATCGGTCATCGCCACCGAGTAACCGCCGTCGAGGCGGCGGCGAAACGCGATCTGGCTGCCCGACGCGTTGCCGTCGAAGATCGAAGTCATCGGCGCGGTGCGCGCGACGCTGGCCTTGACCGTCAGCTGCGGCAAGTCGATACCGCAATCGCGCAGCAGCCGGCTCGACCAGGCGCCGGCGGCGACGAGTACCGCCGGCGCATCGATTCGGCCGTGCTCCGTGACGACCCCGTCGACCGCGCGGTCGCGCGTCGTGATTTCGAGCACCGCGCACTGCTCGCGCACCGCAACGCCGTCGCCGGCGAGTTTGCGCGCCATCGCCGGCACCGCCAGCGACGGTTCGGCGCGACCGTCGTCGGGCGTGAACAGCGCGCTTTGCCAGCGCGGCGGACAGTCGACGATCAGGTCCTCGATTTCCCGCCGTGACAGGCGCCGGGTCTTGAGCCCGTAAGCCGGCGCGAACGACATGAAGCGGTCGTGGCGGGCCATTTCCGCGTCGTTTTCGCACAGATAGAGCGCACCGAGGCGCGCGTAGCCGATGTCGGTGTCGACCGTGTCGGCGATTTCCTGCCAGCGGTGCATGCTTTCCATGACGATCGGCAACTCGGCCTGGTCGCGGCCCTGCTGGCGGATCCAGCCCCAGTTGCGACTCGACTGCTCGCCGGCGACCTTGCCCTTTTCGCAGACCGCGACGTCGATGCCGGCCGCGTGGAGAAACCAGGCGGTGGACATGCCGGCGATGCCGGCGCCAACGATGACGACGTCGGCTCTCGACGGCAATTCGGGCGGGCTAGCGGCCATGCGGATCGGTCCTGGTCTTGCGGTATTCGAAAACCGGGCGAATAATACGCGGATTCGCCGAGCTTGACCGCAAAAATCGCGCCCCATGAAAGCCAACCGCATCGAAGTCGTGCCCCAGTCGAGCTGTATCGGCGCCGAGATTCGCGGCGTCGACCTTGCCACCGGGGTCGACCCGGAGTTGCACGCGTCGATCAACCAGGCGCTGCTCGATCACCAGATCATTTTCTTCCGCGACCAGAACCTGACGCCGGCGCAATACTGCGATTTCGCCGCCAACTTCGGTCCGCTCGAGGATTACCTGTTCGCCGACGGCATGGACGGCTATCCGTACATCACCGAGATCGTCAAGACCGAAACCGAGACCGAGAGCTTCGGCAGCTTCTGGCATTCCGATTCGACCTACCTCGAGCGCCCGCCGAAGATCACTTTCCTGTGCGCGCGCGAAGTGCCGGCACGCGGTGGCGACACGCTGTTCTCCGACATGTACCGGGCCTACGCCGACCTGTCGCCGGGCCTGCGAGCGACGCTCGCGACGCTGCGCGCGGTCAATTCGGCCGCGGTCGTGCCGCGCGACGAAGACGTCTACGCCGAGGTCAAGAGCAAGAACAGCGACAAGGCCGGCCAGCAGGCAATCCACCCGGTCGTGCGCGTGCACGACGAGACCGGCAAACCGGCGCTCTATGTCAACGGCATTCACACGCTGCGTTTCGACGGCATGACGCGCGACGAAAGCCTGCCGCTGCTGAATTATCTCTATGCCCGGGTGCCGCGGCCGGAGTACACTTTTCGCCTGCGCTGGCAGGCCGACACACTCGCGTTGTGGGACAATCGCTGCACGCAGCACTACGCGCTCAATGATTATCATGGCTATCGCCGCGTGATGCACCGGATCATCGTCGAGGGCGGCGAGCCGCGCGGCGTCGAATAAAGTCA
>JBFFXR010000049.1:0-17628 GCA_041569645.1 Gammaproteobacteria bacterium
GGTCGACGCAAGAGTTCGTCGGCGCGCGTCTACCTCCGCCCCGGCAACGGCAGGATCACGATCAACAAGCGCAGCATCGACGAATACTTCGGTCGCGAAACCTCGCGCATGGTCGTGCGCCAGCCGCTTGCAACCGCCGAGTTGCTCGAAAAATTCGATATCACGGTCAATGTCAGCGGCGGCGGCCCGAGCGGGCAGGCCGGCGCGATTCGCCTCGGCATCACCCGCGCACTGCTCGAGTACGATGACAGCTTGCGTCCGGCGCTGCGCAAGGAAGGCTTCGTGACCCGCGATGCGCGCGAGGTCGAACGCAAAAAGGTCGGTCTGCGCAAGGCTCGCCGCGGCGTGCAGTTCTCTAAACGCTAGATTACTCACGACGATCGACGAAAAAGCCCGCATCCGCGGGCTTTTTTGTGACTCTCGAGAATCTCGGATTGCTGGCATTTGTAACGGAGCAACAGACGCGTCATTGCGAGCGCAGCGCAGCAATCTCCCGAGATCGGGCGAGTCCGCGGAGGTTGCTTCGACCCGCAAGCGAAAGGACTCTGGCGCTGATCGAAATACGGGGAACTGGTATTAAAGGGGGATTCGGACTCGCTTTGCGGTAAGTCGCTTGCGCGCGGGATCAGGCGGGGCGCTCGAGGATTTCGGTACCGCTGTCGGTGCCGAGGACCAGGATGTCGGCCGGGCGGCGCGCGAACAGGCCGTTGGTGACAACTCCCGTGATCTGGTTGATCTCGGTCTCGAGGCCGACCGGGTCGGTGATCGACAGGCCGCGGACGTCGAGAATGACATTGCCGTTGTCGGTGGTGAAACCTTCGCGCAGCACCGGCTCGCCGCCGAGCCCACGCAGCGCGTCCGCGACCAGCCGCTGCGCCATCGGAATCACCTCGACCGGCAGCGGGAAGGCGCCGAGCACGTCGACCAGCTTGCTGTCGTCGGCGATACAGACGAAACTCGCGCTGGCCGCGGCGACGATCTTCTCGCGCGTCAGCGCGCCGCCGCCGCCCTTGATCAGTTGCAGCGCGCGGTTGGATTCGTCGGCGCCGTCGACGTAGACGTCGAGCCGGCCGGCTTCGTTGAGATCGATCACCTCGATCCCGTGCCCGCGCAGGCGCCCGGTCGACGCTTCCGAACTCGACACCGCCGCGCGCACCGAGGCGGCCATCTTTTCCGCCAGCAGGTCGATGAAGTGGTTGACGGTCGAGCCGGTGCCGACGCCGACGACCGAATCGGGCGATATGTAGTCGATAGCGGCCTCGGCCGCGAGACGCTTCTTGTCTTCGGAATTCATCGATTTAGCGGTTGCTTCGATCCCGCGCAATTATGATAATCAGGCGCGACGCGTGCAAGCCATCGCGCGCAATTCCACCTGACTATTCGACGCAACGCAACGGCGGGACATGCGAAAAGACAAATTTCTCGAAAAAGTGCTGACCGCGCGGGTTTACGACGTTGCGCGCGAGACCCCGCTCGACTACATGCCCAAGGTCTCGCGGCGCTTCGACAATGAGGTCTATCTCAAGCGCGAAGACCTGCAGCCGGTGTTCTCGTTCAAGTGCCGCGGCGCGTTCAACAAGATCTACCAGGAACTGCAGGCCAACCCGAAGCTCAAGGGCGTGATCACCGCGTCGGCCGGCAATCACGCGCAGGGTGTCGCGCTGGCGGCGAAGAAGCTGCACCTGAAGGCGACCATCGTGATGCCGACGACGACGCCCGACATCAAGATTTCCGCGGGGCGCGCGCTCGGCGCGCGCGTCGTGATCAATGGCGAAAACTTCGATGCCGCCCAGGAGCACTCGGAAAAGCTCGGAAAAAGGGAAAAGCTCGCGTATATCCACCCGTTCGACGATTACGACGTAATGGCCGGGCAGGGCACGATCGCGCACGAACTCATCCGCCAGCACCCGGGCAAGATCGACGCGATCTTCGTCGCGGTCGGCGGCGGCGGGCTGATCGCCGGCATCGCCGGTTTCATGAAGGCGGTCAAGCCGGAGACCCGCATCATCGCGGTCGAGCCGGACGATGCGGCCTGCTTCTACGAAGCGCGCCGGACCGGCCGCCGGGTCAAGCTGCCCGACGTCGGCATCTTCGCCGATGGCGTCGCGGTGCGTCAGGTGGGCAAGCATACTTTCGCGATGATCAAGGATCTCGTCGACGACGTCGTCCTGGTCTCGACCGACCAGATCTGCGCGGCGATCAAGGACACCTACGAAGACACGCGCGCGATCTGCGAGCCGGCCGGCGCGCTGTCGCTGGCCGGGCTGAAGAAATACGTCGAAAGCCACGCGATCGAGAACCAGACGCTGGTGGCGATCAATTGCGGCGCCAACATGAACTTCGACCGCCTGCGCCACGTGTCCGAGCGCGCCGAGGTCGGCGAAGACCGCGAAGCCTTGCTGGCGATTGAAATTCCGGAACGGCCAGGCAGTTTCAAGCGCCTGTGCCAACTGATCGGCAAGCGCCAGATCACGGAGTTCAATTACCGCTACTCGGACGATAACATCGCACACGTATTCGCCGGCATCGAGCTCGCCCACGGTATCGAGGACAAGAACAAGCTGATCGCGCGGCTACGCAGCAAAGGTTACCCGGTGGTCGACATGACCGGCAACGAAGTCGCCAAGCTGCACACGCGCTACATGATCGGCGGGCATCCGGGCAGCAGCGTCGATAACGAGCTGCTATATCGCTTTCAGTTTCCCGACAAGCCGGGCGCCTTGCTGAATTTTCTGATGAAGGTCGGTGACCGCTGGAACATCAGCCTGTTCCACTACCGCAACCACGGTTCGAACTTCGGCCGGATCCTGATGGGTTTCCAGGTCGACCGTCGCGATCACAAGTCGTTCAACGCGTTCCTGAAGAGCCTCGACATCCCGTACTGGGACGAAACCGACAACGATGCCTACCGGCTGTTCCTGCAATAGGAATGCCGCGAAGACACACGAGAGCGGTGAATCAAAAGCACTGCGGATCAGGATACCAACCACGGTGTCGTCGCAAATCTATCAACCTTGAACCGAAGGTTCAGGTGGGGTCATTGGTACCCGCTTCAGGCTTCCCGACTCGTCAGGCTTGCACACCAGCAGTGACACGGATGTCCCCGAGATTGATAAATAGGCTCAAGGATTATGAAAGGTCGCTAACGAGCACCGTAGTCGGTATGCAACCAACTATGGCCCGAAGCGGGGCAAAAGTAAAATTTAAAATTCTAATAGGGTTCAGATTTCCAATTGGCGCGCCCGTTCCAGCGCGCGAGAAATCTTCGCTTCGAGGTCTTTGAGGCGCGGCGGCAGCTCCTGGCCGAGTTCGCGATCGACCTGGGCGGCCTTCAACAGGTCGTTGGCGATATTCAGCGCGGTAATAACGGCAATGCGCTCGGCGCCGATAATGCTGCCGCTGTCGCGCACCTCGCGCATCTTGCTGTCGAGGAATTTGGCCGATTCGAGCAACGCCGATTGTTCGCCCGGCGGACAGGCGACCTTGTATTCCTTGTCGAGAATCGAGACGTTGATCGGTTGCGCGTCGCTCATGAGCCGAGTTCGAGCGAGCGCAGGCGAGAAATCATCGCTTCGACGCGGCTGCGCGCCATTTCCGTTTTCTCGATCAACTGCGAGCGCTCGGTCATGAGCTTGTCCTTTTGCTGGCGCAGGCTGGTGTTTTCGTTCTTCAACGTACCGACCGTTTCGATCAGTTCGTCGATGCGCCGTTCGAGCTGGCGCAGATCGTCTTCGGTATAAGCGTCTTTGTCTGAGTCCATGCTGCCGTCTTCGTGCCCGCCACGACGCCACGGCCGGCGGTTTTTGCGGTCGGGCGAGGGTGATAAAATGCAGAGTATACAATTCTGCGGGTTTTCTACAATGCTCGATTTCGACGCCGTGCAAGCTGCGCTGGAGCGGCTCGGCGCGAACGTGGATGCGGCCGAGGCACACGGCACGCTGTGTGCGCTATTGCTCGACAACGCCACACTCGAAACCTGGTTGTCGCACAGCCTGGACGAACTGCCCGACCCGGCCGATGCGGTCGCCGCCGAACAGCTCGCGGAGCTCGCAACGCTGTATCGCGCGACCCGCGAACAATTGACCGACGAGGGTTTCGAGTTCATGCCGTTGCTGCCCGACGACAGCGCCGAGTTCGACCAGCGCCTGCTCGCGCTGTCGTCCTGGTGCCAGGGATTCGTTTACGGCTTCGGCGCGATCGGCGCCCACGCTTCGGAAGCACTCGACGATGCCGCGCGCGAGTGTTTGTCAGACATGCTCGAAATCAGTAAGCTCAGCCACGACGAGGAAGCCAGCGACGAAGCCGAGCAGCAATTCCTCGAAATCGTCGAACACGTTCGCATGGCGACGCTGCTGCTGCACGAAACCCTGAACCCGCTGGAGCCGTCGCAAACCGTGCACTAGCGGTCTCAACCCGAAGTCGAAGTCAATTCTCAGAGTCACCCGATGAAACCAGCCGAATTCAAACGCCGCCGCAACCAGCTGATGAAGATGATGGGCAAGAACACCATCGCGATCCTGCCGTCGGCATCCGAGATCATCCGCAACCGCGACGCGCACTACCCGTTTCGCCAGGACAGCGATTTTCTCTATCTTACCGGCTTCAACGAACCCGATGCGGTCATGGTGCTGATGCCTGGACGCAAGCACGGCGAGTACATCCTGTTTTGCCGCGAACGCGACGCCGAGCAGGAAACCTGGAACGGCCGCCGCGCCGGGCAGGAAGGCGCAATCGAAATTTACGGCGCCGACGATTCGTTTCCGATCGACGATATCGACGATATCCTGCCGGGTCTGCTCGAGTGCACCGACAGCATCTTTTACACGATGGGGCGCTATCCCGATTTCGACAAGCGCCTGATCGGCTGGGTCAACCACATCAAGGCGCAATCCCGCGCCGGCCTGCACGTGCCGTCCGAGTTCGTCTCGCTCGACTACATCCTGCACGACATGCGTTTGTACAAGAGCCGTGAGGAATTGCGCCTGATGCGCCGCGCCGCGGCGATCAACGTGTGCGCCCACGAGCGCGCGATGAAGCTGGTCGCGCCGGGCATGTTCGAATACGAGATTGCCGCCGAGTTCGACCACGAGTACCGGCGCAACAATGCCCAGCACGCCTATTCGGCGATCGTCGGCGGCGGCGCCAACGGCTGCATCCTGCATTACACCGACAACAACGCCGCGCTCAACGACGGCGACCTGTTGTTGATCGATGCCGGCTGCGAGGTCGAGGGTTACGCGTCGGACATCACGCGGACCTTCCCGGTCAACGGCAGCTACTCGAGCGCGCAGCGCGAAGTCTACGAGGTGGTGCTTGCCGCGCACCGCGCCGCGGTCGCCAGGGTCAAGCCCGGCAACCACTGGAACGACCCGCACAATGCCGCGGTGCGCGTAATCACCAAGGGCCTCGTCGAACTCAAGCTGCTCAAGGGCACGGTGGCGAAGCTGATCAAGGAACAGGCTTACCGGCGCTTCTACATGCATCGGACCGGCCACTGGCTGGGCCTCGACGTGCACGACGTCGGCGATTACAAGGTTGGCGACCAGTGGCGGCTGCTCGAGCCCGGCATGGTCATGACCATCGAGCCCGGGATCTACATCCCGGCGAAGAGCCGCGGCGTACACCGCAAATGGTGGGATATCGGTATTCGCATCGAGGACGACGTGCTGGTCACCCGCAACGGCTGCGAAATACTGACCGATGCGCTGCCGCGTGACCCCGACGCGGTCGAGGTATTGATCGCAAGCCGATGAGCGGCATCGCGATCGTCGGCGGCGGCATGGTCGGCCTGAGTGCAGCGCTGGCGCTCGCCGGCTGCGCGCGGGAAGTCGCGATCGTCGAGGCCGGCAAGCCGCGCGAGATGGAAGCCAGCGGCTTCAATGCGCGTTCGATCGCGCTGTCGACGAGCAGCGTGCAGATTTTCCGCGCGCTCGGAGTCTGGGACGCCATCGCAGCGCAGGCGGCGCCAATCGAGCACATCCATATTTCGGCGCGCGGCCGCTGGGGTGTGACCCGTTTGCACGCACGAGACTACGAACTCGACGCGCTGGGTTTCGTAATCGAAAGCCACGCGCTGGGTCGCTGCCTGCTCGAGGCCGTCGACGCGATGGCCGGGATCGAACTGTTCGACGCGGCCCGCTTCGAAGCCATTGCGCAGCATGACGGGGTCGAGATCGCCTTCAGGCGCAAGCGCAAGCGCATGACGCTCGAGCCCGAGTTCGCAGTGATTGCCGACGGCGCCGAGTCGCCGGCGCGCGCCGCGCTCGGCATCGACCACCGGGTCGTCGACTATGCCCAGACGGTCATCGTCTGTAACGTCGAGGTCGGCGCAGCGCGCACGCGCGACGCGTTCGAGCGCTTCACGCCGCAGGGTCCGCTGGCGATGCTGCCGCTCGGCGGCAGGCGCTACGCCTGCGTCTGGACGCTGCGCCCGGCGGCCGCCGAGTCGATCGCCGCGCTCGACGAGGGCGCCTTCTGCGCCGCGCTCGAGGACGCCTTCGGTTTTCGCCTCGGCGGAATCGAGCGCGCCGGCGAGCGCTTCGCGCTGCCGCTCAGGCGGGTACAGGCCGACGCGCTTGCGGCCGGCCGCTGCGTGCTGCTCGGCAACGCCGCCAACGCGTTGCACCCGGTCGCCGGGCAAAGCTTTAACCTGTCGCTGCGCGATATCGCGAGTCTCTATGAACTGCTCGTCGAGCGACCGCTCGAGACGCTCGACGACGCCGGTATCGAACAGCTCGGCGCCGACTACGCCACCGCGCGCGCTGCCGAACACGCGCGCGTAATCCGCTACGGCGACGGCCTGGTGACGCTGTTTTCGAACCCGTTGCCACTGCTCGACCCGACGCGTGCCGCGGCGCTCGGCCTGCTCGACCTGCTGCCGGCGCTCAAGGCGCAGGTCGCGTTTACCGGCATGGGACTCGCGTTCGGCGGCAACCGGTTGCTGCGAGGACATCCGTGAGCGCGACGCGCGTCGACGTCGCGATCGCCGGCGCCGGACTAATCGGCGCCGGCGCCGCGCAGGCGCTCGCCGCGCGAGGGCTGCGTATCGCGCTGATCGAAACGGCTTCGCCACCGGCCGACACGGCAAGCTCCGGGGATTATGACTTGCGCGTATCGGCGATCAGCCCGCGTTCGCGCGCGCTGCTCGACGGGCTGGGGGTCTGGCGGCGACTCGACCCGGCGCGGGTCTGCCCTTACGAGCGCATGGAGATCTGGCACGAACACGGCGCCGCGCGGGTCGAATTTGACGCGGTCGAACTGGCGCGCGACGAGCTCGGCGCAATCGTCGAGAACCGCGAACTGCAACGCGCGCTGCACGCCGCCTGCCGCGAGCAGGTTTCGATCGAGTGGTGCCAACCCGACCGGATCGACGCGATCGTCGGCCACGACGAGACCGGTATCGCGCTGCGCCTCGAGTCGGGTCGCGTACTCGAGGCCGGCCTGCTGCTCGCCGCCGACGGCCGCGGCTCGCCGACGCGCGCTCTCGCCGGGCTTGCCGCGCAGTTCGGAAGCTATGCGCAAACCGCGTTCGTCGCCAACGTGGACACGACCGAACCACACCGCGATACCGCCTACCAGCGGTTTCTCGCCACCGGCCCGCTGGCGCTCCTGCCGCTCGCCAATGGCCAGAGCGCGATCGTCTGGTCCTGCGACGACGATCTGGCCAGCGAACTCGCCGCGGCCGACGACGCGGTGTTTTGCGCGGCCCTCGGCGCCGCCACCGAGCATCGCCTCGGCGAGGTCACGGCGAGTAGCGAGCGGCTGGCCTTCGCGCTCGGCTGGCACCGGTGCCCGGCCTGGGTCGACGGTCGCGTCGCGTTGATCGGCGACGCCGCGCACAGCGTCCACCCGCTCGCCGGGCAGGGCGTCAACCTGGGTTTCAGCGATATCGAGCTGCTCGCGCGGCTGTTTGCCGGCGGCGCCGATTCGATCACCCGACGGGCATTGCGGCGTTACGAGCGGGCGCGCAAAAGCGAAACCTGGTTGGCGACCGAGAGCATGAGCGGCCTCAAGTGGCTATACGGCGTCGACCGCCAGCCGCTGACGGGTTTACGCGATGTCGGAATGCGAGTGGTCGCGAACAATCCTGCGTTGCGACGCGCACTACTGCGGAAAGCCATTCACAATTTGGCCTGACCGCGTCCGAAAAACCCGCGTTCGTCACATTTCCCGAGTTTTTGCCGGACGACTCCCGCATCCAGACCGGTTTTTTGGCGAAAATCGTCTAAAAAGACCTTTTAATGCGAATGGTAAAGCTCCTCATAGCGCTGGTTGCGCTTGCCGGGATGCTGACGCTCGACGTCGCGGCGCAGGACACGCTGCAAGAAATCCGATTCAATGTCGATCGCTTCGAAGTAGTCGGCGATAACCCGATCGGCAAGCGGGCGCAAAGCATTCTGGCTCCTTTCGTCGGCGAGCAACACGGTCTTGCCGGCCTTGCCGCCGCGCGCGATGCACTCGAGCGGGAAATCATCGAGGCCGGTTTTACGTTTCACCGCGTCTCGCTGCCGCCGCAAGATTTGCTGGAGGGGACCGTGTTGCTGAGTGTTTCGCGGTTTTCGATCGGCCGCGTCGTCGTCGAGGGCAACGAGCATTTCGACGCCGCCAACATCCGAAATTCGGTGCCGCAACTCGAGGCTGGCGGTACGCCGAATACCCGCTTGTTGTCGCGCGCGCTGAAGCTGGCCAACAACCACGCGTCCAAGAACACCGTGTTGCGATTCAGCGAAGGTACCGAGGCGAATACGATCGACGCGGTACTCGCGGTGGAAGATCGCGATCCGCAGCTTTACTTCGCCAGTCTCGAAAACACCGGGCCCGAGGACGGCGAGGAGTGGCGCACGACCTTCGGCTATCAAAACGGCAACCTGTTCGATCGAGATCACGCGATTACCGCTACGCTCGCGACGGCACCCGAGGACACCAGCGCCACGACCCAGCTCGGGATCAACTATCGCATCCCGATGTATCGGCACGGCGCCAGCCTCGATATTCTGTTTTCGGAATCGGATTCTGCCGGTGAAACCGGCGGCGAAGACGATGCGGCACAGAGCATCGCACCGGGCACCGGCGGTGGCCAGGCGCTCGAGATTACCGGCGAGGGCACGGTTTTTGGCCTGGTCTACCAGCGCCCGCTGCTGACCTCGGGCACGTTCAACCACGAATGGTCGCTCGGCCTGCAACACAAGAATTTCGACAACGTATCCGAGTTTGGCGACGCCGAGTTGAGCGGCGCCGATGTCGTCAGCAGGCCGCTCGAACTCGGCTATACGGTGACGCGGCAATCGCCCAATTCCAGCACTTACGTCAATCTGACGCTGGTGCAGGAAGTCGGCGACGACGACGAGGAATACGACGACGATCGCCCCGAGGCCGAGTCCGGCTGGTCGGCGCTGCGTTTCGATCTGACCTGGGACCGCCTGGTCGGACAGGACTACCTGTTCCACGTGGGATTTTCCGGCCAGCTTACCGATGCGCTGCTGATCACCGGCGAGCAATTCGGCGTCGGCGGCGTTGGTACGCTGCGCGGCTTCGAGGAGCGCTCGGTGACCGGCGATTCGGGTTACCAGCTGACGCTCGAACTCTGGTTCCCACCGATCACGAAATACGATCTGCGCTTTTCGGTGTTTACCGATTTCGCCCACACCGAGTTCAACGACGGCGATCTGCCGGGCAACGAAGGCGAGGAGTTCGATCTGTCTTCGGCCGGATTCGGACTGTTCTGGGCGTGGAAGGAAAGCCTCAGCGTTGGCCTGAACTACGGCGTGATCGGCGAGGGCGGAGGTCCCGATACCACTATCAATGACGATGGCGACGACAAACTGCACGTCAGCGCCGTCTATCGCTTTTGAGGTGGGCATGAAGATCCGATCCGCAGCGGCACTCGGAGTCCTCGGCATTACGCTGAGTCTGGCGAGTTTCGCGGCCGTCGAAGTCGGTGAAGTCAGCTATTCGCGAGGCGTCCTGACCGGGCAACTCGACGGCGAACCGCCGCGTCTGATCGGCCGAGGCGTCGGCTTGCATAACGGCGAGACGCTGAATACCGGGCCAGGTGGCTTTGCGCTGTTGCACTTCAATGACGGCACCAAAATGACCCTGCGGCCCAACACGACTTTCAAGATCGAGAATCTCGACGCCCGCGCCGGACGCGAAAATGCGCTGTTCAGCCTGATTCGCGGCGGCCTGCGCGCGATCACCGGCGCGATCAGTAAGGCCAGTCCGAAAGCCTTTCGTATCTCCTCGTCGGTGGGGACGATCGGTGTTCGCGGCACCGAGTTCGACGCGCGCCTGTGCGAATCGAACGAGTGCGCGCTCGAAGAGCAGGCTACCGGCGCGACTGCCGAGCGCGAATCGCGGGTCGTCGGGCGCATCGCGCTGTTGCGCGGACGCGCGAGCGCGACCGAGGACGGCGAGACGACCCGCGTGCTGTCCACCGGCGCCGCGGTCTACGAGCGGGATCAGATCCAGACAGGAATTCAGTCTTTCGCGGTCGTCGCATTTAACGATCAAACCCGGATTACCTTGTCGCCGCAAAGCGCATTTCGCATCGAGGAGCACGAATACAATCCCGATTTGCCGGACGAGAACAATTCGTTCTTCAGTTTCCTGCAGGGCGGTATGCGTCTCGTCACCGGCGTAATCGCGAGATTGAATCGCGAAGCCTTTCGCGTCGCGACGCCGACCGCGACGATCGGAGTTCGCGGCACCGGCTTCGACCTCGTCTGCCAGGGCGATTGCGTCAGCGAGAATGCGATGCTCGACCCCGGGAGCGACGCGCCGCTGGCGCGATTCCTGCGTTTTTTCGTGCGCCCGGCTTACGCGCAGAGCGCCGGCAACGGCATGTATGCGAAAGTCTGGCAGGGCAGTATCGAAATGATTTTCAGTGGTCGCAGGCAGTTGCTCGAAAACGGGCGCACCGCGTTTTTGCGCAACAGCCTCGCGCCGCCGGTCATCATACCGGACATTCCGGCGCGGCTGCGCAACCTGCAGGGCGCGCCACGACCCGACCGCGTAGACCTGCGCCAGGACCTGTTCGCCGAAAGCGACCAACGCGACATCCAGCCCGGGCTCTACGTCAACGTGCGCAAGGGCGACGTCGTCGTCGCGGGAATCGATGGCACGGATATCTTCGTCGGCGCCGGCGAAGCGGTTCGTGCCGGAATACAGCGCGTCGAACGGCTCGGATTCGTGCCGACTTTCCAGAAGCTCGATCAGGTGCCGAATCCGGCGCGGATCAGTGCCCGGTCGGAGCAAATCCTCGATCTCGTAAGCGGGCGCGACGCCGGTAAGGAAGATCTGGAGTGTACGCTGAAATGACCTTCAGACTCTCGATAGCGTCAAATCTTTGTTCGTCGCCGCGCGGGCGCGTCGGGCCGACGCCCTATGATCGCGGATCAGTGACGAAGTTGGCACGGAACGTTTCAGACGACGGCTACACTCAGAATAAGGGAGTATCGAGAAAAAGACAGGGATCCGACGAATTGCGAGTTGTACCGAAAGCAAAATCTCGCCTGGCACGATGCCTGATAGCCGGGCTGGCGGCCGTGGCGACCGGCGCGGCGGCAAACCCGCAGGGTGCGCAAGTCGTGTCCGGCACGGCGACGTTTTCGCAGCCGAGCGCCAACGTGCTCAACGTGACCAATAGCCACAACGCGATCATCAACTGGCAGAGTTTCAGTATCGGGCAGGGGCAGACGACGAATTTCATTCAGCCGAGCAGTGCGAGCGCGGTCCTGAACCGCGTCATGGGCAATAACCCGTCGCGGATTTACGGCAACCTCAACTCGAATGGCAAGGTCTTCCTGATCAACCAGCACGGATTGATGATCGGCGCCGGCGCGCAAATCAATACCGCCGGTTTCTTCGGTTCGACGCTGAACATCACCAACGAGGATTTCCTCAACGGCCGGCTGAACTTCGCCGGCGGAGGGTTCGGTGGAATCGAGAACCACGGCTACATCCATGCCGGTCCGGGCGGCAACGTCGTGCTGATCGCGCCGGACATCGAAAACGGGGGCGTCATCGAAGTCGAAGACGGCAACGTCATCCTCGCCGCCGGCGAATCGATTCGGATTACGAGCCTGAACGACGCGTCGATCGAGTTCGACGTGCAGGCGCCGGACAACGGCATCATCAATCTCGGCAGTATCGTCGCCGAACACGGCGCGGCGCGGCTTTTCGCCGGCAACCTCGAGCACAGCGGCGACATCAACGCGAGCGGCATCGTGCAAAATGCCGACGGTTCGATCAGCCTCGTCGCGAGTCACGATATCGAGATCGCTGCCGGTTCGACGCTCGTCGCCGACGGCGAGTCGGGCGGCGATATCACGGTGCGGAGCCATCACGGCACGGTCCTCGTTGCCGGCGAGGTCGCGGCTCGCGGTGCCGCCGGCGAGGGCGGCGATATCCGGATTCTCGGCGAACAGGTCGGGGTCGTCGGGAGTGCGCGCATCGATGCCTCGGGCAGCGCCGCCGGTGGACAGATCCTGGTCGGTGGCGACTACCTGGGTGGCAACCCGGACGTGCAGAATGCGCGCGCGACCTACGTCGGACCGGCGACTTCGTTGCATGCCGACGCAACCGAACACGGCAATGGCGGTCGCGTCATCGTCTGGTCCGACGAGGCGACGCGCAGCTACGGAGCGATCAGCGCGCGCGGCGGCCCGCAGGGCGGCGATGGCGGTTTCATCGAAACCTCGGGCAGCTCGCTCGACCTCGGTAACTCGGTGCCGGACGTTTCGGCGCCGGCCGGCCGCGGCGGCGAGTGGCTGATCGATCCGAACAATATCCGGATCCAGGCGGCCGGCCCCGATACCAACATCTCGGCGGGACCCAACTTCACGACGCTCTCGGACGCCGCGATACTGACGACGCTGGCGATCGACACCGCGCTCGACGGTGGCGCGGTCACGATATCGACCGGCACCGCCGCACCCAATACCGAAGTCGGCAATATCGATATCATCGATGACATCACGTACAACAATACCGCCGCCAATACGCTGACTTTAAACGCGCATAACGACATCAATCTGATGGCGAATATCTCGTCGATTGGCGGGGGATCGTTGAATGTCCTCTTCAATGCCGATTCGGACGCATCCGGAGCCGGCCGTATAAATCTCAATGGTGGCGCCGATCTTTTCGGCAGCTTCGATTTTGGCAGCGGCGTCGACGCTACATTCTTCGGCGGGACCTATCGCAATTTGACCTGGAGTAATAGCGCGGCGATGCCGGTAACGCTCGCGGCCAATAATAACGTGACCTTCGATAACGTAACGCTGGACACCGACCTGATCGCGCTCGACGGCAGCAAGATCAATATCGCCAACAACCTCAATATCGGCTCTGTCCGAACGCTGACGCTGGCGAGCAACGGCGCGATTACCTCGCTCGAATCTATCTCGGCGGCCGCAGCGATCAACGGTCCCGGCAGCCTGGTGCTCGGCGGCACCACGGTCAACAACCAGATCCTGGTCGGTGCCAATTCGACCTTGACGCTG
Source organism: Gammaproteobacteria bacterium (assembly GCA_041569645.1). Taxonomy (GTDB): domain Bacteria; phylum Pseudomonadota; class Gammaproteobacteria. The sequence goes on from JBFFXR010000049.1 coordinate 13,503, forward strand.
GGTACCGGCCTGAACGTGTCGGGTCAGGGCGCAATGAATGCGCTAAACGCAACGTCTTCGCTGGTCAACAACGGCACGATCATGACCGACGGGCTCGGCCTGACAATCGACGCGCTGAACTGGTCCAATGCCGGCGGTGACCTGATCGCGAGCAACAATGCGACGCTAACGCTCAGGCAAGCCGCGCGCTTCAATGACGGCAATCTCCAGGTCGACGCCGGCGCGACGATTTCGACCGAAAACGTAAACCTGTTCAACGTCGGTTCCGGCGTGGTCAAGGGAAACGGTCTCATTACCGTCGGCACCGGCACCTTCGTCAACGACGCAACGGTCGAGCCCGGCGTCGGTGTCGATAGCCCGGGCGTAATCAACGTGCTCGGCAATTACAGTCAGGGCTCGACCGGCACATTGAATATCGAACTCGATGGCACCGATCCGGGAAATGGTCCCGGTTATCACGACCAGCTCGCGATCAGCGGCATTGCGACCCTGGACGGAACGCTCAATGTCAGCTACGTCAGCGGCTACACGCCGAACGCTTTCGATTCGTTCAGCGTCGTGACGTTCGCGTCGCAAACAGGCGGTTTCGTGAACACCAATCAACCGGGCGGGTTCGACCCGCTCGCGGTCAGTCTCAATTCCATCGACCTGTTCTTCAATCCCGGAGGCGTTTACTTCTGGACTGGCGCCGGCGACGGGTTTAGCTGGGACGACGCGACTAACTGGTCGATTGGCGTTCCGGGGATCGCCAATGACGTCAACATCGGTGCCTTTAACATTACCGCCGTCAGCGGTGGCAACGCGAATTCGCTGACAATCGCCGTCGGTGGATCGCTCGATATTACCGGCGGCACGATGACGACCAACGGGCTGCTGCTCAGCGGCGACCTGAGTATCGCCGCCGGTGCGGCCCTGGCGGTTCAGAACGGCACCCCCGACGAAATCACCGTCACGTTGACCGGGCAACTCATCAACAATGGCGGTACCCTGACCAATCAGGGTAGCAGCTTGTTCGACGGCGCCTTCGTGCAGAATCTCGCCAGCGCCAGTTCGACTTTTGCCGGCGCGGCGAATTTCAAGGGACCCTTCACGTTGACCGACGGGACGCTGCTGCTGAACGGTGGCGGAACCCTCACCAACCGCAACAATAGCTGGACCGGCGGCACAATCGGCGGAACGGGTTCGCTGGTGATGACCGGTGTAGCCGGCACGACCAGCCTGGCGCTTTCCGGCCCCGCGACGAAGACGCTCGACGGCTTTACCTTCGATACCAACGCCAACGATGTCGATGTTTTCGGCAACGGCAGCCTCGATCTGATCAATGGCGCCGTCGTCGTCAACCAGGGTGGTGGCGAGAGCTTCCATCATTTCGGCAACGGCGACATTATCAGCTCCGACGGCAGCGGGTTGTTCGATAACTCGAGCAGCCGCTTCGTCAATTTCGGTGGCGACACGACGGTATCGGTCGATTTCACCAACAATGCGCTGGTTCAGGCACTCGGGGGAGTCTTACGATTCAGCGGCGATTTTCAGAACTTCGATCGTGTCGAGGTCGCCGGCGGTATCGTGGAGGTCGCCGACGTCGAAGGCAACGATCTCGGGGCCTATACCGTGGCGTCGAATGGCGCACTCGTATTCTCCGCCAATCGCAGCCTCAACGGCAGTCTCGCGCAGGCCGGCATACTCCAGGCCAACAACTCGACGCTGGTGCTGCCGGCGGCTCTGACGAATTCCGGCATCATCGATCTAGTCAACGCGACGCTCGATTTGAGCGCCCTGCCGGGCGCCACTCTGACGCTGGACAGTTCCCTGCTCGGCGGCACCGGCACGATCACCGGCAACGTCGTAAACAACAGCGGAGCGCTCGTCGTCGGCGGAATTGGCAATATCGGTAATCTGACGATCAGCGGCAGCTACACGCAAAACGCGAACGCGGCAACCGTCGTCGAAGTATTCAATAACGGTTTCAATACCGTCTCGGACCGGTTGACGGTAAACGGGTTGACTACCTTGAATGGCGGTAGCCTCGTCGTCGGCTTCACGACGACATCGCTCGGGCTGGTGACCGGCAATTTCGTGCCGTTCATATTCAATGGCGGCGTGACCGGCAGTTTCAGCGATGTCTTCGATGCCGGCGGCAATCTGCTGTTCCTCGACGTCAACGGTCCGGTTTTCACCGTGCTCGGCGCGAGTCCGGAAATTCCGGAAGAAATTCTGAGCGACCTGCTCGACTTCATCCAGAATCGGAAGCGACTCGAGGAGGAAATTGCCAATGCCGAGTCGGCGGCCGATGCGACCATAGACGAGATCGAACAAACTCTCGTCGACGAGGACGGCGACAGTCTGATCTGCATTTAGGACTTTTCTTCGCCCGTGACTGCCACTATCCTGTGGCCTGGGCCAGGTTCGCTGGCCCGCTTCGGGGGGCGCGATTCATGGGTCAAAAAACGCCGCTTTATCAGTGCCACGTCGACGCGTCGGCGAAGATGGTCGATTTCTTCGGCTGGGACATGCCGATCAACTACGGTTCGCAAATCAAGGAGCACGAGGCGGTGCGTACCGACTGCGGCATGTTCGACGTGTCGCATATGACCGTCGTCGACGTCGGCGGCGGTGACGCAAAAGCTTACCTGCAATACCTGCTCGCCAATGACGTCGCCCGGCTCACCGAGGACGGCAAGGCCCTGTACAGCTGCATGCTGAACGACGACGGCGGCGTGATCGACGACCTGATCGTTTACTACCTGCACGAACAGCACTACCGCGTCGTGATCAATTCGGCAACGCGCGACAAGGATCTCGCATGGCTCGAAAAGCAGGCCAAAAGCTTCGGCGATTTGCACGTCAAGTGGCGTGGCGACGTCGCGATGATCGCGGTACAGGGGCCGACCGCGCGTGATCGGGCAACGCCGCTGTTTGCCGATTACCAGCAGGCAGCAATCCAGCAACTGAAGCGCTTTCAGGCGGCCGAGTTCGACGACTGCTTCGTCGCGCGCACGGGCTACACCGGCGAGGACGGTTTCGAGATCCTGACGCTGGCCGACTCGATCGGCGACCTGTGGAACCGGCTGCGCGACGCCGGGGTACCGCCCTGCGGGCTCGGCGCGCGCGACACGCTGCGCCTCGAGGCCGGCATGAACCTCTACGGCGCCGACATGGACGAGACCACGAGCCCGCTCGTAGCGGGGCTCGGCTGGACCGTGGCGATGAAAGACGATCGGGATTTCATCGGCCGCCAGGCGCTCGCGGCCGAGCTCGAGGCCGGCGTTCAAAAACAGTTCGTCGGTCTGCTATTATTGGACAAGGGCGTGCTGCGCAGCCATCTGAAGGTCGTTACCGCGAAGGGCGAAGGTGAAATCACCTCGGGCAGCTACTCGCCGACGCTGAAGCGATCGATCGCGATGGCGCGCATCCCGGCCGGCGTCACGGGGACCGTCGAAGTGGAAGTTCGCGACAAGCTGCTCAGGGCCGAGATCGTCAAACTTCCCTTCGTGCGCGAAGGGCAAGCCATGATTAACCTGGAGGGGAATAATTAATGAGCGATGTACCAGCGGAACTGAAATACCTGTCGACTCACGAATGGGTTCTGATCGAGGACGACATGGCGACGGTCGGCATCACCGACCACGCCCAGGAGGCGCTCGGCGACCTGGTCTACGTCGAGCTACCCGAGGTCGGCAGCTCGATAGCTGCGGGTGACTCGGTCGGCGTGATCGAATCGGTCAAGGCCGCCTCCGACACCTACGCGCCGATCAGCGGCGAGGTCGTCGAGATCAACGAGGAACTCGAGGGCGCACCCGAGCGCATCAACGGCGATCCTTACGGCGACGGCTGGATGTACAAGGTCAAGATGGAAGACCCCGAGGAGGTCAGCGACTTGCTCGACGCCGAGGCATACACCGAGTCTATCGAGGAAGACTGATCGGCCGCGCGCATGGCTGCCCCGGACACTAGTTCGACCGGCAGCGAATATTCACCTTTGTTGCGGTGAGCAATAACTACGATCGGGAGGCGACCGTGGCGGGCAGCGGTCAGAGCGAATTCACGCGAATCATCAACGCGACAATATTTTCGTGGCAGGGGCTGCGTGCTGCCTACCGGCACGAGGCCGCCTTCCGCCAGGAAA
>JBFFXR010000050.1:0-17472 GCA_041569645.1 Gammaproteobacteria bacterium
ACGGCATTATCGACGAGCATTCGCACCCGGCGGCGCGCGCCTGAGGTTACCGTGAGTTTCGCGCGCCCGTTCGACCGCGCGGCGGAGAACCTGCTGCGGCGCGACCGCCTGGTCGTGCTCGCCGGGCTGATCGTGATCACCGCGCTGGCATGGGCTTACCTGGTCTATCTCGTCTTGCGAACGGATATGGGCGGGATGGACGCGCATGGCGAATCGATGGCCGGCATGTTGCAACTGGCGCCATGGAGTGCGACCGACGCGCTGCTGATGTTCGTCATGTGGGCCGTGATGATGGTCGGCATGATGCTGCCGAGCGCGACGCCGATGGTGTTGCTCTATGCGCGCGTCGTGCGACACAAGGCCGACGATGATAACCCGATGACGAACAGCGCCGCGTTTCTCGCCGGCTACGTTATCGTCTGGACGCTGTTCAGCGCGGCCGCGACCGCGCTGCAATGGAGCCTCGAGCAGGCGGCGCTGCTATCGCCAATGATGGTGAGCACGAGTCCGATCCTTGGCGGGTTGCTGCTGATCGTGGCGGCGATCTACCAGTGGACGCCGCACAAGGACGCCTGCTTGCGCCGCTGCCGCGCGCCCGCGTGGTTTCTGTCGCAGCACTGGCGCGACGGCGCCGGCGGCGCGCTGCGCATGGGCCTGGTCCACGGCGCCTGGTGCCTCGCCTGCTGCTGGGCGCTGATGCTGCTGCTGTTCGTCGGCGGCGTCATGAACCTGCTCGTCATCGCCGCGATCATGATTTTCGTACTGCTGGAAAAGGTCGCGCCCGGCGGGCGTATACTGGGGCGCGCGGGCGCCGTATTGCTCGGGCTCACCGGCATCGGCCTGCTCGTCGGCTTCTAGGATGCTGCAACGTCAAATCGAACGCGTCGTCGAGCGCTTGAACGCGTCAGTCGCCGGCAAGGCGGGCGTCTATGCCGAAACCCTCGATGGCGAAGAATGCCTCGCGATACGCGCCGACGAGCTATTCCCGACCGCCAGTACGATCAAGATTTTCATCCTCGACGCGCTGCTGGCGCGCAGCGACGCGGCCGAATCGAATCTCGGCGACCGGCTCGAACTCACGCCAAGCTTCACCAAACCGGGCTCGGGGGTCCTGTATCACCTCGATCCCGGGCTGCGGCCAAGCTTGCGTGACCTCGCGACGCTGATGATGATGATCAGCGACAATTCGGCGATGCTGATGCTGGTCGACTACCTCGGGCTCGAAAGCATCAACGCTGAAATCGAACGCCATGGCCTCGAACGCACCCGGCTGGGCGACTGGAGTCGCTTCGAGGAAACCTACGCCGACTCGATGGGCCTCGGCCGCAGCACGCCACGGGAAATGGTCGCCTACCTGTTGCGCATGCGGCGCGGCGAACTGCGTTCGGCCGCGTCGACCGAATTGTTCTGGGACATAATGCGCATACAGAAATACATCCTGCCGCTGCGCCGTTACCTGCCCGCCAGTCCCTGGGCACGCGAATTCAATTTTCCGGAACCGGTCTGGGTCGCGAGCAAGGGCGGCACGCTCGACGACTGCGCCGCCGAGAGCGGCTTCGTGCGCGTACACGACGGCGGCTGGGCGATCAGCGTGATGCTGCGCGACATGCCGGAAATCGTCGACGAAGGCTTCGACAACCACGAGCGCCTGATATCGGAAATCAGCCGATGCGTCTACGATGCCTGGGCGCCGCGCTACGAACCCGGGAGGAATCAATGAACTCGGCAGAATACCAATTGTCCGGCAAGGCCATGGTCGTCGGCGCGAGCGGCGGCATCGGCAGGGCGGTCGCCCGCAGCCTGGCGCGGGCCGGCGTCGACGTCGCGTTGCTCGGACGCAGCGAAAAAATGCTCGAGGAGACCGCCGGCGAGTGTCGCGAAAGCGGTGTCGATGCGTTCTCCGTGGTTTGCGATATCGCGAAAATCGATACGATCGAAGACACCGTCAACGATACGATCGCGCGCCTCGGCGGTCTCAACTACCTGGTCAACTGCGCCGGCATTTCGCGCCCGGGCAAGTTACACGAAACCGATCTGGCCGGCAGCGACGCAATCCTCGACACCAACCTGCGCGCACATCTCTATCTCGCTCGCCACGCGGCACCCGAGATCAACAAGACACCCGGCGGCGCGATTGTCAAAATCGGTGCGGTCAACCATCCCTACTCCGGGGTCAACACCTATCTCGCCGCGAATCGGGGCGGCGAAGGTTTTGCCGAGGCGCTGTTCGAGGACGTGCGCGAATTCGGCACCCGGGTCTGCAACATCAAGCCCGGCTGGGTCAACACGCCGCTGGTCGAGTCGGATGGCATCGACAAGGCGCTGATGATTCAGCCGCAAGACGTCGCGCAAACGGTATTGTTCGCGCTGACCCTCCCGATCACGGCCTGTGTAACCGAGATCACGGTATTGCCACAGCGCTCACCGTATGTCGACAGCTGAGGATTTTGTAGGAAAAGTCCTACACGCGCAGTCGTGCCTGCCCGATTGTAAACGCCGGGGTGACGCGGATAATTCTAGCTTTACCGCAAGAACCAGTTTTCCATGGAAACGCAGTCTCACCAGGAACCCGTCTCGACCGACCGCCTGCTGACCAGCCTGACGCTCGCGATCGAGGAAGCCAAGCTGGTGCGCTCGATCATCGAATCGAAGAGCATCGCCGACCGGATGCGGGCCGAAAAGCCGGTGTCGAAGCGGCTCGCGCGCATCGACCGCGAAATCGAATATCTCGAATCCAAGCTCGCGCAACTGCGCAGCCGCGCAAACCGCGCCTGAAGTCGACCGTTCGCGCACCGCGGCCGGTACCGGCCGCGCCGGTTCAGATCAGCAGTATGATTACGATGATGATCAGCAGCAGGTTGGTCGTGCTCAGATCGCCGCCGGCCGGCAGCGTCTCGAGCTTGCCGTCGAGCGCGACGACCTGCCGATCGGTCATCCCCGCCACGCGGGCGTTCGCCTGCGCAGGGTCGATGCCCTGGTCGACCAGCTGCCGCGCGACGCGTTGACGCACGACCTCGATTGTGACGGACGATGTCGTCGCATTCTGCGCCACCGATTCGGCGGTCGAGACCATCCCCGCCTGCGCCGGCAACATGACCAGCCACAGCAATCCGATCAGACCCAGTTTTCCGCAATTTCGCATCGTAATTCCCGGTGTAAGTTTGATTATCGACAAACGGATATTAGTCCAAAATCGTCACCCAAGCCCGCTCGCAGGCGACAGACCGGATCGCGGCCGATCGTGTAACATCCGCTGAAACGCCGTGGCGGCTCCCAATATGCCGGCACAGTATCGAATTTCGGAGGTATCGTCACGATGGGCTCGTCGAAAGACAAACCGCGCAGCGCGCGCCAACTCGGCATCATGCAGGGCTACCCGCCGCCGCCGGACAAACGCCCCGATCCGACCAACTGGGACCTGCCGCCGTTCAACCGCTGGTCGTTCATGAACATTCGCAGCCTGTTCCCGACGGTCGACGTCAGGGCCGCGGGCCGCCATTCGAGACCGCTGCCGAAGGCCGGCCGAGATCTGTCGGCGATCGAGTTTCACGATCATTCGGGTGACACGACCACGCTGCCGGAGTTTCTCGAAAGCTCCTACACCGACGGATTTGCGGTGCTGCATCGCGGTCGCGTCGTCAGCGAACAATATTTCAACGACATGCGCGCCGATACGCCGCACCTGTCGCAGTCGGTCGCCAAGTCGATCGTCGGTTCGCTCGCCGGCATCCTGCACGCGCGCGGGCTCGTCGACCCGGATGCGCCGCTGACCACCTACGTCCCCGAGCTCGCGCACTGCGGTTATCACGACGCGAAGCTCGCTCACGCGCTCGACATGACCAGCGGCGTGCGCTTCAGCGAGGATTACAACGCGCCGGATTCGGACATGACGCGCATCGACATCGCCGCCGGCTGGCGACCGGTGCCGAACGGCGATTCGCGGACGACGATTCGCGAGGTGATCCTGTCGTTGCCGAAGATCCGCGAACACGGCGAACATTTCGAGTACCGGTCGATCGAGACCGACGTCGTCGCCTGGGCGCTGGAGCGCGTCGCCGAACGTTCGCTCGCCGAGCTCGTCAGCGAGTACCTGTGGAAGCCGATCGGCGCCGAGCACGACGGCTTTTTCACCGTCGACCAGGCCGCGACCGCGCTCGCCGACGGCGGCTTCAACGCGACCCTGCGCGACTACGCGCGCTTCGGCCTGATGATGCAAAACGACGGCCGCGTCGGCAATACCGAGGTCGTGCCGAAAGCCTGGGTCGACGAATGCGCGCGGGGTCGCGTGCCGGTCGATATTCCGCCCTACTGCGATATCTGCCCCGACGGCGCCTACGGCAACTTCTGGTGGGTACACAATTCGGTGCCGGGCGACTTCATGGCGCGCGGCGTATTCGGACAGATGATCTACATCGATCGCGCGGCGGCGCTGACGATCGTCAAACTTTCGACCTGGCCCGATTACCTGATCCCGAATTTCACCCGCGATGCGCTCACCGCATTCGCCGCAATCCGCGAGCACCTCGGCTGATACCCGGCGGCGTCCGGTTAAACCTGCTCGCGGGATTCGCGGCGAACTATCGTGACTCGCACCTTTGCGTGGCGGCGCCGAAGCATTCCGCGTCTTTGCGAGGAGCGCCGGGAGATTGCTTCGCTGCTGCGCAGCTCGCAATGACCGCAGGGATCTCGAACGGCCCGAACGAGATCCGGTTTTACTCGCTTCATCCCGCGGCCTAGAATTCGCGCATGGAAATAGCGGCCCGCCAGCGGTGGCGGCCCGGCGGCGAATTCTATACCTGGGCAATCACCACGCTACTCCTGCTCCTGGGTTCTGTCTATCCCCAGCCCGGGTCCGAACTCGCACGCCAGGTGGCCTGGGGCCTGGTGTCGCTGCTGCCGGTCGTCGCGATCGCCGCATTACTCGCCGGCGCCCTGACTGTGGGCCACTGGTCCGATCGCGCGCTCGCCTGGGTCTCCGGCCAACCGGCGCGCGCGATCGTCATCGCCAGCCTGGTCGGTACCGTGACCCCGGTTTGCGGCCTCGGCGTGCTGCCGCTGATCGCGGCGCTGCTGCGGCGCGGACTGCCGCTGGCGCCGGTAATGGCTTTCTGGGTTTCGTCGCCGATCATGGGGCCGAGCATGATCGCGGTCACCATCGGCGTGCTTGGCGTGCCGTTCGCGATCGCCAAGACGCTGGCGGCCTTCGGTACCGGCATTCTTGCCGGTACGATCACCGCCCTGCTGCCCGCCTTCGCCGGTCCCGGCGACCGTCTGATGCGCCCGGCGGTACTAGACGCGGCCGGCTGCGGTCCCGATGCCAACGGATTCTGGCACGAAGCCTGGAGCAGCACGCGCCTGATGCTGCGCTGGCTGGCGCTCGCGCTGGTGCTCGAAGTGTTTTTGCAACGCCACGTGCCCGATGCCTGGATCATCGCGCTGTTCGGTGACGAACGCGCCTGGGCCGTGCCGCTCGCGGCCATCGTCGGCGCGCCACTGTACCTCGATGGTTACGCGGCCTTGCCGATGGTACGCGGCCTGATGGATCTCGGCATGGGTTTCGGCGCGGCGCTGGCCCTGCTGGTATCGGGCGCCGCGGTCAGCCTGTACGCGGCAATCGCGGTCGCTTCGCTGGTCCGGCTCAAGGTGTTCGTACTCTACGTCGTGCTGGCGATGGCCGGCGCCTGCGTCGCCGGCCTGGTCGCCGATCTCGTCGTGGCGAGTTGATCGCGGGCCGGGGTGAGTCCGGGCTCCGCGCGGCGTAGCAACGACCCTGCGCGCGCCCGGTGATCCCGCTGCCCCACAAGCGCAGCGTCGCGCGACTTGTCCGACCGCGCGTTAGCCCATATGATGCGCCCGATTATCATCTGCAAACCGGAACATACCGCGCGCAACGCGACGCGCCGGTCGGTAGCCCACGCATCGCGAGCAGGATCGCCGCATGATCGAAATCGAAAACCTGACGATGTCTTTCCCGATCGCCACCGGGCAGCTCGACGTACTGCGCGGCGTCGAACTCGAATTGCGTGACGGTGAAACCGCCGCGATCGTCGGACCCTCGGGTTCCGGCAAGACGACGCTTTTACTATTACTCGCCGGGCTCGAACAGCCGCATTCCGGCAGGATTCGCATCGACGGCGTCGCGCTCGATGCGCTCGACGCCGACGGCCTCGCCGACCTGCGCCGCGACAGGCTCGGCATCGTGTTCCAGTCGTTTCACCTGGTGCCGAGCCTGACCGCGCTCGGCAACGTCGCGCTGCCGCTCGAGATCGCCGGCGCGGCCGATGCCGAGGCGCGCGCCGGCGCGATGCTCGAGCGGGTCGGTCTCGGCGAGCGAGGCAAACATTTACCGATGCAGTTGTCGGGCGGCGAACAGCAGCGCGTCGCGATCGCCCGCGCACTGGTGCATTCGCCACCGGTGCTGCTGGCCGACGAACCCACCGGCAATCTCGACCTCGAGACCGGCGCGCGAATCATCGAATTGCTCTTCGGCCTGCACGCCGAAAGCGGTTCGACGCTCATCCTCGTGACCCACGACGAAGCCATCGCCGGGCGCTGCCAGCGGGTGCTGCGCCTGCACGAGGGCCGGCTGATCGAGGACGCCGAGGCACATGCGCTTCCTGCTTGATCTGGCCTGGCGCGACCTGCGCGCGAGCGGTCGCTCGCTGTGGGTTTTCTGCGCCTGCCTCGCGCTCGGCGTCGCGCTGGTTTCGGCCAGTGGCAGTCTCTACCGGCTGGTCGGCGCCGGCCTGCTTGCCGACACCCGCGAGCTGATGGGTGGCGACCTCGAAGTCGATTCGAAGGCGCCGCTGCCGGCGGATGCGCTCGACTGGATACGCGCGCGCGGCAAGCTGTCGCTGGTGACCGAACTCTATACCATGCTCGGTACCGCCGCAGGCAATTTTCTGCGCGTCGAATTGCAGAGCATGGATGCGAACTATCCGCTCTACGGGACGCTGCGGCTCGAACCCGACAGACCGCTGGCCGAGGTCACCGCCTTCGCCGACGGCCGCTGGGGCGCCGCGGTCGACCGGGCGCTCGCGGCGCGCCTCGGAATCGAACGCGGCGATACGATCGTCATCGGCGCGCTCCAAATGGACGTGCGCGCGCTGATCGTCGAACAACCCGACCGCAACCTGACGGCCGACTGGCGCGGGCCGCCCGTGTTGCTTGCCGCCGGCGCGCTCGAGGCCTCCGGCCTGATCCAGCCGGGCAGCCGGGTCGATTACGATTACCATGTCGCGACCGAGATACTGACCGCGCGCTGGCGGGCCGACTTTTACGCGCGGTTTCCGGATCAGACCTGGGAAGTCCGGACCTTCGAGGATCGCAGCCAGCGCATCGCCGAACGACTCGGCCAGATCGCTTCCGGCCTGTTGATCATCGCTTTCAGCACGCTGTTCATCGGCGGTCTCGGCGTCTTCAACAGCATCCAGTCGTACCTGCAGCGCAAGCTCGGCACGCTCGCGACGCTGCGCGCGCTCGGCCTGCGCAACCGCCGGCTGGCGGCGGTGTATTTGCTGCAAATCGGCATGCTCGCCGGCGGCGCGAGCCTCGCCGGCTGCCTGGTCGGCAGCATCCTCGCGTTGCTCGGCGGCGCGGCGGTCGCGGCCGAGGTGCCGATCGAGACGACGCTGCTCGCCCTGCCCGGACCGAACCTCGCCGCGCTGCTGTTCGGCCTGTTGACGGCCTACACTTTCGCCCTGCCGGCGATCGGCCGGGCACTGTCGGTGGCACCGGCGATCCTGTTCCGTGACGGCGGCGGCGAGCTGGCGCAAACGCCGCGTAGCTGGTGGCTGGCGACGCTCGGCGGCGCCGGCCTGATCTTGCTGCTGGTGCTGCTGGCGCTGCCCGACCGGCTGTTCGGTTTCGCTTTCGTCGGCGTCATCGCGCTGCTGTTATTGCTGCTCGACCTCGTCGTGCGCGGACTGCGCCGCGGCGCGCGGTTCCTCGATCAACCGCGTCGCTTCCGCGGGCGCCTCGCGCTGCGGCTCGCGCTTGCCAACCTGCACCGCCCCGGCACGCCACTGCGCGCGTCGCTGCTGTCGCTCGGCTCGGCGCTGACGCTGATCGTCGCCTGTACGCTGGTGGTCGCGTCATTGTTGCGCGAAATCAACCTGACGATTCCGGCGCGCGCGCCGGCGCTGATCCTCTACGACATCAACAGCGACCAGCTCGGCGCGGTGAGGGACGCAATCGCAACAGCGGACGGCGATGCCGAGGTGCAGACCGCGCCGCTGGTGCGCACCCGGCTCAGCGCGATCAACGATCGGCCGCTGGCCGAGCACGCGTCGCTGGCAGTCGATCTCGACGCCTACCGTGACGCGGTCAACGACGATTTCAAGCTCAGCTACCGCGGCGGCAATATCGACAATCTGGCGCTCGTCGAGGGCGCCTGGTGGGATGTCGACACGCCTGGCGAGCCGGCGCGCCTGGCTTTCGAGGACCGCGAGGCGCGGCGACTCGGCGTGGCCGTCGGCGATCGACTGACCTTCGCCGCCGAAGGCCGCGAGATCGACGCCGAGGTCGTTGCGATTCACCGCCAAAAGGGCTTGCAGACGCGTTTCTGGTTCGAGGGAATCTTGTCCGACGGGGCGCTCGAGCCGCTGATACACCGTCACGTCGGCACGGTGTTCATGGACGGCGACGTCACTTTCGACGCTCAGCGCGCAATCGCCGAAGTCGCGCCCAACGTGGTTTCGATACCTACCGCGACGCTGCTAGCGACCGCGCGGCGGCTGCTCGGCCAGGCCAGCGCGGGGCTCGCGGTGGTCGCCGCGGTCAGCCTCGGCGCGAGCCTGCTGGTGCTCGCCAGCGTGATGGCCGCCGGTCGCAGCCGCCAGGTTTACGACGCGACCGTGCTCAACACGCTCGGCGCGCGCATGTCGACGATTCGCCGGAGCCTGCAGCTCGAATACCTGCTGCTGGCGCTGATTACGTCGCTGTTTGCCCTCGCCCTTGGCGCCGCGATCGCGCTGCCGCTGCTGCACTGGCGGCTGAAGCTGCCGGGCGATGATCTGCTGTGGCTCGGCCTGCTCGCCGCCGTCGCCGTCAGCACCGTGTCGCTAGGCCTCGGCGCGCGCTACCTGATGCGCCGCCTGCACACCCAACCCGCCGCACTGCTGCGCGCCCCGAACTGAATCAGCTCGCCGCGTAACTCTGATCTAAATTTGATTCGGCTAGCTGACCTGGCCGTTATATTTAGGTCAGAGCAAAATTTAATGGGGATCAGGCGCGGTCGGCGGGGGGATGCGGGCTTGCGGGGCCCGGCTGCAGACCGGCGCCGGCGGCGGGAGTCGCTGCGATCGCGTCGCGCCTGACCCAGCCGAGCACCATCACGGTCATCGCCGGCAGAAAGGTCAGCGTCACGACTGCCGCGCCGGCGAGACCGAACAGCACGATCGCGCCGACGCCGCGGTAGAGTTCGGTGCCTTCGCCCGGCATGAACACCAGCGGGGCGAGGCCGAAAATCGTCGTGAACGCCGACATCGCGATCGGCCGCAAGCGCGACTCGACCGCCTCGCGCACCGCGTCGGCCGCGCTCATGCCGCCGGCGCGGTAGTTGTCGGCGGCGCGATGCACGATCAGGATCGGGTTGTTGACCACGGTGCCCATCAGGATCAGGAAGCCGAGCATCGAGATCATGTCGAAAGGCTGGTGCACCGCACCGAGGCCGATCATCGGCAGCGCCGCGCCGGCCGCGTTCAGCAGCGCGAGCCCGGCGATGCCGCCGGCGACGCCGAGTGGAATCGTCGTCATGATCAACAGCGGAAAACCCCAGTGGGTGAAGATCGCGACCATCACGAGGTAGACCAGGATCAGCGCGATCAGGTAATTGCCCCACAGCGCCTGGCGGGTCGCGTCGAGCGCGTCGCTGGCGCCGGAAATATCGACGCTGACGCTGGCCGGAATCTCGCCACTGTCGCGCAGGTAGCCGAGCACGTCGGAGCGCACGATCTCGACACCGGTTTCGAGCGCGACCGTCGGCGGCGGGATGATCGACAGCGTCACGGTACGCCGGCCGTCGATGCGGCGCACGGTGCTGGTGTCGACGGTTTCGATCACGCTGGCGATGCTCGACAGTGGCAACACGCCACCGCGGGTGTAAACCGGCAGGTCGAGCAATGCCCGCGGCGCGGCGTCGGGCCCCTCCTTGCTGAAGACATACACGTCGATTTTATCGTCGGCGAGGAAAAACTCGTCGACGAAGGCGCCGTCGGTCAGCGCGGCGACGGTGAAGCCGATGTCGCTCGCGGTCATGCCGAGTTCGGCAGCGCGTTCCCAGTCGGGGTGAATCTCGATCAGCGGCTGCGACAGCGACAGCGTCGGCGGGTTGGCCTGGATGCGCGGATTACCGAAAACTTCGCGCGCACGGTTATAGGCCGCGGTCGCGGCGGCGTAGATCGGCTCGAGTTCGGGTCCGGACAGGTCCAGGTTGATGGCACGCGTGCCGCCGTCGTTGCTGGTGATGATCGAGCCGCGCGTCGAAAAAGAGCGCATGCCGGCGTACTCGGCGTATTTCGCGTCGATCGCATCCATCAGCGCGTCGGTCTGTGACTTGTCCTTCGGCTCGCTGATCAGGAACAGGCCGCTCGCGCGAATCGAGATGATCAGGTAATCGAGCGCCGGCACGCGGGTCTCGCCGCGGGCGAACTGCCCGGGATCGTCGTCGAGGAACTGGAGGAAATAGTCCTGCACGTCGTAACCAATCTCGCGCATCGTCGCGAGGTTGTAGCCGGGCGGCGCGCTCATGCGGCCGAACACCTTGGGCTCCTCGCCGGGCGGGAGGTACTCGGCCGGCGGCGTCAGCGTCAATATGATCGCCGCGCTCAGGGCCGCGGTCGCGAGCATCACCGCGACGCGGCGCAGCGACGTCGCGATCAGCCAGTCGATCGCGGCGAGAATCCGCCGCCCGCCGCGACCCCCGGGCGCCGCTCCCGCGCCGCCATCGACGTCGCGCAACGCGAAGTTCGCCGCGGCGGTCGGCACCACCGTAATCGCGACCAGCATCGACACCAGGATCGTCGCCGACACGCCGACCGCGATATCGCCGTAGAGCTGCCCGGCTTCTTCCTTGATGAACACGATCGGGATGAACACCAGCACCGTCGTCAGCGTCGACGCGAGCACCGCCGGCCAGACCTTGCGCACGCCGGTGATCGCGGCCTGCAGGCGTTTGAGGCCCTTGCGCCGCTCCCACTCGATGCTCTCCAGCACGACGATCGTATTGTCGAGCGTCATGCCGATCGAGAACGCGACGCCGGCGAGCGAGATCACGTTGATCGTGCGGCCGAACAGCAGCAGTCCGAGGAAGGCCGAGATCGTGCAGATCGGGATACCGATCACGCCAACCAGCGTCATCCGACCGGAGCGCAAAAACAGGAACATGACCAGCGTCGCCAGCACCGCGCCGAGCGCGAGATTGCGCCACACCGTCGCGATCGATTGCTCGACGTAAACCGTGTCGGTCGCATTCAGGCGCAACTCCATGCCGGCGGGATTGAGCAATTCGGCGTTGATCCGCTCCATCTCGGCGAACATCGCGTTCTTGATGTCGATCACGTTGGAGCCGAGTTCGCGGTTGACCGCGAGGAACAGCACCGGCTTGCCGTTGACGAAGGCTTCGCGCTCGACCTCGAAATGATCGAGACGCACGCGGGCGACGTCGCCGAGGCGGATCACCGTGTCTCCGCGACGGTCGAGGATCAGGTCGTGCAGCGAATCGACGCTGTCGAAGCGGCCGATCGTGCGCAGCAGGTAGCGCCGCTTGCCGGCCTCGAGTTCGCCGCCGGTGACGTCGCGGTTGCGCGCGCGCACCGCGCTACGCACGTCGGCGACGGTCAGGCCGCGCTCGGCCAGCGCCGCCGGGTCGAGCAGGATCTGCACCTGGCGGTCGGCGCCGCCCCAGACTTCGACGCTGGACACGCCGGGCACGGTTTCCATGCGCGTGCGCACGTTGTCGGAGACATAGTCGCGCATCATGTCCATGTCGAGTCCACGCGGATTGCCGTCGAGCGGCGCGACGCGGAAATACATGAACGAGTTGCTCGAGAAAGCCTCGGCGTTGATCCGCGGCTGGTTGACCGTGTCCGGGTAGGACGGCACCTGCGACAGCGCATTGTTGACCCGGATCAGGGTCTCGTTGATGTCGACCCCGGGCGGGAACTCGAGCTCGACGCGCGCGCTGCCGGTCGACGCGGTCGATTCCAGCCGCGTCAGGCTCGGAATGCCGCGCAGGTATTCCTCCTGCTCGATCAGGATTTCCTTCTCGATGTCCTGCGGCGTCGCGCCGGGCCAGTTGGTGCGCACCTGCACCTCGCGCACGTCGAGGTCGGGAATCATCTGTACCGGCACGTTGAGCGTGGCGGCGATGCCGAGCACGACGACGACGCCGACGACGACCGTCATCAGCGTGCCGCGATTGATGATTTTCTCGAACACGGCCGGCCGCCTCAGGTTTCGCCGATGACCCGCACCTGCTGGCCATCGCGCAGCGCCTCATTGCCGCGAATTACGACGCGCTCGCCGGCGACGAGACCGTCGAGAATCTCGACGCTGCCGTCAAACACCAGACCGGTTTCGACGCGCCGTTCGCTGACGAGGTAGCGGTCGCCGTCGACGCGCGCAACCCAGACGATCGTGCGCCCGTCGGGATAGCGGATCAGCGCATCGCGCGGCACGACCTCGGCTTCGCGGTCGGTACCGAGGCGCAGCGTCGCGCGCACCGACATACCCGGCGCGACGCTACCGTCGCGGTTGTCGATTTCGGCACGCGCGACGAAGGTGCGCGCGTCGGGATCGCTGACCGGCACGACGCGCGTGACCCGCGCGTCGATTGCCTGGCCGGGCAGCGCGTCGAGCGCGAGACTCATCGTGGTGCCGATATCGACTCGCCTGAAGTATCCCTGCGGAACCGCGAGGTCGAGCTCGAGCCTGTCGGTCGCGACCAGCACGAGCACCTCGGAATCGGTATCGACCCGCTCGCCGGGATCGGCGTTGCGCGCGGCGATGACGCCGCCGAACGGCGCTTTCAGTTCGTGCCGCGCGAGCTTGGCGGCGGCGTAGGCGCGCTCGGCGCGGCGCCGCTCGAGAGTCGCCTGACTGCGTTCGACCAGCGCTTCGCGGCTGCGAGCCTCGCTTTCCGGAAAGGTCTTGTCGGCAACCAGGCGGCGCGCTTCGGCGGCACGCCGCCGGGCGTCGTCGAGGTCGGCGACGGCTTCGTGCTCGGCGGCGACGGCCTGCGCGAGTTCGAGCCGTGCGAGCTCGTCGTCGAGGCGAAACAAGACATCGCCGGCGCGCACCCGCTCGCCGGCGTCGACCGCGAGGCTGACGAGTCGACCCTCGACGTCGGGCGACAGGCGCGCGCTGTAGGGCGCGCGCAGTGATCCGGAAAGGCGCAGGGTTTCGACGATCGCGCGGCGCTCGACGGTCGCCAGCTCGACCGGCGCGAGTTGCGCGGCGATGGCTGGCGGCAGCGCGGCGAGCAGCGCCGCGGCGAACGCGCCGCGGGCCCGGCGGCTTGAGTGTCGACCCAGCATGTCGGTATCCCTGTCGAATGATGCCGGGTGCGAAGCTCCGGCAAGCTCTGTAAACTACCACAATTCGGGCCCGCAAAGCGGAAATTTTGACCGGCGGCGACGCCAGCGCGCGCCCGCGGCAAAGGCCGGGTACCAGGCGCACCAGCCCGGTGCCCGAGTCGGAATCACCGCTATCGGAAACGTAACTCGACTGGTTGCAGGCAAGCTTTGACATGACCCAATTTTCGGCCCACGGCGCCGCCGTCCAGACTGCATGAGCAAGTTTCTGCTCGCGCTCGCGATCGTCGTCGTCATCGTTCTCGCGCTCCTCGCCTGGCAGGCGCAACAGTCGCGCGCCGGCGAGCCGCCCGGACTGTTCGACGGTCAGCTGCGGCCGTGCCCCGGTCCGCCCAATTGCATTTGCAGCGAGTATCCCGGCGACGGCGAGCACTACGTCACGCCACTCGATATTACCGGCCTGCCGGCCGACGACGCGATGCGCCTGCTCAAGGACGCAATCGCCGATCTCGGCGGCAAGGTCGAGATCGACTACGGCGACTATGTCGCTGCGACCTTCACTTCCGACCTGTGGGGCTTTGCCGACGACGTCGAACTGCGCGTCGATACACAGGCCGGCCAGGTCCACATCCGCTCCGCGTCGCGTGTCGGCTACGGCGACATGGGGGCAAACCGCAAGCGTGTCGAACGGATCAAACGCAAATACCGGGAAAAGACCTGAGCGCGACGCAGCGACGGAATTCGGGCCCGGCCGGTGCGGATTGGCTATAATCACCGGCCCAGGGAACGAGGTTCGCAAGATGCAAACTCACGAAATCCGCATCCACCGCCGCGGCGCTTTGCTGCTCGCACTCGCGCTCGTCGGCGGCTGCGCCGGCGGCGGTTCGAAACCGATCGTCGACCCGGCAGGCGTCGACATGGGGCTTTATCAATACGATCTCGCCGAGTGCCGGCAAATCGCCAAACAGGTCGACCAGAAGGCCGGCGCCGGGGCGGTCGGCGGCGCGGTCGTCGGCGGCCTCGTCGGCGCGATCACCGGCAACAGCGAGCGGGTCAAGAAATCGGCCGGCGTCGGCGCCGTGCTCGGCGGCGCCAAGGGCGCCGGCGCGACCCAGCGCGAGCGCGACCTGGTGGTCAAGAATTGCCTGCGCAACCGCGGCTACACGGTGCTCAACTAGGTTTCGCCCGCGGTGTTCGATCTGCTCAGACAGGCCTGCGAGCGCGCCCGCCGCGACGGCGCGGACTACGCCGACGCGCGCTACCTTGCTATTACGAAACAGCGCGTGACGTCGCGCGATCATGCGCTGTCGGGTTCGAGCGACAGCGACGATCGCGGCTTCGGCGTGCGCGTGCTGTGCGGCGGCGCCTGGGGCTTCGCTTCGTCGCCGAATTTCACCCCGGGCGAAGTCGAACGGGTCGTCGCGACCGCGCTGCACATCGCCCGGGCTTCGGCGCTGGCGCCGCGCAACGGTGGCGTCCGCTGGGCGCCCGAGGAAGCGTCCAAGATCGAATATCGCTCGGATTGCCAGGCCGATCCGTTCGCGGTGGCACTCGAGGACAAGGCCGAATTGCTGATCGCGGCCAATGCCGAGATGCTGAAAAACCGATCGATCAGACGCGCGCAGGGTTTTCTCGCCTTCAAGCGCGTCGAGCGCTGGTTCGTCAACACCGAGGGCAGCGAACTCTACAGCGACGTCACCACGTCGGAGGCGATGATCTGGGCGATTGCGGTCGGCGACGACGATTTCCAGACGCGCGCCTGGCAGGCACCCAACGGCAGCTTCGGTTTCGAGCGCTACGCCAAGGCCGGATTCGTCGGCGAGGCCGAGCGCATCGCCGCCGAAGCCGAGGAAAAACTTTCCGCGAAGCTCGCGCCCGAGGGCGAGTTCGACATCGTCACCGATCCCGAAAACCTGTCGCTGACGATCCACGAATCGGTCGGTCACGCGACCGAGCTCGATCGCGTCATGGGTTACGAAGTCTCGCTCGCCGGCGCGTCCTTCGTCACGCGCGACAAGATAGGCCGCTTCCGCTACGGCAGCGAGCAGGTCACATTCACCGCCGACAACCTGCTCGAGCACGGCCTCGCAACCCAGGGATTCGACGACGACGGCGTGCCGGCACAGCGCTGGAACATCGTCGAGGACGGCATCTTCCAGACCTACAGCAGCGGTCGCGAATTCGCGCACTACGCCGACGAGGCGCGCAGCCGCGGCGCCTGCCGCGCCGATCACTGGTCGAGTATTCCGATCGTGCGGATCCCGAACCTCTACCTGGCACCCGGCAAACAGCAATTGACCCCCGACGAGCTGATCGGCGAAATCGACCACGGCTTCTACTTCGAGGGCATGGACAGTTTCTCGATCGACCAGTGGCGGCTGAATTTCCAGTTCGGCGGCAACGCGGTCTGGGAAATCAAGAACGGCCGCAAGGTCGGCATGGTGAAGGCCGCGCTCTACCAGAGCAGCACGCCGCAATTCTGGAACGCCTGCGATGCGACCTGCGATGCTCGCTTCTGGGAGCCGCACGGCGTGACCAATTGCGGCAAGGGCGACCCGATGCAGGTCGCGCAGATGACCCACGGCGCGGCGCCGACGCGGTTTCGCAAGATTCGCATTTGCCGGGGGCGCGACGCATGAACCGGCGCGAAGCGCAGGATCGCATCGGGCGCATCCTCGAGCTGCCCCGCGACGGTGAACTGCAGGTGCTGATCGAAACGACGCGCCGCCTCGGCACGCGCTTCAACGATTGCGCGATCTCGCAAAACGTGCTGCGCGAGCAGGCGACGCTGACCTTGACCGCGCGCGTCGAGCAAAAACAGACCGCGATCACGCTCAACTCGCTCGACGACGAGGACGCGATCAGGCGCGCGCTCGCGCAGCTGTTCGCGACCTGCCGCCACATGCCCGACGACGACGAAGTCATGCCGGCGCCGGGTGAGGTCATCGATGAACCCGAACACGCCTTCGACCCTTCGACCGCCGCGCTCGATATCGAGACCGTCGGCCAGTGGGTCGCGGCGGCCTGCAGCGACGGCGCCGCGGCCGCAATCGATCTCGCCGGGCTGCTGTCGGTGAGCAAACTCACCAGCGCCTACGGCGACAGCGCCGGCGGTTTCGCCTGCGAGCGCTTCCACCGCGTCGACTATCACGTCACCGCAACCGGCGCGGCCGGCAGCGGCTGGGCCGAGCACCAGGGCGTTAGCGCGAGCGGAGACGAGATCCTCAAGGCGACCCGGCGCGCGATCGACAAGTGCGCAAGGGCGCAAAACCCGACCGTGTTCGAGCCGCGCCCGGTCACCGTGATTCTCGAGCCGCAGGCGGTCGGCGACCTGCTCAGCATGGCGTTCTGGTACGGCTTCGATCAACGCGCTACCGACGAGGGTCGCTCGGCCTTCGCCCATCACGACGCGCCGCTCGGGCGCCTGTCGCTGTATTCGGACCCCGCCGATCCGACCTTTCCGATGCTGTCCTTTCTGCAGAACGGCCAGCGTCTCGGCAAGGCGACCTGGCTCGACGCCGGTGCGCTGCAACAATTGCCGACCAGCCGTTTCTGGGCGCAGAAAAACGGACTACCGTTCAAGCCGCGGCCCAACAACCTCGCGCTCACGGGCGACGGCACGCCGCTCGACGAACTGATTCGCGACACCGACGACGGCATTCTCGTCACGCGCTTCTGGTATATCCGCACGACCGACCCGAATACGCTCGGTTTCACCGGTATGACCCGCGACGGCACTTTCCGCATCGAAGGCGGCGAGGTTACTCACCCGGTCGTCGACATGCGCTGGAACGAGTCGGTACTGCGGGTGCTGAATAACGTCAGCGGCAGCAGCACGCCGCGCGCGACCGGCGAATTCTTCCCGATGGCGATGCCGGCGCTCAAAGTCGACGATTTCCGCTTTTCGTCGCTGTCGCAATGACTACCGGAAGCTTGCAGG
>JBFFXR010000051.1:0-17454 GCA_041569645.1 Gammaproteobacteria bacterium
CCGAAGCCGACCACCGGCGACTGGCGTTCCGGCGCGCACATGAACACGTCGCTGCAGTCGGTCAGGAAAGCCGGGGTCAACCTCTACGAGGGCAAAAAAGGCGAGTGGAGCCAGACCGCTTACCACGCGATCGGCGGCCTGCTCAAACACGGCGCGGCGATGACCGCGATCGCGTGCAGCACGGTCAATTCGTACAATGGCCTGGTGCCGAAGGTCGGCGGCTTCGAGGGCGGCGTCTACACCTGGGCGCCGACCCACATCACTTACGGCTGGAACAACCGCTCGGCGATGCTGCGCATGCCGCAGAGCCGCTTTGCGATCGAAAACCGCGCCGCCGACATGTGCATGAATCCCTACCTCGGCCTCGGCATGTCGCTCGCGGCAACCGTCGACGGCGTCGTCAACAAGATCGATCCGGGCCCGTCGGTCGACGA
Source organism: Gammaproteobacteria bacterium (assembly GCA_041569645.1). Classification (GTDB taxonomy): domain Bacteria; phylum Pseudomonadota; class Gammaproteobacteria. The sequence goes on from JBFFXR010000051.1 coordinate 435, forward strand.
AGACCTGTACCTGATGGACGAAAAGAAACAGAAGAAGCTCGAGCAGCTGCCGCGTAACCTGCTCGAGGCCACCGAAAAGCTGGCGCGAAGCTCGCTTGCGAAACAGGTGCTCGGCGAACAAATGCTGTCGAGCTTCATTGCCTACAAGATGGACGAGTGGGAGCGCTACCACCAGGTTACGACCGACTGGGAGTTGCAGGAGTACCTGCGGCTGTTCTGATGACGCGCCCCGTCAGCCGCGACTCGCGATGACCGGATAGCCGGAGCCGGCAAGTGGACCACGATATTTTCGAGCTGGGCGATTTCGAATTACAGTCGGGCGCGACGCTCGCCGACGCGAAACTGGCGTACAAGACCTACGGTGAACTGAACGCCGCCAGAGACAAGGTCGTCGTGCTACCGACCTTCTACACCGGTACCCACGTGCGCAACGAGGGCTATTTCGGTCCGGGCCGCGCGCTCGATCCGGCGCGCCACTTCATCGTTTCGATCAACCTGTTCGGCAACGGCCTGTCGTCGTCACCGAGCAATACGCCGGCGCCGTATGGCGGCGCCGACTTTCCCGAAATCACCTTTTACGACAATGTTCGCGCGCAGCACCGGCTGCTGACCGAGCACCTCGGCGTCGAGTCGATCGCGCTCGTGACCGGCTGGTCGATGGCCGGCTGCCAGTCGTTTCAGTGGGGCGCGCAGTATCCCGAAATGGTGCGCGCGATCCTGCCATTTTGCGCTTCGGCGAAGACCTCGGAGCACAACATCGTCTTCCTCGAGGGCGTCAAGGCCGCGCTGCAGGCCGACGCCGTGTTCGCCGATGGCCGATATACCGAGCCCCCGGTCAAAGGGCTCAGGGCCTTCGGCCGCGTTTACGCCGGCTGGGCTTTTTCGCAGACTTTTTACCGTCAACGTCTGTACCGCGAGCTCGGCTTCGACAGCGCCGAGGAACTCTTGCAGGACTGGGAACGCGACCACCTCGACTGGGACGCCAACGACCTGCTCGCCAAGCTGTGGACCTGGCAGCGCGGCGACATCAGCGCACAGCCGGCCTACGGCGGCGATTTCGTCGCCGCGCTCGAGGCCATCCGCGCGCAAACCATCGTCATCGTCTGCGACAACGATCTCTATTTCCGCCCGGAGGACAACCAGATCGAGATCGCGCACATCAAAGGCGGCGAGTTGCGCGTGTTCGAATCGCCGTGGGGCCACTGCGCCGCGTCGCCCGGCAAGAACACCGGCTTCGCCGAATACTTCGACGCCGCGGTGCGCGAGCTGCTCGGCTAGTCGACCGGTTCGCCGCGCACCAGGCGCTCGATTACGCCGGTATCCCGCAGCTTTATAATCGCGACGTTGATCTGCGGCAGCAGACTGACCGCCGGTGATTTCTTCGACAGCCCCAGGTAAAAAGTCTCGGCGTTGGTTGGACGGCGCGCCGGGCGAATGTCGATGTCGGTGTATTTCCGCGCCTGTTCGTAGCCGACCGCATCGTTTTCGAGAACCAGATCGATCCGCCCGGCAACCAGCATCGCGAACTGGTGCTCGACCGACGGCGCGCGCACCGGCGTGATCGCGCCGGAAGCGATCGCGGCGTCGATATCGTCTCCGTAGCTGTAGCCCTCGATGACCCCGACGCGCTTGCCATGGAGGTCTTCGATCGAGTCCCATTCGAAGACTGCGCCGGTCTCGTCGGCGATCGACCAGACCAGCTGATAGCCGGTTACCAGCGGTACCGAGTACTCCATGTAGCGCTCGCGTTCCTCGGTTTTCAGCAGGATTGCGATACCGTCGCTCTGGCCGTATTCGACCTCGCGCAGCGCGCGTTTCCACGGAATCAGCGGGAATCGGGCATCGGCGCCGTCGATTTGCGCGAACACGCGATTGACGATATCGACCGCGATGCCCGAATCGGCATATTCGCCGAGTTCGCCGTTGACATAGGGCGGCCATGGGTCGCCGACCAGTGACACGGTTTGTGGCACAGCAACCGCGTTCGACGCGGCCGCCAGCGCGATGGCCGCGACCAGGATACCGCGCAGCAGCGTCGCGAACGGATTTTTGACCCCGAGGGCCGGTAGTTTGGCTTGCATTATTGGACCCGCCTGAGCTTGGTGCTCTGTTTGGTTTGCACAGCCGGCTCGTCGGAGCCGAAGATTGAGTGAAACTCGACGACCGGCATTGGCTTGCCGAGCAGGTAGCCCTGCAGCAGATCGCAGCCGCTACCGATCAGCTCGTCGCGCTGGGCCTCGGTTTCGACACCCTCGGCAACGACTTCGAAGTTGAGCGCCCGCGCCATCGCGATGATCGTGCTCAGCACGATTTTCGATCGTTGCGCACCGGAGACGAACGAGCGGTCGATCTTGAGCTCGTCGACCGGCAATCGCGTCAGGTACGCCAGCGACGAGTAGCCGGTACCGAAGTCGTCGATGCTGATGCGAAAACCTTGATCGCGTAGCGCGGTCAACTGCTCGTGCGTCTGGTCGAGGTTTTGCATCAGCGTCGATTCGGTTATTTCGAAACGGACGCGCTCCGGAGCCACTTCGTAACGGCGCACGGTCTTCAGGACCCGCTCGACGAAGCCGTCGTCGGCGAGCTGCCGGCCCGATACGTTGATCGAAATCGGTATTTCGCGACCGCTCCAGGCATCTATCGTGCGGCAGGTTTCGGCCAGCACCCAGTCGCCGATCTCGCGAATCAGGCCGCTACTCTCGGCGACCGGGATAAATCGGTCGGGAGCAATCCATTCGCCCTCGTGCTGCCAGCGCAGCAACGCTTCGCAGCCCGCCAACCGCATGCTGCGGGCGTCGAACTGGGGCTGCAGGTAAATTTGCAGCTCGTTTCGCAGAACCGCGCCGGCGAGTGCGTTTTCGAGCCAGACGCCGGCATCGATTGCCTGCCCCATGTCATCGGAAAAGAGTTGCCAGCGGGTCGTCGCGTCGGCCTTGGCCTTGTACATGGCCAGATCGGCTCGACGCATCAGCACATCGACGTTGTCGCCGTCATCCGGGTAAATCGAAATACCGAGGCTTGCGCCGATACGCAGATCGACCCCGTCGATTTCGTGCGGCTGATCCAGCGCGTCGATGATTCGACGTACCACGATGACGACGTCGTTGACGTTGGTTATCGGCATGACGATCAGAAACTCGTCGCCGCCAAGGCGGCCGACCGAATCCTGCCTGCGAACCTGGCCCAGCAACGTTGCCGCGACCAGTTGCAGGAATCTGTCGCCGACATCGTGGCCCAGCGAGTCGTTGATCGTCTTGAAGCGGTCGAGATCGACGAAGATGACCGCGACCTGGTTGTTCTCGCGATCGGCGCTGGCGAGCAGCTTGGCGAGCGATTCCTGAATCAGCGTGCGATTGGGCAACCCGGTCAACGCGTCGCGCGTCGCCAGCAGGCGCAATTCCCGTTGCGATTCGACCAAACGCTCGAGTAAGTCATTGGTATGATTCAGCAACAGCCCGAGCTCGTCCGACCGGTGCAGTTCGGGTATCTCGATTGCGCATTCACTCTCGTCGAATGCCTCCGGCCTGATATCGGATATTCTGGCCGCGGCCTTGCGCAGCGGCGTGGTGACGAGCCATTGCGACAGCAGCAGCAGCGCGATTCCGACGAGAAAGGCTTCGAGCATTGTAACCGCCAGCGTCGATCGAACCTGGGCGAGGAATCGTTCGGCGGCGTAGGTCGGGTTCATTTCGATCAGCATTTCGCCGACCTTGACCGGCAGTGCTTGCTGGGTAACGTAGAGGGGCGTTCGCGCATGCGCGACCACGGTGAGGTAGTTGCGCGCTATCCAGCCGCTGATCGATCCGGCGATCGGCGCCGGGTTGACTGCCCGCGCCAGCAACTCCTTGTCGCCGCCACGCAGGTTGGCCCGAATTTCGATCGACTGCACGCCTTCCTGGGTCGCGATGCCGGAGACGACCTCCCGCGCGAGTCGCCGATCGAGCGCCCAGGCCGCGCTGGTTGCGCCACTCAGCGATAACTTGAGCAGTTCCACCGCTTGTTCACCGAGCGCGTCACGCTGGTCGGTCAGCGCGCTACGCAATTGCCAGGCGCTGAGGCCGAGTCCAATGACCACGGCGGTGACCAGCAGCAGCGCCGCCTGCATCAATCCGATCGATTTACGCAAATACGAAAATGTATACATACACCGGCCGATATTGAGTTAGAGGTCACGGGCGCGCCCGCGCCCGCTGTATCGGCAGGTGGAGAAAAATCTGTAGCGGGGACAGGTTTCGGCGACGGGCACGAAGCCCGCCGCCGGGACCGACTAGCGCCAGCCGGCGCGGTCCATTAATTCGACCGCGGCGCGGTTGTTTTCGCCGAGCCGGGTCAGGTTCAGGCTGTCGGCCTTGAATTCGCCGAAGCCGCGCAGGGTTTGCGAGATTTTCGATCCGGGTACGACCGGGTACTCGTTATTGACCTCGGCGTACCAGGCCTGGGCTTCGTCGCCGGTCAGAAACTCGAGCAGGCGGCGCGCGGCCTCGGGATGGCTCGCGTAGCGGGTGACCCCGGCGCCGCTGACATTGACGTGCGCACCGCGACCGTCCTGGTTTGGCCAGAACACGCCGAGCTTGCGCGCGACTTCCTGGTCACCGGGCTTGTCGCTGGCGGCGAGACGGCCGAAATAGTAAGTATTGGCGATCGCGATATCGCACAGTCCCGCCGCCGCCGCGCGTAATTGATCGGTGTCGCCGCCGGCGGGCTTGCGCGCGAAGTTCGCGACCAGGCCGCGAGCCCAGGCCTCGGTCTTGTCGACGCCATGGGTTTCGATCATCGACGCAACCAGCGACTGGTTGTATATATTGCCCGATGAACGAATGCAGATCCGGCTTTTCCAGCGGGGTTCGGCCAGCGCTTCGTAGGTCGATAGTCCGGCCGGGTCGACCCGGTCCCTGGCGTAGAAGATGACTCGCGCGCGTTGCGAGAGGCCGAACCAGTAGTTGTCGCGGTCACGCAGATTCACCGGAATCCGCTCGCGCAGTACGGCGCTGTCGACCGGTTGCAATACGCCCGCATCCTTGGCCCGTTGCAATCGGCCGGCATCGGTCGTGATGAAAACGTCGGCCGGTGTCGAGCGGCCTTCGGTTTCGAGCCGCTTCAGCAGCGCATCGGCCTTGCCGGTCACCAGCTTGACGTCGATGCCGGTCTCGGCCTCGAAGCGCTCGAGCAGGGGCAGGATCAGGGCTTCCTGGCGCGCCGAGTAAACGTTGACTTCAGCGTCGGCGGCGACCGCCGGGCCGGTAAGCCCGAACCCGAGGATCGAGACCAGTAAAATCCGGCCGAGGCCGAGCCGGTGGATACTGCGGAACATTTTCGATCGCTCCTGATGATCAATGAAAGGACGGCAAACTTAGCAAAAACCAAATGAGAATACAAATGATAATCATTCTTGTTTAGATTAATATGACCGAGATCAATTCGACGACCCCGTGGGAATGCCCTGTCGCAGCGTATCCACCCGCCGCGACGTTGCCCGCCGCGCCGAAGCCGCCTATCATGCCGCTCTTTTCAGATTCGGAAATTGGCCATGAGTTTCGGCATCACCAAGACGATCCCGGCCCAGGCCGGAATCGAAACCCTCGACTCGCTATACGACGGCAGCCGCGCCGAGTACGAGTTCCATATGGCGGGCAGCGAACCAAAGCGGCTTGCGGTCGGCGACTACGTTTATACGATTTTCAACGATCAGCTGCACGGCCGCCTCCGGATCAAGCGTTTCGTCACCGGCGCGATCAACCCGAACTCCGGCAAGCCGCGGATCCTGATTATCGTCGAGGCGCCGGGCGAGCGACTCGCGAATCCGGTGCCGAAAAAAGGCCACCGCGGCACGCGCTATACCGACGGCGAGGACTGGCCCGCCTGATACCGACGCACCGCCACCGACCTGTCGCCGAGTCCTTGGCGTAGATTCGGTGAGCCGATTAAACTAGCAAGGTGGACGCCCAACCCAGGATCGACATCACTCCGGCGATGCACGAACGCTTCGACGCGGACGGCTTCGTCACAGCCGAACGCCTGGTCGACCCGGCGCGATTGCCGCGGCTGCACGCCGCTTTCGACGACCTGTTTCACGGCAAATTCGAAACCGGCGTGCGCCCCGACGAGGTCAACTGGCAGGCCGCCGACGGCGACCCGAGCCTGACCCGACAAATCTGCAACGGCTGGAAGGCCAGCCGCGAGGTCGCCCGCGTCGTGCTCGACGAATCAATCGGTCGCGCGATCGGCGAGCTCGCCGGCTGGCCCGGCGTGCGGATCATGATCGACAATGTGCTGTGGAAACCTCCCGGTGCCAAATCGCTCGGTTTCCACCAGGACAGCGCCTACCTCGCCTGGTTTACGCCGCCGGACTTGCTGACATGCTGGATCGCGCTCGACCAGACCCGCGCCGACGGCGGCACGATGGAACTCGTGCGCGGCTCGCACCGCTGGCGGCGCAGCGAACCCGAAGGCGAATTCCATGCGCCGGCGGACTATCGCCGGCCGATGCTCGCCGCGGCTGCACGCGAGGGCGTCGAACCGGAGATCGTTTATATCGAAGTACCGGCCGGCGGCGGCTCCTTCCACCACGGCTGGAGCTGGCATGGCTCGGGTGAAAACCGCGGCGAGCTGCCGCGACGCTCGCTGGTGCTGCACGCGATGCGCAGCGACGTCGAGTACGTGCCGGCGCGTTTCGACCAGGGCATCGGGCCGATCTACAGCCGTTACAAGCGCCTCGGCGACAACCGGCTGGACGAGAATTACTTCCCGATACTGTGGCGCGAGGACGGCTACCGCACGCCCGAGATCGAAGCGTTTCTCGATCCCGGGAAATCGGCGCCTTGATCGCTACTGCAGATCGGAATTGCGCGCCAGCCGGCAGCCGAGTGCGTCCGGATCGATGTTACTATCCGACCCGCCCGCTTGAACCGGGCCGACATTCATGAGCGAAAACGAACAACGCGCACGACGGGCACTGGCCGATACCCGCTTCGAGACTTTCTGGCTCGACAGTCTCGCGCCGCTTGCCGACCAGCCTGCGCTCGAACAGGATACCGACTGCGATCTGCTCGTCGTCGGCGGCGGTTTTTGCGGCCTGTGGGGCGCGATCCAGGCGAAGGAGCAGGACCCGGCGCGCGACGTCGTGCTGATCGAGGCGAAGAGTGTCGCCAACGGCGCCAGCGGCAGACCGGCGGCGATCATGTCGACCTCGGTGATGCACGGTATCGACAATACCGAACGCATCTTCCCGCGCGATGTCGCCGAACTCGAACGCCTCGGACGCGAAAACATGGATGGATTCCGCCAATGTCTCGAACGTTACCGCATGGATTGCGATGCCGAATGGGGCGGCGAGATGAAAGTGTCGATCGGCGGCGCGGGTCTTGCGAGGGTCGACGAGGATTACGCGCTTTATCTCAAGTACGGCCACAACGCCGTGCGCCTCGACCAGGCCGGCGTGCAGGCCGAGGTTCACTCGCCGATCTTCCACGCCGGCGTCTGGTCGCGCCAGCGCAGCGGCACGATTCATCCGGGCAAGCTCGTGCGCGAGCTCAGGCGAGTCGCGCTCGAGCTCGGTGTGCGGGTCTACGAGAACACGCCGCTAGTCGGCAATCGCAAGGCCGGCGCCGGAATCGTCGCCGACACGCCGCGCGCGCGAATCACGGCGCGCAGGGTACTGCTCGCGACCAACGCCTATGCTGCGGGCCACCGCCGTATTCGCCGGAGAGTCGCCGCGATCCGGGATCGCATCGTCGTCACCGAGCCGCTGTCCGCGGCGCAAAAGGACGCGATCGGCTGGCAACACCGACAGGGGATTTACGATACCCGCACGCAGCTCAATTACATGCGCCTGACGCCCGACGACCGGATCCTGTTCGGCGGACGCCTCGGCTATTTTTTCGGTAACGATACCGACCCCGCGCACGACCGGACACCGGCGCCATACTATCGGCTGGTGCAATCCTTCTACCGGACCTTCCCGCAACTCGCCGACGAGATTCGCTTTTCGCATGCGTGGAGCGGGCCGATCGGCCTGACCACGCGAATGGCGGTACACTACCAGCGTTATCATGGCGGCGACATGGTGTTCGCCGGAGGTTATTCCGGTTTCGGCGTCACGGCATCGCGTTTCGGCGCGCGCGTGGGGCTCGCGCTGCTCGATCGCGACGATATCCCCGAAACGCGCATGGACTTCGCTCGCACGCTGCCGAATTACATTCCGCCGGAGCCGTTTCGCTGGATTGGCGCGACGCTGACGATGTATGCGCTCGACACGGTCGACGAGAAGGGCGGCTGGCGCAAGCCGTGGATTGCGCTGGTGCAGAAAATGGGTTTTCCGATTACCCTGTGAACGCCGACGACATCCTTATCCGGCCGGCCGGACTCGACGACTGCCTCGCGATTGCCGAACTCGCGCAACTCGCCGGCGAGGGCATACCGGGGATTTTCTGGGCCGAGTCGCAGCTTCCCGGCGAGACGCTCGAACAGGCCGGCGCGCGCGCCGCCGCGTCGGAGCATGTCAATTTTTCGTATCGCAACGCGCGGCTCGCCTGCATCGGCGACGAGACAGCCGGCATGCTACTGGGTTACCGGTTACCGGCAGCCGCCGACAATAGCGAGCGACCCGAGGATTTTCCCGATTTCATCCGGCCGATGATCGAGCTCGAACAGCGCGTACCGGAAAGCTACTACGTCAACATGCTCGCGACCTACCCGCGCTTCCAGGGCCGCGGAATCGGCTCGCGACTGATGCGCGAGGCCGATGCGATTGCACGCGCCGGCGACGCGAATTTGGTCAGCATCCTGGTATTCGGCCACAACCACGGTGCGCAACGGCTCTACCGGCGCCTCGGTTTCGAACTCGTCGACCGCCGGCCGATGGCCGCCTCACCGGTAACGCCGACGGGCGAAATCCTGTTATTGACGCGCGCGCCGCGGCCGGCCTGAGGCCGGCGCCCGGATCACTCTTCGCAGGGCCAGCTGTCCGGCCGGGTCAATCCTGCCGGCAACCGAGTGGCTTCGTTGCCGCAGGCGATATCGAGCTGCTGTTGCGATAACTCGCGGACCGCACGGAGATCGACGTCCTCGAAATGCGTCAGATAGGTATAGGCGCCAAAGAACACGACGTTGTCGAGGCTTGCGCCGGCGAAGCGGGCCCGCGAAAGGTTGCTATACATGAAATTCACGTTGCTCAACCGCGCGTCGCTAAAGTCTACCCGACCGAGCTCGGAGCGTGACCAGTCGACGTCGCTGATGCGGGCGTCGCGGAAGCTGGCGCGTGAAAATTCCGACTTGAGCAGCCGCGATTTTATGAATGTGGCGCCGTCGAAGTTGCCGCGGTAGCCGACCGCCTTGGTCAAATCGCTGTCGTCGAAATTGCTGAGCGTCGCGCTGACCCGCGACAGGTCGGTCTTGACCAGGCTGGCGCGGTGAAAATTGACCCCGTCGAGCAGCGACTCATAGAGGTTGGCATCGTCGAATTTACCGCCCGAGAAGTTCGACCCGCCCATCATCTTGTTGGTTTTCTTGCAGCCCGACCAGTCGACACCCGGCGCGCGCTTGTCGCTGCAGGCGGCCTGTGCCGACTGCGTCCCCACTAATCCCAGCACGGCGAGAAGAACGACGGCAAGATAATTTAATCTGGTGTAGTTAGTCGCCATATCAGGTTGGACTATAACATCGGCCGCTGATTCAATCGAATCGTCGCGCCGGGTTGCCTTCACCGGTGGCGCCGAAGCGCTGTTCGCGCGCTACCTCGACGATGCCTGCCGACAGGATCAGCAAGGTGCCGGCCAGTTCGCGCACGCCGAAGGGTTCATCGATCAGCCAGGCGGCCGAACTCACGCCGACGATCAGCTCCATCATCAGCAACATGCCGACCCGCGCCGGGCTCAATACCGTCGCCGGCCAGATCGTCAGGAAGGTGACCGGCAGGATCAGCACTGCAACCAGCAAAATCCAGTACCAGGCCGCGCGAAGCTCGGCGAGGTCTGGCAGGCCGCCGAGGTCGCCCTGCTGCCACAATGTCAGCAGCAGCGACGCCAGCAGCGAGCAAATCAGGAACAGGGCGATCTTGTCGACGATCAGCCGGGCGCCGTCCTGGAACAGCTTGACCGAAGCGATCGACCAGCAGACCCCCGACAACAGTGCAAACCAGTCGCCGGTATTGCGCGGCAGCGGCCAGCCGCTGTCGACCACCAGCACGACGTAGAGACCGCTAAAGGCCAGCAGCAATCCGACGATGCGATTGAGCGTAATCCGCTCCCGGAGCACGAAAATACCGAGCAGCGTGCTCCACACCGGGCTGATATAGAACAACAGCATCGCGCGCACGACTTCGGTCAGGTTCAGGCTGACGGTCCAGAGCGCGAATGCAAGGCCGGCGAGCACCGCCGGCAACAGAATTTGTCGCGCGTGCGCGGCCGATCGAAGCAGGCGCGGCAGCGCGAAAGGCAGCAGGATCACCGCGCCGGCGGCGAATATCACTGTCGAGGTCCAGTACGCGGGGACGCCGACGGCCTCGATGCCGCGAATCGGAATCCAGAACAGCCCCCACAGCGCCGCGCCGCAGGCGATGCCGAGACTCGGCAGCAGGTCGCCACGATCGCCGCGCAAGTCCTAGCCTCCGTAGGCAGCGGCGATGTTGGCGAAGGCTCGCAGGTTGACGTTGTCGAGGTCGGCGCGCAGCGGCTCGTCCTGCGCCGACAACTTGACGATCGTGACTTCGGCAACCGGGTCGATGTATATCCACTGGCCGTGAATGCCGATGGCGAGCATCGTCGCGTGGTCGTCGCCGCTGTTGTACCACTTGTTACGATAGCGCCCGCGCGGAAATTCCTTGACCGATTCGCCGCGCCGCCAGGCATCGTGGCTGCCGCCGTTTCGGCAATCGTCGATCCACGCCGCCGGGATGACCTGGCGGCCGTCGACCGCGCCGTCGTTACGCACCATTTCGGCGAAACGCAGCAGGTCGCGCGGCACGACGCACAGACCGCCGGCGGTGCGCGCCGCGCCCTTGCGGTCGACCGTAATATAGGCGTCGGCTTCGGCGCCCAGCGGTTGCCACAGGTGGCGTGTCAGCAACTCGGCCGCGCGCGCGCCGCTGGCGCGCTCGAGCAGCCAGCCGAGCAAGTCCGAGTTCGGCGATTTGTATTGCCAGACCTCGCCGTGATCACCATCGGCGCGTGCCAGCGAAGCCAGGAAGTCGTGGGTATTCTGGTCGATCGCGTCGACCGGGCACGGGTGCCACGCGGTCGCGGTGCGGTAGTCGATATACGGTCCGCTGGTCGCGACGTAATCCTCGGTGAACTCGATGCGCACCGCCATGTCGAGCACGTGTTGCACGCGGGCGTCGCGGTAACCCGATTCGGCAAGTTCGGGGATGTAGTCGACCACCATTCGCGCCGGATCGAAGCTACCCTGCGCGACGAGTACGCCGGCGAGCGTGCCGGTAATCGACTTGCTGATCGAGAAAACGATATGCGGATGCGTTTCGATCGCGGGCTCGACGTACCATTCGTGCACGAGCCGGCCGTGGTGCGCAACCAGCAGCGCGTCGGTATTCGACAGCCCGAGCCAGTCGGCGAGCGTAATCTCGTCGCCTGCCGGCCCCGGGGTTCGCAGGTCGTCGAGCGCGGCACTCGGCGCGCTCGCGAGCTGGCTCGCCGCGTCGCCACGCGAGATCGACTCGCTCGGCAGGATTTCGCGCACGTGGTGAAAGGCCCAGCGCCCGTGCGGCGGCTGGCGCCAGTTGGCGAGATTGAGGCTGCGAGGACGATCCGGCATCAGTCGAGCTCGGTAATGGTCTTGCTGTTGTTGGAATCGATAACCGTCTGGCACATTTCGAGATGCAAGCGGCCGCCCGGCGTGTAGGGGTGGGATTCGACGACGGTTTCGTTCAGGCTGATGCCGAGTCCGGGCTCGCCGGGCGCCGGCATGTAGCCCGCCTCCCACGGCAAGGGTTGCATCAGGATCGCGTCGTGAAACTCGGTCTGGATCGTTTCGAGGATCAGGAAATTCGGGCAGCTGAACGACAGGTGCGCCGCCGCCGCGTGCGCGATCGGACCGCAATAGATGTGCGGCGCGAGCTGCGCGTTGAACAGCTCGGCGAGCGCGGCGATTTTTTTCGTTTCCCAGATTCCGCCGCTGCGGCCAACGTCGGGTTGCAGGATGGAAACGCCGGCCTTGAGCGCCTGGTGAAACTCGACACGCGTCGTCAGACGCTCGCCGGTCGCGACCGGGATCGTCGTCGCCGCGGCGACGCGCCCGATCGCCTCCATCTGGTCCGGCGGGCAGGGTTCCTCGAACCACAGCGGATCGTAGGGCTCGAGCCGGCGCGCGAGCCGGATCGCCGACGAGGTCGTCATCTGTCCGTGGGTGCCGAACAGAATATCGGCGCGGTCGCCAACGGCCTCGCGCAGCTTGCGCAGGTTATCCTCGCAGCGCGCGAGTTCGGCGAGCGACAGTTCGCGCCCGCCCTGGAAGCTGTAAGGCCCGGCCGGGTCCTGCTTGATCGCGGTGAAGCCCATGTCGACGTAGTCGAGCGCGCGCGCGGCGGCGGCATCGCCGTCGTGGTAGACATCGGGCGCGCCTTCGCCCGGGTTGCCGTCGCTGCCGATCGATTCCGGATACAGATAGGTATAGGTGCGAATGCGGTCGTGAAACTGGCCGCCGAGCAGCTGGTAGACCGGCTGGTCGTGGGCCTTGCCGAGAATGTCCCAGATCGCGATCTCGATGCCGCTGAACACGCCCATCATGCTGATGTCGGGACGCTGCGTGAAGCCGGCCGAATAGACCCGCCGAAACAGCGTCTCGACGTGATGTGGATCTTCGCCGGCAATGTATCGCTCGAAGGTATCCTCGACCATCCGGCAGGCAATGTCGCCCGATACCGGAATGCCGTAGCATTCGCCGATGCCCTCGATACCGTCGTCGGTGGTGATCTTGACGATGACCCAGAAGGCGCCGCCGATGCCGCTCGGTGGCACCGTGACCCAGGTTTTGATGTCTTTCAGCAACATCTCGGAACTCCGGCGCGGACAATCCCGCTAAACTACTCCATTCCGTGGCGCGACGAAACCGCGATTTCGCGCCGGCGTGCAGCCCGGCCGGACTGGGTTATAATCGGGGCTCCAGAGGGAGCGCGGCGGGAACCATGGGAAGCAGTCAACCCGATACCTTCATCCTCGGCCAGATCATGCAGTCGATCCCGGCGATCGCGGTGCATATCGATCAATCCGGCACCTGCCGGCTCGCCGACGAAAGCGTTCTCGCCGCGGTCACCGGTCTCGCGGAGCGCTTTACCGGCGACCTGTCGATTTCCCAGACTCTGGCCGCCGAAATCTTGCGCCAGATGCCGTCCGCGATCGATCTGAAGACCATCGCCAAACCGCGGCATTTCGACATCGACGTGTCGGCGGCGCTCGGTGCCGTCACCCATGTGCGCGTCTGCCTGTTCCCGGCCTCCGACGGCGCAGGCCGGCGCGACGGCACGATCCTGTTCTGCTACGACGTCACGGCACAAAAGCGGGACGAGTCCGCGCTGTCGCAAAACACGTCGACCCTCGAGCTGCTGCTCGCCTGCACCAATCGCGCCAACAAGACCAACGATTTCCGCCACGCGCTCGCGGATTGCCTGCAAATCATCTGCTCCCACGAAAACTGGCTGTACACCGGCCGGCTGGTCGGACACGCCTACGTGCTCGACGAAGACGACCCGGGTCGACTGCTGTCGTCGGACATCTGGTATTGCCCCGATCGGGACGCGATCGCGCCTTTCATCGAGCTGACGCGCAATACGCCGATCGCTTGCGGCCAGGGCATTCCCGGCCGGGTGCTCGAGACCGGACAGCCGATCTGGCACGGTCGTGCGTCGAGCTACGACAAGCTGCCGCGCGCGGCGCTCGCCGACGAGCACGGTCTCGTGTCGCTGGTCGCGGTGCCGGTTACCGAAGGCGACCGCGTGGTCGCGGTAATGGAGTTTTTCGCCGACGACGAGCGCCCACCGAACGCACAGCTGCTCGAGGTACTGGTCGCGATCGGCGGCGAACTCGGCTCGGTTTACCACCGCGAACGCGCCAACCGCCACCTCCGCGAACTCGCCGACCACGACCAGCTGACCGGCCTTGTCGTCATGCGCATCGCCCACGACCGCGTCGAGCGCGCGCTCGCCTGGGCCGAGCGCCACGGCGATCTTGCCGCGGTGCTATTCATCGATCTCGACGGATTCAAGGCGGTCAACGACGAATACGGCCACGACACCGGCGACGATCTGCTACGCGAGGTTGCGGGAACACTCGAGCGCAACGTGCGCGACGTCGACACGGTCGCGCGCTTCGGCGGCGACGAATTCATCGTCGTGCTGTCGGAACTCTATTCGCGCGAGGATGCCAAGGGCATCGCCGACGGCATCCTGCGCGAAATCGGCCGCCCGATCGAAATCGATGGCCACCAGATCCGCATCAGCGCGAGCATCGGCATCGTGCTGAGTCGCGGCAAACGGGTTACGGTCGACGAATTGATCAAGCGCGCCGACGACGCGATGTACCGCGCCAAGAAGGCCGGCAAAAACCGCTACGAAATCCACAAAAGCTGACCGGTCACGGGCGACCGGGAGCGAAGCTCAATCGGTCGCAGCCGCCTCGCCGATGTTGTCCACGCCGCGTTCGGCCAGCATCTTGTCGAGCCATTTCGGGTCCATCTCGGGCACCGACGACAGCAGCAAATCCGTGTACGGATGGTGCGGCGGCTTGAACATGTCGTTCTTGGCCCCCTGCTCGACGACCCTGCCCTACCGCAATTGAGACAATTACGAAACAGGCAATAATTCCTGTTTGATCAACTCGAGCAATTTATCCATCTGGCGCGTCGGCAGTCGGTCGGCGAAACGCGCGACGTGCTGGATCGGCGGCGGTTGCGGCAAGTGACTGCGTTCGATACGCAGGCCGCGGCCGTCGCCGCGGCGCCCGGACTGCAGTTGCTCGAATACGTCGAGGTTGACGAGCCCGACACCGAGCCCGCTGCGCACGGCGTTGACCATGCCGTCGATGCTCGGGCACTCGAACACGACCCGTAATTCACGGCCGCTATCCGCCAGCGCCCGCTCGGCCCAGGCCTTGTAGAAGCAGTCGGCATGGTAGGCGACGAACGGCAGGCGGGATTCGCCGTCGAGCGCGAAATCCTCGGCGACCAGCCACGCGACCTGCTGGCGCCCGAGCGGGTGGTCGCCGGCGCGCATCTCGCTCTCGAAAACCTCGATCAGCGCCATGTCGATCTCGCCGCGCTCGAGCCAGCGGACGAGTTCGGGCGAATGCGCGACCCGCGTCGTCAGCGCGACGTTGGGGAAGCTGAGCGCGAAGTTCGACAGGATTTGTGCCATGCCGGGCGCGGTGACGTCCTCGGTGATGCCGATGCGCAGTTCGCCGGCGAGGTCGCTCTGGTGAAAACTGGCGCAAGCCTCGTCGTGCAGCCGGATCATGCGGCGGGCGTAGTCGAGCAGGCGCTCGCCGTCGCGATTGAGACCGAGACGGCCGTCGACGCGCCCGAACAGCCCGCGCCCGAGCCGGTTCTCGAGGCGCTTCATCTTGTGGCTGACGGCGGACTGTGACAGGTTCAGCTTCCTAGCCGCGCGCGTGATGCCGCCGGTTTCGGCGATCGCAATCAGCGCGCGCATCGAGTCGATATCGAGAACGGACATGACAAACTTGGATCGAAATCATGAAAATATATCGTTTTGTTCATGTCGAGACAATCGGTATATTCGCTCTCTCGAACCGTTGCGAAACCGCCGATGACCGCCTATTCCCATATTTTCCAGCCGCTGGAACTGCGCCACCGCCGGCTCGACAATCGCATCGTATTCGGCGCGCACACCGCCAACATGTCCGACCTCGGCCTGCCGGGCGAGCGCCACCGCGGCTACTACGAGGAGCGCGCGCGCGGCGGCGCGGCGATGATCGTCGTCGAGCCGATGCCGGTGCACCCGACCGCGGTGCTGACGCGCGGTAATTTCCGCCATTGCGACGACGAGGTCATACCGTATTTCCGCAAGATTACCGACGCCGTGCACGAACACGGCACGACGATCCTGCAGCAGCTCTACCACGTCGGCCAGCACGGTGATTCGGACCTGTCGTTCATGCCGCACTGGGGGCCTTCGGGGCTGCCGTCGTACCACGACTCCGACGGCTCGCACGCGCTGCGCGAGGACGAGATTCTCGAGGTCATCGATTGTTTCGTCGCCGCGGCGAAGCGCTGCCAGGCGGCCGGCTTCGACGGCGTCGACCTGTTCGCCGCCTACCACGCGCTGCTCGATCAATTCTGGTCGCCGTGGTCGAACCGGCGTGACGACCGCTGGGGTGGCTCGCTCGAAAATCGAACCCGGCTGTCGCGCACGATCGTCAACTCGATCCGCGACGCCTGCGGCGAGGATTTCATCATCGGCCTGTCGACCGGCTACGCCGACAACACGCCGTTCGTCATGACGCTCGAGGATTTCCAGGAAGTCATCGCGCTGCACGACGCCGACGGCAACCTCGATTACGTCTCCTGCGGTTCGGGCAACTACGTCGACGTCGACCGTATCATGCCGACCTTCGTCTACGGCGAAAAACAGGGTGAACCGCTGGCGGCCGCGTTGAAGCAGGTCGTGCGTCACGCGAAGGTCACCGCCGAAAGTCATATCCGCACGCCGGAAAACGCCGACTACACGCTCGCCAGCGGCGCCGCCGACCTGTGCTCGATCGTGCGCGGCCAGATCGCCGATCCGCACTGGGTCAACAAGACCCGCGAAGGCCGCCACGACGACATCCGCGGCTGCATCTCGTGCAACCAGATGTGCTGGGGCCGGCGCTCGCGCGATTACTGGATCTCGTGCCTGGTCAACCCGTCGGCCGGGCGCGAGTTCGAATGGGGCGGCGATCGATTTACCCGTGCCGACGCCACGAAGAAGGTGCTCGTCGTCGGCGGCGGGCCGGCCGGCATGGAAGCCGCGCGCGTCGCCGCCGAGCGCGGCCACGCGGTGACGCTCGCCGAGGCGCTCGGC
>JBFFXR010000052.1:0-17197 GCA_041569645.1 Gammaproteobacteria bacterium
GAGCTCGGCAAAGCTCAGGATGCCGTGCATCGGCGTGCGCAGCTCGTGGCTCATCGACGCGAGAAAGTCGGACTTGGCCGCGTTGGCCTGCTCGGCGAGTTCGCGCGCGCTCTCGAGTTCGCTGACGTCGACGTGCATGCCCACGTAATTGCCGTTCGGTAATCGCCGCACGGCAACCTGGATCGAGCGACCGTCATGCATGCGGTCAATGAATTCGACATTATCGCTCATCGCACGCTCGAGCCGCTGGCGTTTCCAGGCCGCGGGATCGTCGAGCGCTTCCGGATAAACCCCGCGTTCCAGCCCGAACTGCAGGAAGCGTTCGAAGGGCACGCCCTCGTTGATGAAAAACTGCTGCTCGGAATAGAGATCGAAGAACCGCCGGTTAAAGCGCTGGATAACACCCTCGGGATCGATCAGCAGAAATCCGCCCGGCACGTTTTCGATCGCCGCCTCGAGCATCGCGTCGCTGGCGCGCTTCTCCTGCTCCTGCAGGCGGCGTTCGGTCACGTCCTGCATCGTGCCGATCTGCTCGACGATCTTGCCGCCGCGCCAGACCGACGGCGCCAGCCGCTCGATGACGTGTCGCACATCGCCGCGGCCGCGAATCACGCGGTATTCGACCTCGACGACATCGTTCGAGTAGTTACTGAGCTCGTAGGCGCGCAACACGCGCTCGAGATCGTCGGGATGAATGCCGCGTCCGTAATGATCTTGCGGCGCGATTCTCAGCAATTCCACCGGCTGACCGTAGAGGCGCTCGAACTCGGGTGTGCACGAAATCATCCGGTCGTTGACGACATCCCAGCGGAAACTGCCGATCTTGGCAACCCGCTGTGCCGCCTCGAGTTCCTGCTCGAAAAGCTTTTGCTCCGTGACGTCTTGCAGCGCCCCGATCAATTCAACGACCTTACCATCGAACCGCTTCGAGACCTCGATGCGCTCGACCACCTGGCGCTGCTCGCCGTTCGGTTGCTGCAAGCGGTAGCCGATTTCGATCGCTTCGCCGGTCGCGTCGATCTGGCGGTAAGCTTCGGCAACCGCCGCGGTATCGTCGGGGTGGACCATTTCGAGCCATTCGTCATCCGACAGTCTGGGAAGCTCGGTACCTTCCACGCCTGAAATCTCGAGGTATTGGGGCGAACAGGACAGGATTCGCTGCTCGATCGCGTCGAAGCGATAGCTACCGATTCGCGCGATGCGCTGGGCCTGTTTCAGGTCCTGCTCGAAAATCTTGCGCTCGGTGACGTCCTGCAGTGTACCGAGCTGCTCGAGCATTTCGTTACCGCGCCGCAGCGATACGCACAAGCGCTCGATGACATAGCGCATTTCGCCATCGGGACGCAGAATTCGATACTCGATTTCGACGTCATCGCCGGTGTCGTCGATGTGCCGGTAGGCAGTACGTACGCGGTCGACATCGTCGGGGTGCACGACCTCGTCGATGTCCTCTTCACGAAGCGCCAGCATGAATTTCATCGATCGACCGTGAATTTCGTGAAACTCGCGCGAGCACGAAATCATTCGACCACGCGAGATGTCCCAGCGATAGCTGCCGATTCGCGCGAGGCGTTGCGCATCCTCGCGTTCCTGCTCCACGAGTTTGCGCGCGGTAATGTCCTGCACCGTGCCGATCAGCTCGACCGGCTTGCCGTCGCGCCAGATGGACGTCCGTAGGCGTTCGGTGACGTGGCGCAGTTTGCCATCCTCGCGTAGCAGCCGGTACTCATGTTCGATTTCTTCACCGGCGTAGCCTTCGAAGCGGTAGACCTCGTCGAGCCGTGGCTTGTCGTCGGGATGTACGACCTGGTTGGGATCCTCGCCTGCCTTCGGTAACGTTTCGGGCGTGCGGCCGAGAATATTGAGGTATTCCCGCGAGCAAGAAATGATGCATCCCCGTTCGAGATCCCAGCGAAAGCTGCCGACTTTGGCAATGGCCTGCGCTGCCTCCAGTTCCTGCTCGCTGCGCAATTGCTCGGTGACGTCCTGCATCGTGCCGAGTTGCTCGATGACCTTGCCGCCGCGCCGCGCCGAGGTATCACCACGCTCGATGATGTGGCGATACTCGCCGTCGGGTCGCAAAACGCGAAACCTGACCTCGTAGAACTCGTCCTCGATTTTCGACAACCGGTAGACTTCCCGCACCCGTTCGCGGTCGTCGGGATGCACCAGCTTGTCGATGTAGCCCTCGATACCGAGGTTTCGCATTTCGGCGTCGCTACGACCGTGGATCAGCAGGTACTGTTTCGAATACGACAACATTCGGTGGTTTTCGACGTCCCAGCGAAAGCTGCCGACGTCGGCGATGCGCTGCGCCTCTTCGAGTTCCTGTTCAGCGCGCTCACGTTCGCTAACGTCCTGAAGCGTGCCGAGGTATTCGCGAATCTCGCCATCGACGACGAGCGCCGGTTCGGCCCGCTCGATGACGTGGCGAATTTTGCCATCCGGCGTCAGGATGCGGTACTCGAGTTCGTAGAGTTCACTGGACACGAGGGACTTGGCATAAACCTGTAACACTCGTTCACGATCGTCGGGATGCACGACGAGCTCAGTCAACTCGGGATCGCCGAGGGCCGCGATTGCCTCGCGGCTGCGACCATAGATACGGGCGAATTCATCGGAAAAGTCGATCGGTTTGTTTTCTACCGCGTCCCAGCGGAAACTGCCGACCCGGGCAATGCGTTGGGCCTGTGCCATTTCGAGTTCCGCGCGCTTGCGTTCGGTGACGTCCTGGAACATGCCGAGATACTCGTGAACCCGGCCGTCGATTCGCGCGGTAGCCTCGGCGCGCTCGACGACGTTGCGAACTTCACCGTCGGGCCGCACGATTCGGTACTCGATGTCATAGTCCTCGCCGGCGTCGATGGCCCGGCGATAAGTATCGAGCACTTGCTCCCGATCCTCGGGATGCACCACGAGCTCGGTAACCTCGGCGTCGCTGAGCCGCATGACCTCGTCGAGCGGGCGCCCGTAGATACGCGCGATTTCGGCCGAAAACGAGGTCGGCTTGTCATTGGGAACATCCCAGCGGAAGCTGCCGACCGTGGCGATGCGTTGCGCCTTTTCGAGTTCTTCCTCGATGCGCTTGGCGGCGGTGATATCCTGCATCGTGCCAACCAGTTCGACTATTTTCCCATCGGCAACTTGCGTCGCCTCGGTCCGCTCGAGGATGTGGCGGATTTCGCCGTCAGGCCGCAGCAGGCGGTACTCGATTTCGAATAATTGCTCGCCCGCCTCGATATCGTCGCGTTGTGGAACTTCATCGTAGGTTCGGCCAACCCTTTCGCGATCGTCCGGATGTACGCAATCGAGCATGAACTGGTCGTCCATCGCAGCGATCGCCTCCCGGCTGCGGCCATAGATTTCGGTCATTTCCCGCGAAAACGAGGTCATAACCTTGTCGCGGAAGTCCATCCGGTAGCTGCCGATGCTGGAAATCCGTTGCGCCAATTCGAGTTCTTCCTCGGCGCGCTTGATCGCGGTGATGTCGATGCGCAGTCCGACCGTACCGCCGCTCGGCAGCTTCTGCTCGAGAATTCGAATCCAGTCGCCGTTAGGTAACTGCTCGTCGTAGGATTCCCCCGGGTCGCGAAACTGCGCCAAACGCCGGGCGATATTGGCTTCGCGCTCGGCCGCGGTTTTCGGCTGCGGTCGCTGCAGATGCCATGCACGCACCAGTTCCTCCATGCCCACACCGGGCTCGATGAGTTCATCGATCGCGGCGTAGATATCGCGATAACGCTGGTTGCACATGACCAGGCGCTCGTCGGCGTCAAAAACGACGAAGCCGTCATTCAGTATCGACGTCGCGGTGTAGATCAGTTCATGGGTTTGCTGGCGTAGCTGTTGTTCGGCAATCCGGTCGGTGGCGTCGACCGCCGAGCCGCGGTAGCCCATGAAATTACCGTCCTCGTCGTAGTATGGCCGGCCGCTACCGCGATACATCAACTCCTTGCCGTCGCGAGTCCGGCTACGGTAGTGAAAGTCCTTGTAAGGCAGCCGTTTCGTGATGCAATCCTGGTAGTACTCCCACTGCTCGAGCTCGAACGGGTCGTCGGTTTCGAGTCGCAGGTCTTCGCGCCGATGGCCGAGAATGTCCTCGGGCCGCGCGCCGCTGACATCGAAGAGATGCGATGAAAGGAACGTGAAACGCATGTCGGCGTCGGTTTCCCAGAACCATTCGCTCGACGCCTCGCCGTATTCCTGGAAACGATCCTCGGTGCGCTTCAAATCGCGGGTACGCGCGGCGAACTCGGTCTCGAGCTCGCGCCGCAGGCGCGCGAGGTTGCGCCGGACGATGAATATCCCGAACCAGGTCGCGACGCAGCCGACCGTAAACGGTACGCCGGCACTGAACGGGCTGACCTGCTCGATGCCGAAGGCGAGACTTTGCGCGGTAACCGCGATCGCGCCGAGTAACAGACCGCCGGCCAGGCACAGCAGCGCGACATTCGTGCCCGACAGGCTCGCGTCGCTCGCGGGCGCGGACGCGCGCGCGGACGGCGTTGAGCTCTGCTTTTCTAGCGGCGACGAATCCATGGCTTTGGCGGGTGGGGTCAATCTCGGATTATAGGCGATATTCCGGCCTACTCGGGCAGCAACGGCGGCGCGTCGACCGAGACGAAGGTCTCGGGGAAAAAGCCGTTGAAGCGAGTCGCCGCCGAATTCGAATAGGCGCCGGTCTGGCCGATCTCGATCCAGTCGCCCTCGTCGGCGTCGACCGGCAGACGAAACGGCGCCGGCAGGATATCGAGATTGTCGCAGGTTGGCCCGAGAATCGTGAAATCCCGGCGTTCGGCGGCGATCTCGCGCGCCGGGTTGATCAGCCGCGCCGGCAGCTTCATCCTGCCGAGCAGCGTTTCCGACAGGCTCTGGTAAATGCCGTCATTGATGTACAGCTTGTCGTCCTTGCGCAGCTGGATCTGCGTCAGCAGCGAGCAGCCGCCCGCCACCAAGGCGCGCCCCGGTTCGCACATCAGCACGCAATCCTTGCGTAGCCGCGCCCGGTCGAAGGCATCCTGGATCGCGTACAGGAAAACGCTCAGCGCCGGCGGATAATCGTCCTGATAGACCGCCGGAAATCCGCCACCGACGTCGAGATAGTGCACCGGCACGCCGGCCGCCTCGATCACGCCGAGCGCGGTCTCGATGCCGTCGACGAAGGCCTGCGGGCTGCGGCACTGCGAACCGACGTGGAACGCGACCCCGGTCTGGAAATCGGCGTCGTGTACCTTGCGCAGCAAATCCGCCGCCTCCTCGGCGGCGATGCCGAACTTGTCCGACAGCTGGTACTGCGCGTCGTGTACCGGCGTGACGATGCGCACCAGCACGACCTGTCCGTCGCCGCCGCCGGTTACGTCGATGATCTTGGCGAGTTCCTTTTCGTGGTCGATGACGAAATGGTCGACCGAGTAGACTTCGCGCGCGGTCATGATCGACGCGCGCGACTTGACCGGGTGCATGAAGTAGCAGTCGGCTTGCGGAAGATGCTCGCGCACCAGCGCGATTTCGGCCAGCGACGCGGTGTCGAAGTGACGGATTCCGGCGTCGTAGAGCGCCTTCAGTACGGTCAGATGCGGATTGCACTTGACCGCATACATGACTCGTCCGGGAAAAGTATCGAGAAAGAACTCCGCCTGGCGCTTCAGTTCGGCCGGCCGCAGACAGTAGACCGGATAGCCCGGCTCGAGGTCGGCGATTACGTCCTCGACGGTCGCAAAATTGGGGATTTGTTGCACCATGATCACGGCAGGCCGGCCGGAGTTCGGCGCATTTTCGCACAGTAACGGGGCAAATAGTATCCTCAGCCGCCGGCGTCGCCCGGCTGCCAGTCGAGCGGGCTGCGCGGCCGGCGCCAGAAGCGCCAGCGCGCCCATGGCCCGAGTTCGAAATCGGCGTCGAAACCGGCGCTCAGGCGCAGCCGGGCGCGGCCGCGCTCGAGGCGCGCGAGCGCCGGCGCGAAAATCCGCTCCTCGAGTTCGAGTAACAGCGTATCGAGCGCCCCGCCGCGCGCCGCCTTGAGTGTCTCGAGCAGCCGCAGGTCGACGACGATTGCGTCGCCGTTGGCCGGGGTCGACGCGAACGCGTCGAGCGGGTACGTCGCGAGGCCGAGGCGCGCGGCGAAGCGCTCGAGCTCGGCGTCGTCGCCAAACCAGCCGGCCGCAATCTTTGCCGACGGCGCCGGTCCACCGCCCCAGAACCACAGGCTGTTGATCGCGAGCTGTCCGTCGGCGACGCGCCGCGCATTGACCGGGTGCTGGTGCAGGAACATCTGTATTTCGTTGAGGAGGCGATACCACGGCAGGTTGGTGCGCGATTGCTCGATGTATGGCGACGCCGACTTGCCGAGCACCGACAGCAGGTGCGGATAGTGGCGCGGCGCGGTGACCGAATCGAGGCGCATCAGGAGGCGGCCACCAGGCAGCGATCTGATATTAAAATCTACTTTAAATAAATCGCTTAAATCTCTGATTAGTATATTAATATCATCCAGATTTCGTTGGCTTTTTTCGATCGGCACGAGCACCGCGCTGCGCAGGTCGGGGCGCAGGTGCACGGCTTCACCCAGCAGCGCGCGCGCCGCCGCCGCATCCCCGGCCTCGAGCTGTGCCTGCGCGAGCGGCAGGCCGCCGCCGACGTTGATTCCAAGCGCGCCGGCAATAATCGCGTCGATATCGAAGGCACGATTCGGTAGCGCATCGGCCAGGCCGAGCAGACGGTTAAGCCCGGGCAAGCGCTCGCGGACGAAGACTTCACCCGGCTCGTCCGGCGGCAGGTCGAACAGGCCAGGCACGATGATGCTGATCCGCGCCGTCATCGCCCGACTTCAATCGGCGAGGCTCGTGCTCAGCAACTCGTGCAGGTCGTTGGACAGGTCGCCGCGCGCGAGCATCGCCTCGACCTCGGCGCGCATCGCCGCACCGAGCTCCGGCACCAGCCTGCGCCAGTGCAGGAATGGATTCGCGAGCCGCGCCGCGACCTGCGGATTGATTGCATCGAGTTCGAGAATCTTGCCGGCGGCGAACGCGTAGCCGGCGCCGTCGGCGCGATGGAAAGCGCGCGGATTCTGCATCATCGGAGCGAGCAGCGAACGCGCCCGGTTCGGGTTGTCGAGGCGGTAAGCCGGATGCTTGAACAGCGGCACGATTGCATCGAGCGCGTCGTCGCGCAGGCTCGACGCCTGCGCCGTGAACCACTTGTCGACGACCAGCGCGGTATCGCGCCACTGGTCGTAAAATCGCCTGCCGATCTCGTCACGCAACGGATGATCGTAGTGCACGATACCTTCGAGACAGGCGAGCTGGTCGGTCATGTTGTCGGCGACGTCGAACTGCGTCCGACACAATTCGAAATACTCCTCGCGATCGACCCGCAGCAACGCGCGCAGGCAGGTATTCTTCAGCCGCCGGTCGGCTATTGCCGCGGCGTCGAAACGGTATTCACCGGTCGCGTTGCAGGCCGAGTACAGATCACGCAGGCGAGGTTCGACGGCTCGCGCGACGCTGTTCTGCAACGCTTCGCGGATCGCGTGCAGGCGCGCGACATCGACCTGGTCGAGCATTTCGGCGAGATACTTTTCACCCGGCGGCACGAGCATCTCGGCGAGTAGCGCGCGGTCAGCGACCTCGCCTTCGAGCAGGCCGCGATTCGCCGCGATGTAAGCCTCCTGCAATTTCTCCCAGTCACCCGCGTCGCGTTCGAGCATTGCCAGCATCACGCGGCCGGCGAGTTGCTGGCCGGCTTCCCAGCGGTTGAACGGGTCGCTGTCGGATATCATCAGACGCGCGAGCTCCGCGTCGTCGAGATCGGTCGTCAGGATGACCGGCGCCGAAAAACCGCGCAGCGCCGACGGCAGCACGCCGTCGGGCATCGCGTCGAAGACGAGCTCGGTCTCGAGCGCGACGATCGATTCGATATGCTCGAGCCTGCCGTCGGCGGCTAGCGGCAGCGGTTCGCCGACGGCATCGAACAGTGCGAGGCGCAATGGAATCTGAAACGGTCGGTTCGGCTCGCCGCGAGTCGTGCCGGGTTGCTGCGTGATGCGCAGCGTCAGGCGGCGCGCCGCCGGATCGTATTCGCGGCGCAGGTCGAGGCGTGGCGTGCCGGCCTGTTCGTACCAGCGCTGGAAACGCTCGAGATCGACGCCCGAAGCGTCCTGCATCGCGCGGCGAAATTCGTCGGTCGTCACCGCCTGCCCGTCGTGGCGCGCGAAATACAGGTCCATGCCGGCGCGGAATCCGTCTGCGCCCAGCAGGCAGTGCATCATGCGCACGACTTCGGCGCCCTTGTTGTAGACCGTCGCGGTGTAGAAGTTGTTGATTTCCTGGTACGACGCCGGACGCACCGGGTGCGCCATCGGTCCGGCGTCCTCGGCGAACTGGTGATTGCGCAACGCGCGCACGTCGTTGATCCGCTGAATCGCACGCGAGAACATGTCGGCGCTGAACTCCTGGTCGCGAAACACGGTCAGCCCTTCCTTCAGGCTCAGCTGAAACCAGTCGCGGCAGGTGACGCGGTTGCCGGTCCAGTTGTGAAAATACTCGTGCGCGATGACGCCTTCGATCGCGAGGTAGTCGTCGTCGGTCGCGGTCTGCGGGTTGGCCAGCACGTAGCGGGTATTGAATACGTTGAGTCCCTTGTTTTCCATCGCGCCCATGTTGAAGTCATCGACCGCGACGATCATGTAGTGATCGAGATCGTACTCGAGGCCGTAAACGTCCTCGTCCCAACGCATCGCCCTGGCGAGTGACGCGAGCGCGTGATCGCACTTGTCGCGGTTGTGGTGCTCGGTGTAGATCTGCAGCGTGACGTCGCGCCCCGAGCGCGTCGTGAAGCCGTCCTCGACGCAGGCGAGATCGCCGGCGACCAGCGCGAACAGATAACTCGGTTTCGGAAACGGGTCTTGCCAGCGCACCCAGTGACGCTCGCCGTCGTCGCCGCGCTCGACCAGGTTGCCGTTCGACAGCAACACCGGGTAGTCGTTGCGGTCGGCTTCGATACGAGTCGTGAATACCGCCATGACGTCGGGCCGGTCGATGTAATAGCTAATGTGGCGAAAGCCCTCGGCTTCGCATTGGGTACAAAAATTGCCGTTCGACAGATACAGCCCCTCGAGCCGGGTATTGCTCGCAGCATCGATTTCGACCACGCAGCGCAGCTCGAAACGATCGGGCGGATCGGCAATCGTCAGCGTATCGTCGTCGCGCGCGTAGCGGCTGGTCGCGACCGGCTCACCGTCGATTTCGAGCTCGATGAGTCGCAGCCCGACGCCGTCGAGCACCAGCGGCCGCCCGGGATCTGCGCCGCTGCGGCGCACCGTCAGTCGACTGATCACGCGCGTGCGCGTCGGGTGCAGGCGAAAGTCGAGATTGGCGCTGTCGATCGTGAATTCGGGCGGTCGATAATCCTTGAGATACCTGCGCTGGTGCTGGTCGGTCTTCATCGTCGGGAAACGCCGGAAAAAAGGTCGCATAAGTGTACCCTAAGGCGTATCATTCGCAGCATTTTTCATTGCCGGGGATGGGTATATGGCCATCGAACGTACACTCTCGATCATCAAGCCGGACGCGGTCGCCAAAAACGTGATCGGCGAAATCTACAATCGCTTCGAAAAAGCCGGGCTGCGCATCGTCGCCGCGCGGATGGAACACCTGAGTGCCGACAAGGCCGGTGCATTCTACGCGGTGCACAAGGAGCGCCCGTTTTACGGCGAGCTGGTCGAGTTCATGACCTCGGGGCCGGTCATGGTACAGGTGCTCGAGGGGGAAAACGCGATCGCGAAGAATCGCGAAGTCATGGGCGCGACCAACCCCGCCGAGGCCGCGCCGGGCACGATTCGCGCCGATTTCGCCAAGACCGTCGACGAAAACGCGGTGCATGGCTCGGACGGCCCGGAGACCGCCAGGAGCGAGATCGAGTTTTTCTTCGGCGACGACGGAATCTGTCCTCGCACCCGCTAGGGCAACGCGTCCCGGTGGCCGGGCGCGGTGCGTCGAATCGGGTATAATCGGTCGTCCGTCCAGGTTCGAGCGGAGTCGACATGAATAACAAATACCAGACCCTGTCCCACCAGTTACTGGCGACCGGCGCCACCTTGCTGCAAAGCCAGAGCCCGGGTTCGCAAATCATCAGGCTGCGGGACAGCGCCGTCGAGGTGCTCACAGATTTCCGCTACGCGCGGCCGTTTTCGATCGGCTCGCGCGCGACGATCGACGAAGTCAACGCCAAGATGATCGCCTGCGGCGTCCGCCTTCTGTTCGTCGCCGACGGCGAAGGCGTGCTGCAGGGCCTCGTCACCTATACCGATATTTTCGGCGAGAAACCGGTGCGCTACATCCAACAACACGGCGGCACGCGCGACGAAATCCTCGCGCAGGACATCATGACGCCGCTGGCGAATCTCGAAGCGCTTTCGCTCGACGACGTGCGCAAGGCTACCGTCGGCGACATCGTCGAGACGATCAAGCATGCCGGTCGCCAGCACATGCTCGTCAGCCTGACCGGCGATACCGGCGGCCAGGTCATCTGCGGTTTGTTTTCGTCGACCCAGATCGAAAAGCAGCTCGGCATGAAAATCGAACTGTCCGACCGAGCGCACACCTTCGCCGACATCCACGGCGCGGTCAGCAAGGCCGAGGCCTGACGCTACAGGCTAGCCAGCCCTTCCCCACCAGCCCGGAAGATCGGCGAAGGAATCCAGCAGCGCGTAGGGTTCGATGTCGCCGTCGAGATCGGCGTCGCGAAACTTGCCGGTGCGCACCTGCACGCCGCGAATACCGCAGCGCTGCGCGGCATCGATATCGGCGACGATATCGTCGCCGACCATCAGCGTATCGCCGGCGGGGCAACCGAGCAGCGCCAGCGACGACTCAAAAAATGCCGGCGCCGGCTTGCCGGCGACCCAGGCTTCACAGGACGCCGCGTGCTCGAGCGCCTTGACGAACGGCGCGACGTCGAGTCGCAGGCCGTCGGGACCCCGCCAGTAGCGCGTCATTCCGAGCGCGATCAGGCGCGGCTGCGGCTCGCGCATCAACAGGCGGAACGCCTGGTTAAGGGTCGCGAAATCCCATGCGTCGCCGAGATCGCCGACAACGATGGCATCGACCTGCGCTTCGCTGTCTCGCGCGACCGCCTCGACCGTATCGAATTCGGCCTGCGTCGCATCCGGCACGAATAGCGCAACGCGGTGCAGTTCGTGCTCGCCGAGATAGCGCGTTGCCGCGACGATTGGCGTCATCAGCTCATCGCGCGCAGCGGAGAACCCCAGGTGTTCGAATTTTTCCAGCAGCGCGTCGCGCGAGCGCGACGTCGTATTGGTGACGAACAGATGAGGGATTGCGCGTCGCCGGATCCAGTCCAGCGTTTCGAGCGCGCCGCTGATGATCCGGTCGCCCTGATATATGACGCCGTCGAGATCGATTAGCAGCGCGCTGGCAGATCTTTTCGCTTCGGCCATGAACTATCGGAGCGTTGCGCCGTGCGCCGAACCTGCCGCGCGTCGCCGGATCAGGGGAAAGTTTCCGAGGTAAATTTCTTGATGCGGTATTGCCCCATGACGATCCAGCGCGGTCGCGACTTGCCGGTGCCGGCGAGTTGCAGGCGCGGATGTTTTTCGACGACTTTCTCGAGCACGGCCTCTTGCTCCGGATCGGCGTCGACGACGAATACGTGCTTGCCTTCGCGCAGCTGTTTTTCGAAGCGCTTGTAATCGTGGTGCGGTTCCTGGATACCCCAGAGGCCGCCCGACCAGGCGCCGAAGCCGAGCAGCACGACCGCGAGGAATATGAACGGAACCCAGGTATAGGTTCCCGGCAGCTCCGTGTAGGAGACGACGACGAGCACCAGCGCCGCTACCGCTAGCCCGATCCAGGTGCCGACGATGGTGCCGTGCACGATGTCCTTCTTGAACAGCGATTCCATGTTGTGCAGGTGATCATGAGTTTCGACGCCGGTATCGTCGCGGCTGAAAACGTGAATCTGGGGTCGGTGTACCCCGCGGGCTTCGAGTTCCTCTTCGATTCGGTCGAGATCGTCCAGATCGTCGCTTACGTAGAAATGCCGTTTCATTTGCTTACCCCCGTCCGAATCGAGTTGCAAATCAGAATACGCCTGTCCCGGATACGAATCAAGTTGCCCCGGCGCGGCCCGTCCCGGCACCCCGGTCGTTCTGTTCGGAGCGCGATTTTCGTGCTATGTTCAGCGGTTGTCCGTAGTGTTCCCCTCGCCCAGACGCATGAGAATCGAAGACGACTACAAGCTCGATTACAAGGACGTGCTGATCCGTCCGAAGCGCAGCACCCTCGGCAGTCGCAAGGACGTCGAACTCGAGCGCGAGTTCCGCTTTCGCAACTACCGCAGCCCCGGTGGCGAACATTATCGCGGCATTCCGATCATGGCGTCGAACATGGACGGCGTCGGTACCTTCGCGATGGCCGACGCGCTCGCCGATCTCGGATTATTCACCTGCCTCGTCAAGAACTACGAAGCCGACGAGCTGGTCGATTTCTTTGCCGTTGACGATCCCGCGCGGCGCGAGAACGTCGCCTATTCGACCGGCATCACCGAGCAGGACTA
The DNA here is from genome assembly GCA_041569645.1 of Gammaproteobacteria bacterium. Classification (GTDB taxonomy): domain Bacteria; phylum Pseudomonadota; class Gammaproteobacteria. Next base: position 12,574 of record JBFFXR010000052.1, read on the forward strand.
TGCCAAGTTCGGCGACGTTTACGCTCGCATCGGAGCGCGCCTGAAATACGTTTGCGTCGACGTCGCCAACGGCTACTCGGAGCGTTTTTCCGAGTTCATCAAACAGCTGCGCGACGCCTACCCGGAAATCGTCGTCATCGCCGGCAACGTCGTCACCGGCGAGATGACCGAGGAGCTGATTCTGAGCGGCGCCGACATCGTCAAGGTCGGAATCGGCCCCGGCAGCGTCTGCACGACGCGCATCCAGACCGGAGTCGGCTTTCCGCAGCTGTCGGCGGTCATTGAATGCGCCGACTCGGCGCACGGTCTCGGCGGTCATATCATCGCCGACGGCGGTTGCACCTGCGCCGGCGACGTCGCCAAGGCTTTCGCCGCCGGCGCCGACTTCGTCATGCTCGGCGGTCTGCTCGCCGGTCACGACGAGGGTGGCGGCGAGATCGCCACGCGTCATTACAAGACCGGCGAGGTCCGGCGCACGGACGATGGCTGGGAAGACGTCGTCGAGGAGCGCAAGTTCGTCAATTTCTACGGCATGAGTTCGAAGGCCGCCAACGAAAAACATTTCGGCGGGCTCAAGGAATATCGCTCGTCCGAGGGCCGCGAAATCCAGGTGCCGTATCGCGGTCGGATCGAAGACACGATCCAGGATCTGCTCGGCGGTATCCGCAGCACCTGCACCTACGCCGGTGCCAAGAAACTCAAGTGGCTGTCGAAGTGCACTACCTTCGTCAAGGCTGGCGAGCAATACAACAAGGTCTTTACCGACCACTAGTCTCGAATCGCGGTTGACTGCAGGTCGTTGCGAAGAGGCATCAGCCGACAACACAAACTCCCGGGGCTTGCCCGATACGGGGAGATCGCTTCGCCGGCGCCGCTATGACGCTGGAACCAGGTTTCGCCTGGCGATTCGCTAGGCCCCGCGCCGCCAGGCGTGGAATTTCTCGACCCAGGCGAGCAGCCTTTCCGGCGCGTGAGCCTTTTTCCACTCGCCGGCGGCGTACTTGTTGGCCTCGGCGAGCGTCGGATAGATGTGGATCGTGCCGAGTATCTTGTTGAGCCCGATGTCGTAGCGCATCGCCAGCACGAACTCGGCGATCAGGTCGCCGGCGTGCTCGCCGACGATCGTCACGCCGAGGATGTGATCGCCGCCCTTCTTCGTCAGCACCTTGACGAAACCGTGCGCCTCGCCGTCGGCGAGCGCACGGTCGAGATCGTCGATCCCGTAACGCGTAAGCTCGAAGTCGACGCCCTGCTCCCTGGCTTCGGTTTCGTTGAGCCCGACCCGCGCGACCTCCGGTTCGGTGAAGGTCGCCCACGGAATCACCGAGTAGTCCGCCTTGAATCGCTTGACGATGCCGAACAGCGAGTTGACCGACGTATACCAGGCCTGGTGCGCGCTGACGTGCGTGAACTGGTACGGCCCGGCGACGTCGCCGCAGGCGTAAATCGTCGGGATATTCGTCTGCAGATACTCGTTGACTTCGATCGTGCGGTTGTCGTTCAGGCGCACGCCGAGTTCCTCGAGGCCGAAGCCGCCCGAATTCGCCGCCCGCCCGACCGCGACCAGCAGCGCGTCGAACTCGATTTCGCTCTTCTTGCCGTCGTGCTCGACGACCAGCGCACGCCGGCCGTCGCGTTCGACGACCCGGCTGGCCTTGTGTCCGGTGAGCACCTGGATACCCTCGGCGATGAAACGACTCTCGACCAGCTCGGATATTTCCGGGTCCTCGCGCGACAGGATGCGCGGCAGCATCTCGACCTGGGTTACCTTCGAACCGAGCCGAGCGAAAGCCTGGGTCAGTTCGGAGCCGATCGGGCCGCCGCCAAGCACGACCAGCCGCGCGGGCAGTTCGCGCAGGTCCCAGAGGTTTTCCGAGGTGTAGTAATCGATCTCGTCGAGGCCTTCGATCGGCGGCACGAACGGCCGGCCGCCGGTGGCGACGACGATGTTGCGCGCTCGAATTCTGCGGCCCCCGACCTCGACGGTCCACGGCGACGTGATCCGGGCTTCGCCGAGCACGACGTCGACACCAAGCCCGGTGTAGCGCTCGACCGAGTCTTTCGGCTCGATCTGGCGAATGATCTCGTGTACCCGCTCCATGACCGCGGCGAAGTCGAAATCGGCCGACGCCTCGCGGATGCCGAACTCGGCGCTGCGCGCGACATGCGACAAAAACTTGGCCGAGCGGATGATCGCTTTCGACGGCACGCAGCCGGTATTCAGGCAATCGCCACCGAGCTTGTGCTTTTCGATCAACGTGACCTTCGCCTTGACCGCGGCCGCGATGTAGGCGGTGACCAGCCCGGCCGAGCCGCCGCCGATGACGACGAGATTGGTATCGAAGGTCTCGGGGCGCGTAAATCCCTCGAGCGCCTTGCGCGCGCGGATCGTGTTGACGACCTTGCGCCCGACGAACGGCAGGACCGCGAGCAGCACGAACGACAGGATCAGTTCGGTGGAAAAGATTCCGGTCGGTGAATCGATTTGCGCGAGCTGAGTGCCCGCATTGACGTAGACGATCGTGCCGGCCAGCATGCCGACCTGGCTGACCCAGAAAAAAGTCCATAACCGGATCGACGTCAGGGCCATCGCCAGATTGATCGCGAAAAACGGAAAGGCCGGCACCAGGCGCAATGCGAAAAGGTAAAAGGCGCCGTCGCGATCGATCCCGTCGTTGATCTTGTGCAGCGTGTTCGAAAACCGCGACTCGACCGCGTCGCGAAACAGGTAACGTGATAACAGGAACGCGATCGACGCGCCGATCGTGCTGGCGAAGGATACCAGGATAACGCCGGTGACGAGGCCGAAGATCGCGCCGGCGGCGAGCGTCAGCACGGTCGCGCCGGGCAGCGAGGTACCGGTGATGACGACGTAGAGCGCGAAATAGCCGATCAACGTCAGCCAGCGATTTTCGGCATAGAACTCGTCGATAGATTGTTGCTGTGCCTTGATGTAGTCGAGGGTCAGAAAGCGTTCCAGCTCGAACTGGAAAAACACGACGACGATCAGGATCAAGATCCCCAACAGAACCAGCTTTTTCATGCGTTATTTTCCGGGGAATGCCCCTGCATCCGGTTGTTGTTAGTCCGGCTCAGCCCGAGCAATGTTCCCGCGCCCACTCGAGCAGCTCCGCTTCCGTGCCTTCGAAGACGATCTTCGGTTGTTTCGTCCTGATCTGGTAACGATACATCGGATCGTAATAGTGATCGAGCAGGATGCCAATACCCGCATCGAAACCCGCCGCGTCGCCGGTGGCGAAATAATTCTCCAGCGCGCGCTCGAAAATTGCATGGACCTCGCGAAATCGTTCGTCGCCGAGCCGCTTGCGGATGCGCGTCAGGTTGTCGAGCACGAAGCCGGAAAATTCGCGCCCGGCGGCCTCGCCCCAGGCCTCGACGTAGGCCGGCCAGGCGCGCTCGATATAATCCTCGCGAATCTGCCGAATCCGGCTTTCGCGGTCGGTCTTAAGGATCACGCGTGGCGCGCGCGCAAGCGCCCTGACCAGCGCTTCCGGCATGTTGATCCGGCCGATATTACGACCCTCGTCCTCGACCAGCAGCGGCCGGTTACCGTAGCGCTCGCGATGCTTGAGAAAGGCGATCGAGACCGCGTTTTCCCAGTCGATCGGGCTCGGCTGCCGATTCAGCGGATCGCGGCCGAAAGCCGAACCGCGATGATTGGCGAGACCCTCGAAATCGACGTAATGCGGCGTTTGCAGCAACACCCGGGTCTTGCCGACTCCGGTCAGGCCGCCGATGCAGACGATCGGCAGCTCGCGCAGCGAGCGTTCGAGTTCGTCGATCAGGAATCGACGCATCGCCTTGTAGCCACCGACGACCAGCGGGTAGTCGACGCCCTGCTCGCGCAGCCACTGCTGCGTCGTGCGCGAACGCAGGCCGCCGCGAAAACAGTACAGGTATCCCTCCGGGTGCCGTCGGCAAAACTCCGTCCAGTGCGCCAACCGCGCGGCGCGAATCTCCGGCGTTGCCAGTTCGAGACCGAGGCGGATCGCCTCTTCCTGGCCGGCGTGCTTGTAGCGGATCCCGATTTGCTCGCGCTGCGCGTCGTCGAGCAACGGCACGTTGACCGCGCGGGGAAACGCACCGTGGGCGAACTCGACCGGCGCGCGCACGTCGAGCAGCGCCGAGTCGTCGACGAACAGCCGCCGATAGTCGTCGGTATCGGTGCGGCTCATCGCGCCGCCTCCGGATGGCGAATTTCCCAGCAGCGATGAATACGCGGGCGGCGGCGAAAGTCCTCGTCGATCGTGTCGCGCGTGATGTCGCGCACGGCAACCCGCTGCTCGAGCGCCGGATCGAGCCGAAAACCGCGCCGGTTGGTCGAAAACAGCAGCAGGCCTTCCTCAGCCAGCAATCGCAGCGCTGCCCCGATCAGGCCGGCGTGGTCGCGTTGAATGTCGAGGGTCTCCCGCATCTTGCTCGAGTTCGAAAACGACGGCGGGTCGAAGATTACCAGATCGAACTCGCCGGCCAGCGAAAATAGACCCGGGTCGCGCAGCAACTCGAGCGCGTCGGCGCGCACGAACCGGTAGCGCGCCGGATCGTCGAGCCCGTTCAGCGCATGGTTTTCCTCGGCCCATTGCAGGTAGTTGGGCGACAGATC
>JBFFXR010000053.1:0-17179 GCA_041569645.1 Gammaproteobacteria bacterium
CCGGGGCCCTGTGACGCTAGTTACCCAGACCCTGGGCGGTGTCGATCAACTCCTTGCCACCCGGCACCGAGCTCGCGAACTCGTCGTAAATCGGCTTGCTCGCCTTGATGAAGGCGGCCTTGTCGGCATTGTTGACCTGGATGCCGCCGCGCTTGAGCTCCTTGAGCAGATCGACTTCGAGCTTGGCCGCGGTCTTGTAGACATAATCCTGGGTCTCCATCGCCGTGGATTCGAGGATGTTGCGCACGTCCTCCGGCAGCTTGGCCCAGTGCGTGGTGCCGACGGTCACGTAGGCCGGCGTATAGACGTGGCCCGTCATCGACAGATACTTCTGCACTTCCTGGAACTTGCCGCTCGCGATTTGCGCCAGCGGATTCTCCTGGCCATCGAAGGTGCCGGTCTGCAGCGCGACGAACACTTCCGAGAACGACAGCGGCGTCGGATTGGCGCCGTAGGCCTTGAACATCTTCACCCGCCAGACCGATTTCGGCGTGCGCAGCTTGAGGTCCTGCAGGTCCTCGGGCTTGTTGATCGGCCGCTTGTTGTTGGTGATGTTGCGAAAGCCGTTTTCCCAGATCGCGAGAACCTTGTAGCCCTTTTCCTCGAGTACCGGCGCCAGCTTCGGCCAGACGATTCTCTTCTCGATGCGCGCCATGTGTTCGCGGTCCTTGACCAGGTAGGGCATGTCGAACAGGCCGAATTCGTCCGCCACCGAGGCCATGACCGAAGACGGCAGGGCGAAGTCGACGGTGCCGAGCTTGAGTTTTTTCAGCAGTTCCTTGTCCTTGCCGAGCTGGCTCGAGCCGAAAACGACCACCTTGGCGCGGTCGCCGAGCTTGGCGTTGGCGCGCCGGGCGAATTCGTTGGCGGAGGCCTCGAACAGCGAGCCGGGTTTGCCGACGTGGCCGAACTTGAGCTCGAGCGGGGCCGCGAAGGCCGGGCTTGCGAGAAATACGCCTAACGCCGCGGCGGGAATGAAAATTTTCAGGAATTTCATGGCTTGCTCCTCTCGATTGATGTCGATTTTCGGCCGCTTGTTATCGCTTTGGGTAAAGCCGAGGATCCGATGCTACTACAGACCCCGGGTTCGGGGGTATTTTTTAGTTTACCGTCGCCGGGATCATCGACTATTACTATCCGCCGATGGCCATACGATCGCGGATCGGATGAACCGCTTCGGGTGGGAACGATGTTAGTCAATCAACCCGATTCGCCATGATCGGGTATCGCGTAACACGCAACAGATTTGCTCGAATCACGCCTCGCGTGCCAGGTATTCCAGCGCTGCATCGACGCCGCCCGGGCTGAACGGTATGCCCGATTGCATCAGCCCCATCTCGACGCCGGCGAGCGTGCCGGCGAGCATCAGATCGTTGAAATCGCCGAGATGGCCGATGCGGAATACCTTGCCCTGGACCTTGCCGAGGCCGGTGCCGAGCGACATGTCGTAGCGCCCGAGGATGAGCTTGCGCAAAGCGTCCGCGTCGTGTCCGTCGGGCACGAGGATCGCGGTCAGCGAATCGCTGTACTCGTCCGGGTTCTGACACAGAATCTCGAGCTCCCAGGCGCGCACCGCGCGTCGCGTCGCCTCGGCGTGGCGACGGTGTCGCGCGAAGACGTTATCGAGACCCTCCTCGTCGAGCATGCGCAGGGCTTCGCGCAGCGCGTAGAGCAGGTTGGTTGCCGGTGTATACGGAAAGTAGCCGGTTTTATTGTTGTCGATCATCGGCTGCCAGCGCCAGAACGATTTCGGCAGTTTCGACGCCTCGCTCGCCGCGAGCGCCTTCGCGCTGATCGCGTTGAAGCTCAGGCCGGGCGGCAGCATCAGGCCCTTTTGCGAGCCGGCGACGGTGACATCGACTTTCCACTCATCGTGACGATAGTCGATGGATCCGAGCGACGAGATCACGTCGACCATGAACAGTGCCGGGTGGCCGGCCGCGTCGATTGCCTCGCGAATCTCGCCGATGCGGCTGGCGCAGCCGGTCGAGGTTTCGTTGTGCACGACCATGACCGACTCGATCGCATGGTTCTTGTCGGCGGAAAGCCGCGCCTCGACCTCGGCCGGATCGGCGCCATGACGCCAGTCGCCCGGCACGAACTCGACCTCGAGCCCCAGATCGCTCGCAATGCCGCGCCATAGCGTCGCGAAATGACCGGTCTCGAACATCAGCACCTTGTCGCCGGGCGAGAGCGTGTTGGCGAGCGCGGCTTCCCACGCGCCGGTGCCGGAAGCCGGGTAGATGACGACCTCGGATTCGGTCTTGAAGACTTTTTTCAGGCCGGCGAGGACTTCGAACGTCAGGTCCGCGAATTCGGGGCCGCGGTGGTCGATCGTCGGCATATCCATCGCACGCAACACGCGGTCGGGTACGTTGGTCGGACCTGGAATCTGCAGAAAGTGACGTCCCGGGTGATAGGTCATGTTTCCTCCGATCGGATATCTTTGCTGCGGGGCCGCTGACCATTGCTTTCGACAACGATAGTCTCGGCCCGTGCCGGTAGTTGAGATGAACTTGTATCATTGATACTGTCGCATGTACATACGATCCCGCCCCTCCGGGGCCCGAGATTCAGCGCCCGAATGGATACCGCCGTCAAACCGCCTCCCGCTGCCAGTAACGTGACCGCGCGCATCGGCGACAGCGCGCTCGCCGCGCGGCTCGCGCGCGAACTCGATGGCGAAGTGTTGTTCGACGCCTTCAGTCGCGGCCGCTATAGCACCGACGCGTCGATCTACCAGATCGAGCCGATCGGCGTGGTCGTGCCGAAAACGGCCGACGACATCGTCGCCGCGATCGGGATTGCCACCGACGAGGGCATCCCGGTATTGCCGCGTGGCGGCGGCACGTCGCAGATCGGGCAGACGGTCGGCTGCGCGCTCGTCGTCGACACGACGAAATACCTCCAGCGTGTCCTGTCGCTAGATGGTGACGCGCGCCGGGTCGTGGTCGAGCCGGGGCTCGTGCTCGACGACCTGAATCGATATCTCAAACCGCACGGCCTGTTCTACCCGGTCGACGTGTCGACCGGCAGCCGCGCGACGCTCGGCGGCATGGCCGGCAACAACAGCTGCGGTGCGCGCTCGATCCGCTACGGCAACATGGTGCACAACGTCCACGCGATCGACGCGATTCTCGCCGACGGCAGCCGCGCGCACTTCGCCGATTATCCTCACACGTCTGGCGACGGCCGCGGCGCCGAGCTGGCGCGGCGCCTGCTCGCGCTCGGCGCGCGCGAACGCGACGAGATCGAGCGGCGCTTCCCGAAACTGCTGCGCCGCGTCGGCGGTTACAACCTCGACGAGGTGGCGCGTGGCGACGAGTCCAACCTTGCGCGCCTGCTGGTCGGCTCCGAGGGCACGCTCGCGTTCTTCACCGAACTGCACCTCGACCTGCAGCCTATCCCGCCGCACAAGGTGCTCGGCGTGTGTCACTTTCCGACGTTTTACCAGGCGATGGATTCGGCGCAGCACATCGTCAAGCTCGATCCGTCCGCGGTCGAACTGGTCGATCGTACGATGATCGAACTGTCGCGCGACATTCCGCTGTTTCGCGCAACGGTCGAGCATTTCGTGCGCGGCGAACCCGATGCGCTGCTGCTGGTCGAGTTCGCCGGTGAGGACGCCGACGAAAACCTGCGCCGGTTGCGCCAGCTGATCGAATTGATGGGCGATCTCGGTTTTCCCGACGCGGTCGTCGAGGTGACCGAGCCGGCGTTTCAGAGCGCGGTATGGGAAGTGCGCAAATCGGGCCTCAACATCATGATGTCGATGAAGGGCGACGGCAAGCCGGTGTCGTTCATCGAGGATTGCGCGGTGCGGCTCGAGGATCTCGCCGAATACACCCGGCGACTGACCGAGATATTCGCAAAGTACGGTACCTCGGGCACCTGGTATGCGCACGCATCGGTTGGCTGCCTGCACGTGCGCCCGATCCTGAACATGAAAGACGAATCGGGCGCGAAGAAGATGCGCGCGATCGTCGAGGAGACGCTCGAGATCGTCGAGGAATACCGGGGTTCGCACTCGGGCGAGCACGGCGACGGCCTGGCGCGATCGGAATTCCACGAGCGCATGTTCGGCGCGCGCCTCGCGCGCGCCTTCGAGGAAGTCAAGGACAGCTTCGATCCGGACCGCCTGTTCAACCCGGGCAAGATCGTGCGCGCGCCGAAGATGGACGATCGCAGCTTGTTCCGATTCAAGCCGGGTTATGCGATCGCGCCGCTCGAGACGACGCTCGACTGGACCGACCGGGGCGGCTTCGCCGGCGCGGTCGAGATGTGCAACAACAACGGCGCCTGTCGCAAGTCCGCCGGCGGCGTCATGTGCCCGTCGTACCGCGCGACGCGCGACGAGCGGCATCTGACGCGCGGGCGTGCCAATACGCTGCGGCTCGCGCTCTCCGGCCAGCTCGGTGCCGACGCGCTGCTGTCCGACGACATGTTCGCGACGCTGGATTTGTGCGTCTCGTGCAAGGGCTGCAAGCGCGAGTGCCCGACCGGCGTCGATATGGCGAAGATGAAGATCGAATTCCTCTACCAGTACCGCAAGCGCCATGGCCTGTCGGTCAGAGACAGGCTGATCGCTTACCTGCCGCGCTATGCGCCGCTGGCGGCACGTTTCGGCTGGCTGCTGAACTTGCGCGACTCGGTTCCCGGTCTCGCCTGGGCGAGCGAGAAGGTATTCGGTTTCAGCGCGCGCCGCAGCCTGCCGCGTTGGCGACCGGACTGGTTCGACGAGCGCCGCGAGGCGGACTCGAGCGACGCTGCGCAAAACGGCGAAGTCGTGCTCTTGGTCGATCCGTTCAATCGCTACTTCGAGCCGGACAACCTGCGCGCGGCGAAGACCGTGCTCGAGACCGCGGGCTATCGCGTCGTCCTGCCGCAACCGGCCGACGGCGGTCATCCGCTCAACGACGGGCGTACATTCCTCGCCGCTGGCCTCGTCGACGACGCGCGCGCCGAGGCGCGGCGCCTGATCGATGCGGTCAAGCCCTACGTCGAGCGCGGCATTGCGGTCGTCGGCCTCGAGCCGTCGTGCCTGCTGACGCTGCGCGACGAATTGACGAGCATGCTGCCGGGCGACGAAACCGACATGCTCGCCGGATCCGCGCTGCTTTTCGAGGAATTCGTCGCGCGCGAGCACCAGGCCGGTCGCCTGCGGCTCGATCTCGAGCCGCTGACGCAGCGGCGCGCGCTGGTGCACGGCCATTGTCACCAGAAGGCATTCGCGACGCTGGGCGCGCTCGAGCAATCCCTCGCGCTGATTCCCGAGCTCGAGGTCGAAGTCATCGAATCGAGCTGCTGCGGCATGGCCGGCGCCTTCGGTTACGAGGCCGGGCACTACGACGTATCGATGAAGATGGCCGAGGCAGACCTGCTGCCCGCGGTGCGCGCGGCGGACGAGGATACGCTGCTGGTCGCCAACGGCACGAGTTGCCGGCACCAGATTTACGATGGCGCTACGCGTGAAGCGCTACATGTCGCCCGGGTGCTGCGAACGGCCCTGCGATAATCGCCCGGCGACTGTTAACCGAATTCACCAGCCACCGATGGGTGGCCGCAATTCCGGATCGATGTTGGCCTCGTGATTCGTGGTTGCGATCTCGATGCCGCGACGATTCTCGAGATGACGGAACAGGTGGCTGGTTTCGACTTTGGCATACCGTTCGCGGACGGTCGCCGAGGTCGTTAAAATTCCTGAACGGACGATTCGTTGCGTCGTTTATGCGCTGACCGGAAGCTGCATACAGCGATCGTCAGCTTGTCGTGATACGCAGATAGATCGGCAGGTGATCGCTGAAGCCGCCGGTATCGAGCTTCTTTGCCGGGCGGCCGAAGCGCCGTGGCTTGCCGCGTTTCAGCAGGTCTGCCTCGCGAAATATTCCGCAGGACCCGGGCACCAGCCGAAGGCCGGACTCGTTGCGCAGCAGCGCGCGGTTGACCATGACCTGATCGAGCATCGCCCAGTCGTCGTAGTAATGCGTGCCGACGCCGTCTTCCTGCATTTCCCACATCAGGTTCAGCAGCAGCGGCCGGCGCGCGCGCTTCGAGCGCACCTTGCTCGAATCCTTCAGCGCGAGAGCGTAGTCGGTGATCGAGCGGTTGAACGGCTCGTCATTGAAGTCGCCGAGCACGACGATCGGCACCTCGCGACCAAACTTTTCCGGGATGCGTTCGAGCCAGTAGCTCAGCGTTTCGGCCGCCATCATGCGATAGGGCTCGCTGCCGAGCGGGCTGCCGAGCTTGCTCGGCCAATGATTGCCGATGACGACCAGGTCGCGCGAATCGCCGCCGCGCGTGCGGAAGTTGACCTGCACGATATCGCGCGTCGCGTTGCGTTTCAGGACGACGTGGTTGAAGACGTGGCTCTGGCGCGGCTTGCGGAACAGCCCGGCATCGTAGATGAATGCGACGTCGATGCCGCGCTGATCCCGGGTATCGGAATGCACCAGCGCGTAATCGCGTCCTGGCACCTCGAGCCGCGCGAGCAACTTTTCGAGCACGCGCCGATTCTCGACTTCGCAAATGCCGAGCAGGTCCGGGCCCTGGCCGCCGTTGAGGCGTCCGATCACAGCGGCGAGCCGCTCGAGCTTGGCGTCGAGCACCGCCGCATTCCAGCCAACCAGCTCGCGGTCGAGTTTTTTCTGCAGCCAGTCGGGGCGATCGGGCGCGCTGCGCAGGTCGAACAGGTTTTCGAGATTCCACCAGGCGATGTAGTATTCCATCGGCATACTCCTTCAGCGACGACCGGCGCCGCGGGGGCGCAGGATTTTGCCGGTATCAGTTCGCGAGTGCATCGAGGTCGGCCTTGAATTGGTCGAGCCGGTCGAGCAGCTCGCGGCGTCTGTCGGCGAGCTCATTCTTCTTGTTCTCGAACAGTCGTGCGAGGTTGTAACCGAGCAGGATTTTGGTGTCGTCCTGCTTGCCGACGGTATCCTGCTCGACCACGGCGAAGGTAAAGCTGGCGCGCGACAGGCTCAGGCCCCAGCCGGTGTCGGTGGCGTTACCGGATTCGAGCAGCGCGAACACCGACAGACCCCACTCCGGGTCGTATTGCTCACCGTAGCTGCGCATACCGAACACCTCGACGCCGATCTCCTCGTCGTATTCGCCTTCTTCGTCGGCATAGGACAGCACCGCAATCGGATGAACCAGGCGAAACTGGTAGCGTGGCGGTGTCGCGATCGTGCCTTCGATCAACCAGCCGTTGGCGATCGTTTCCCACGGGAACTGGTCGCTGGTAACTTTGGCGGCGAACTGTTCCCAGCGAACCTCGCTGGCGCGGATTCGCGCCCGCGAGTCGGCGCGCGCGCCGGATTTCCAGGTATTCAGGATCCGGTCGGCGATCTCGGTGCGGCGCCAGATGTCGATCGCATGGCGATACTCGGCGTCGCAGTCGAACTCGACGAAGTTATCGAAGGTCGGATCGGCAATTACGCAGTCGTCCTCGTCGAGCGCGAACTGGCTGATCCGAATCTCGCCGAAGTCTTCGAAACGCGCGACGCGCTCGAACTGGGCGAGCAGGTCGGCGAGCGCATTGAAATGCGCCGCGAGCAGGTCACGTTCGACCGCGGCGCCGTCGAGATCGAGGCGGGCTTCGCTGACGAGTCGTTCGAGCTCCGCCACGAGCCCCGTCTGGTCGAGTTCCTTGATGCCTTCGAGGCGGTCGCGATACGCGGCGTCGTCTACCCGGGCCTCGATTTCCTCGAACAGCGGCGCCGCCTGCCCGGGATGGGGGTGCAGCAGCAGCGCGCCGAGCAGGATGAGGCAGTTTCGCAGCATGGTATTCATCGCAGTTGCCCGTAGCTCGCCCAGCCCTTGATCCAGCTGCCGAGGTCCTTGAATTCGTTGATCGAACCCTTGATCTCGTTCATCTTGGCTTCGAACTCGCTGACCTCGTCGTCGAATTCACCGCCGATCTGCTTGAACTCGGCGAGTGCCTCGAGTTCTTCGGCCGGTTTGATCCGGCGCGTGCCGGCAATCGCGCGAATCATCGGCACGTGAACCTTGGGGTTTTCGAGGTAGTGCGAGATATCGTGCACGTCCTTGCCGTAGACGTGCGACACGACGACGTCATGAAAACCGTCGTCGGCGCTCCAGCCCGGGGTAAATCGCCCGACCCAGCAAATCGGGTCGAAGCGGTTCGTGTAGTTGTAATACTTGCGGCAATAGCCGTGGACGCCGTCGAGCACTCCCGGCCGTATGATGCCACCGTAGATGGTCGCCGGGTCGGTCTCGAAGTAGTGGCTCACGTTGGCGATCATGTGGATCGAGCGAAAGCGGATGTCGTTGGCGTTGAACGCATTGAACTGGTCGTCGGCCCACTCGCCCGACGCAAGCGCGGCGAGCGTTCGCTGCACGACCGACGTGCCCATGCTGTGGCCGATGATCGAGTACTTGGGGTTGAAAGTGCTGGTGTCGATTTTCTCGTTGATGCCCTCGGCGACCATGCGCGCGACGCGCGTCATGACGTGATTCCCGAGGTAGGGCGAGATCTTCCACAGGACCGCATCGGCGACGTGGGTCCACAGAAAGTTGTCCTGCTGGTCGGCCATGCCATCCATCCATTCGAGGGCCTCGCGCACCGATTGCTCGGTACCGGCGGGCGCATCGCCGATCAGACTGTCGAAATTGTTTTCCCAGTTCTGGATCTGGTCGTCGAAGATTTTGTCGTAGGTAATTTCGGCGAACTCGACGTGGTCCGCGAGCGAGCCGTCGGCGAAACCGCCGTAGCGACCGGCCAGTTCGGTGAGTTTCTTCTGGTAGGGCTTGGACCAGCCGGCCTTGTGCAGGCCGATGCCGTGAACCAGAAAGACCAGGTGTTTGTCGGACATCTCGTGCCTCCGTTGGGTTCAGTCGCTCGGTGTCTCGGTGTCAGTAGCTGCGGTCCGATTGCGGCCGATTGCATGGACCCTGAGTTTTTCGACGTAGACGCCGATACTGTGGTCGGTCACCAGTTTTTCGAAACGCCGCAAGCCGAGGCCGCTGTGAAATATCATTCGAACCCAGAGCCCCAGCGCGTCGTAGGAGCCCAGGTTGTAGCGCAGCCGGGCCTGCTGGCCGCTGCCCATCAGGAAGCTGCGATATCCGGGGTGACGGTAGCGGGTCATCATCTTGACGTAGGCATCGAGCCGCTCGTCCCAGCTGCCGGAGGCGAGCAGGCGATGGGTCAGCGTGAACGACTTGAGAATCAGCCAGACGACGCGCAGCAGCACGCCGGCGCCGGCACCGAGCCACGGGTTCGGCAGGTTGGGCACGATGTCGAGCTCGTTGGCGATCTCGTAAACCGGTGTCTTGAGACCTTCCTGGACCTCGACGGCGCCGACCGGCGGTGCGCCGAAGGTATAGCAGGCACCGTTGACGCTCGCCGCATGCATGCGGGTAAATACGATCGCCAGCGCGCCGCCGAGCGAGTGACCGGTGACGATGAGCTGCTGGTGCGGCGTGCGCTTGAGGTAAGGCTCGATGCGCGGGAACGCGCGCACGACTTCTTCGTGGTAACCGGTGTGGAACTCGATCGTTTGGTCGTCCACCGCTACCGGTACGAGACGCGCACGCACGTCGGTGCGAATATCGCGGAAACTGCGCGGCTCGGTGCCGCGGAAGGCGAGGTAGGCGACCGTCTTGTTGCCGCGTCCGGGTATCGGAAAGCTGCGCGTGCACAGGAATCCCTGGGTCCCGGCCTCGGAAAAAATCTCCACCTGGCCGAAACCGGCGGCGTTGAGAATCTGCTTGAAGCTGATCAGCGATGATCGATTATCGAAATGATCGTCGGCGTAACGGCTGAGCAACTGCTCCTGAAACTGCCTGAAGCGAGCATCGTCGCCGATGAACTCCTCGGCGAAGGCGAGAATCTCCTGTACCGCGCTGCCGCCCTCGAACTTGAAATAGGCGAGTTTCGACAATTCGGCGCAAACGTATGCCTGTCGGTCGCTGAAGGCAGCGCGTTCGACGGGTGCAGCGAGCAGCGATTTCTCGGTGAAATAAGTATCCATATCCGCCATTCAACCGGTTAACAGTTGACGGGAAATGCAATACGGGTACGACTTATGGTTCGACTGCGAATACGATTCCGAACGCAAACCCGGTATCAGCCCATCGATTACACGAAACGGCAAGCGCGCAACCTTTGCAGGTGATCGAAACCGGCCCGCGGAGCGGAGTGAAACGCCGTCCCTGGGCCTTTTTGTTGTGCGGGAGAACATACGCCTACGACGAATCGAAGTCAAACCAGGCGTCGCCATTCGCTACTTTGGCCCCGATCGGCACGACACTGGCCCCATAAACGCTTGAATTCGACCGGCCGGCCCTTTGTAATGGGCATTGTTCAATAATTTGCCAGCGCGCCGCCACGACCGGCGATGCGCAAGGAGAGATGAAATGATCGATGAAAAAATTCTCGAAGCGCTCGACCAGGAGCCCGACTTTCGCCCGGCGCCAATCGTAAAGATCGGCGCCGACGACATCCCGGTCATCATCGAGGACGTGGCCGGACAGGGCAGCGCCAGCGAACTGCCGGATCACGCGCTGCTGCCCGAGCGCTACAAGGATCTCTATATTCGCGTTGATCTCAGCGGCAAAAACCAGCACTGGGGCAAGCCCAGGCTCGTCGAGCGGATGATCGACACGGCCTATAACTGGTGGGCCGGCGGGAATAAACCGACCTGCCTGATCACCGATCTCAGCCGCAAACGCTTCAAGGAGACGACCGGGCACAAGACCCACAAGACCGGTGAGGACGGCGATTTCGACCTCGCCAAAACCCTGCCGCGCGACGGCAGGTTCACCAAGGCGAAACGCGCCAAGTGCGTCAAGTTCATGAAGTGCTGCCTCGAGGCCGGGTTTTCGCGCGTACTGTTCACCGACCAGGACGCGGTCGATACGGTCAACGCGTGGGCCGAGCTCAACGGCATCCCCGGCCGCGCCAGGTACGCCGATGGCCACGACAACCACTTCCACGTCGACCTCTGAGCCGCCATCTTCCGGTAAATCGTGTCGCTGGACCCGGGGAGCCGGGGTGCTTATGCTTGAGCGACCTTCGGATCGATTCCCGGATATCATGGCAGCGACCCCGAATCCCGATTCCAGCTGGCAGCGGCAGCTGTTCGAAACCCTGAAAGGTTTCGACCTGCGGCATGTCGTCTACGTGCCCGATGCCGGGCATGCGGCGCTGATTCGCCTCGCCGGCGACGACCCCGAGATCGAGTCGATCGCGCTGACGACCGAGGAGGAGGGCATCGGTTATCTCGCGGGCGCCTGGCTCGGTGGCGAACGTGGCGTGTTGCTGATGCAGTCGAGCGGTGTCGGTAACTGCATCAACCTGCTGTCGTTGCACGCGGCCATGCGTTTCCCGCTGCTGATGCTCGTGACGATGCGCGGCGACTGGGCCGAGTTCAACCCGTGGCAGAACGCGATGGGCCAGGCCGCCGAAGACGCGATGAAGCTGATGGGGGTGCGCTGCTGGCGCGCCGATCACGCCGCCGACGTCGAACCGCTCGCTGCCGGCGCGGCGACGATGGCCTACGACGGCGACGAAGCCTGTGCCCTGCTGCTCGGTCAGCGCCTGATCGGGCGCAAGGAATGGATCAAGTGAGCGACGAGCGTCGAATCGAGCGGCGCGCGGCCGTCGCCGAATTGCTGCGCGAGCGCAACGACCTGCTGGTCGTGTCGGGTCTCGGTTCGCCGACCTGGGACCTGATGGCGGCGGGCGATCACGATCTGAATTGTTACCTGTGGGGCGCGATGGGCGCGGCCGCGACGATCGGCCTCGGGCTGGCGCTAGCGCAGCGCGAGCGTCCGGTGCTGGTGATTACTGGCGACGGAGAGATGCTGATGGGACTCGGCGCGCTCGCGACGATCGGTGTGCGCAAGCCGCCGAACCTGGCGATCGCGGTAATCGATAACGAGCACTATGGCGAGACCGGCATGCAACGGAGCCACACCGCCGGCGGCCTGCGCCTCGACGCGCTCGCGCGCGACTGCGGTTTCGATCGAAGCGACGAAATCCGCGATGTCGACGTGCTCGCGAGCTTTCGTGAGCGGATCCACGCGAAAGCCGGCACGAGTTTCGCGGCAATCAAGGTCGAGGCCGGGGATCCGCCACGCGTGCTCGCGCCGCGCGACGGCATTTATGTCAAACACCGTTTCCGCGCCGCGCTCGGCCTCGCCTCCGCCTGATCAAGGAGCCTCGTTGCGGGCGCCGGGCCGCTAGCCGGCAAATTACCTGGTAAATACGAATATCGATCCGACAGGGTGCGCAACGTCATTGCGGAAGCCGCGCAGCGGCTATCCGCAATCCATCGCGCAGCCGGGCGGCTCGCTCGCGCGGCTCCGACGATGGATGCCGGCTTGCGCCGGCATGACGAATTCTTCCGAGCCGTGGCGGCAACGGTTTGCGCTACGCCCGGTTACAACCGGGTGTTGACTCGAAGCAATTACTTCGAGTGCCGATTGCAGCGCGACCTGGCGGGATACGGGGTCAGGCGTTTACGGTGCCGGGATACAGCTTGCGCTGGTCTGCAACCGCGGACAGGAACACGCTCTTCGAAGCCGGCTTGCTGAACAGAAATCCCTGCATGATCGGGCAGCCCAGGCCTTCTAGATACTCCGATTGCTTCTCGCTCTCGACGCCCTCGGCGACGATATTGATGCCGAGCCCCTGCGCCATGCCGATGATCGCCGCGACGAGTGCCGCACCCTTCTTCGATCGCTCGATTTCGGAGATGAACGAGTAATCAATCTTGACCGTGTGCACCGGCAGCTCGCGCAGGTAGTTGAGCGACGAGTAGCCGGTGCCGAAATCGTCGATCGCGATCGAGATGCCCTTGTTCGACAAGACCTGCAGCTTGTGGATGCAGGCCTGGATGTCGCCCATGAACATGTTCTCGGTAATCTCGATTTCCAGCCGCCCGGGCGCGATGCCGTGGCTCTCGGTGAACGACACGAGGTTTTCCGGGAATTCCTTTTTGCGGATATCGGTCGCCGACAGGTTGATGCTGACGGTGATCCCGCTGTCGATGAAAATCTGGTCGTGGAACAGGTCGTCGGCGACGCGGTTGAGCACCCACTCGGAGAGCTGCTCGATGATGCGCGACTCCTCGGCCTGCTCGATGAAGTAGCTCGGCGAGCGCAGCCCGAGGCGCGGATGGTGCCAGCGCAACAGCGCTTCGACGCCGACGATGCGCCGGGTCTCGGTGTTGATCTGCGGCTGGTAGAAGATCTCGAGCTCGTCGTTCTTGATCGCGTTTCGCAGGCCGCTCTCGATCGAGATTTTCTCCGACGCGGCGTGCTCGAGCTTGTCGTTGAAGAACGCGTAGCCGTTCTTGCCGGTCGACTTGACCTCGTACATCGCCATGTCGGCTTTCTGGATCAGCGCGTTCAGGTCGTCGGAGTCGGACGGGTACTCGGCGAGCCCGATACTGACGTTGACGTAGACTTCGCGCCCGCGCAGGTAAAATGGCCTTTGCAGGCTCGCGATCAGCTTTTGCGCGACGTGCTCGGCCTGCTCGCGCGAAGTCGGCTGCGGCAGCAGCAGCATGAACTCGTCGCCGCCGAGGCGCGCGAGCGTGTCGCCGGTGCGGATCTCGTGCTTGAGCCGCTCGGCGACCTCGACCAGCAATTGATCGCCGACCACGTGACCGAAGCTGTCGTTGATCAGCTTGAAGCGGTCGAGGTCGAGAAACATGATGATCAGCGACTCGCTACTGCGCCGCGCCTGCTTGATCGCGAGGTCGAGCCGGTCGAGCAGCATCGCCCGGTTGGGCAGCTTGGTCAGCAGGTCGTGATAGGCCTGGTAGCGGATCAGCTTCTCGGCCTTTTTGCGCGTCGAAATGTCGCGCGCGACGCCGTAGGTGCCCTGGTAGGTGCCGACGCGCTGATCGTCGATCGCGTCGACCGTGTAAATTCCCATCGAGTTCAGCTCGATCGGCCGGCTGGCGACCTCGAAGGGCTTCGCCGGGTTTGCCGGGTTGCACTTGAGGCGCAGCTCGATCGTACGGTTCGAGCGGCTCGCGCGGCGGCGCTCGTTGAACAGGAACTCCGCTTTCATGCGGTCTTCCTCGGCGATGAACTCGCTGTAATGGTGTCCGATCAGGTCATTTTTCTCGTACCCGAGCAGCCGCGTGACGCTGTCGTTGACGAAGGTGAATTCGCCGTCGAGATTGAGGATGTAGATCAGGTCCGGCGAGTTGTCGACCATGTAGCGGTGCAGGCGCTCGGAATGCTCGAGCCGGTTCTGGATCTGCGCCTTTTCTTCTTCGATGCGCATCTTGTCGAGCGCATTATGGATCGAGTGCTCGAGTTCGTCGAAGTTGAACGGCTTGCGGAAGATGTCGTAGACCCCGAGCCGCACCGCCTCGGTGACCTTGTTGATCGAGGTCTCGCCGCTGATGACGATGACCGGCGTCGTGATCCGGTTGTCGCGAATGAATGCGAGCACCTGGTCGCCGGATTTCTTCGGCATGTTCAGATCGAGAATGATCAGGCTGAAGCGGCGCTGGCCGATCAGTTCGATCGCCTGCTCGCCATCCTCGGCCTCGACGATGTCGGGCCACTTGTACTTGAGCAGTTTGACCAGACTTTCCCGGGCTCTGGGTTCGTCGTCGACGACGAGGAATGTTTGCGGTGTGTCGAATCGGTTTTGTTGTTCTTCGGGATCGATCAACTTATCAACCATAATGACGTTTCATCGGGCTAGGGTTTGACGGAAAGCGGGATCAGCACTTCGAACAGCGCGCCGCCGGCTTCGTTTTTCATGTACTGGATCTGGCCGTCGAAGCGCTTCAGCAAATCGGCGATGACCGACAGGCCGAGGCCGCGGCCCGGACCCTCCTTGGCGCTGATCAGCGGCGAGAACAGGTGTTCGCGCCTATCCTTGTGCACGCCCCGGCCGCGATCGGCGATCGAGAATTGAGCATAGGTTCGCCCGTTGATATTGACGAAACTGCGGCTCGAGACCATGATCGCGGCGTCGTCGGTCTGCGCCTCGATCGCGTTCTTGACCAGGTTCAGGATGATCTGGCGCAACGCGTCGCGGGTGATATCGATCTGCGCGTCGTCGCGATCGAGCTCCCACAGCACTTGCACGTCTTTTTCCTCGCCGAAAGACTTGACGTAGAGCGGGATGCTGGTCTCGAGCTCGACGTTCAAGAAAACCGCCGATGGGTCGCTGGCCTTGGCGTCCTTGAATTCGAGCACGATATTGCGGATGCGCTGCAGCTCTTCTTTTAGCAGGTCTATTTCGCGCGGGCTGCCGCCGTCGCCGGTTTCGGCGTTCACGCGTACGATCTCGATGTAGTTGCCGATTACCGACAGGGGATTGCTGATTTCGTGAATCAGCTTGTCGATGTCGCGCTGCTCGTACTCCTTGCGGGCGCTGTCGGCGAGCGACTGTTCGTTCAGGCTGTGACGGTTTCGCAGCCAGGTGTCGGCGACGTTCTTCAGGTAGCTCGAGATGATGTTGGCGAGCTTGTCGAGAGTGTTTTTCTGCGTGCGGTGTGCGCCGACGATGATTACGCCAATGATCTCGTCCTCGTAGGCGATCGGACAGGCTAGTCCGATGTCGTGTTTCAGACGGCGCAGGATTTGCCGGTCGGTGACCGCGGTGCGCTCCGCGTCGGTCTCGCCCGGCTCGAGCCAGATGCGCTGGCGTTCGGCGAAACAGCGCGTGGTTAGCGCTGCATTGCCTTCGATCTTGAATTTGCTGACCGGCTCGCTACGGCCGATTTCGTGCAGCGTCAGGTACTCGGGGTCGGTGGGATCGTGATACAGCAGCACGAGATCGGCGACCGAGAAGAACAGCTGCATCTCCTGCGCGACCTTGGCGACCAGCGCGCGCGGCGAGTTGACGCTCGGGACGTGCGTCTCCTCGAGGTTGATAACCTTGATCAGCGATGCGTCGCGAATCTTGCGCGCCAGCTTGATCGTCTCCTTTTCGATGTCGCGCGACAGGTGCTCCTGCGTCAGGCAGCTCGAGCGCGGCAAGCTGATGCCGAGCGCGACCGCGGTCTGCATGACCTTGTCCTGCACGTGCAGGTAAATGTTCTTGAGATCCTTCTCGGTAACCAGCGCCGGGTGCCAGTCCGAATCGGCGCGCCCGGCATGGCTCCAGTGGCGCGCGGCAAGGCTCGCCTCGGCGACGATCTGGCACAGAATGTCGCTGCCGGCGAGCTGCGCTTCGTCCTCGTGGTGAAATCGCACCGCGTCGGCGATCGCCGGGTTGACCGACGGCCACTGCTCGATGATGCTCGCGCCGAGCTCGGTATGGCTTTCGCCGAACATCGAAACCTCTTGCGCAATCGTCTTGGCCTCGGTATCGAGGTTGATGATCTTGACGTACTGGTCGTGGTACTTGGCGTCGAACACGATCTGGCCGAGATCGTGCAGCATGCCGGCGAGGTAGGCATCCCCGGGCTGCTCGTAGCCGATCGCAATCGCGATGTCGCGCGCGAACACGGCGCAGTACAGCGAGTCGAGCCATGCGTTGCAGACATATTCCTTCTGCGAGTTGATCAGGCCGGCGAACAGCTGCTGGATCGCCGACGTGATGACCATGTTCTTGACCAGGTCAGGCCCGACCAGCGTGACGACCTGCTCCATGTCGCGCGCCGGCTCGTGGATATCGAAGGCGTGCGAGTTCATCGCCATGATCAGCTTGATCGTCAGCGCCGGGTCGACGCTGATCAGCGTGGCCAGGTCGGCGGCGGAACTGTCGGGATCGTGACAGACGTCGAGTAATTCGCTCAGTATGTGCGGGGGACTCGGAAGCCGAATCAACTCCATTGATTCCAGGATAGATTTCGGCGGGCTCCCTAATTCATACATACGAGCGGATATTGTTATAAGCCGTTGGCGGGGGGAACGCGGGACAGTCTACACCATTTCGTCAACGATTTGACCCTGATGCGTCGACATTCCGGCAGTTTTTGCCGGACAGTCGGGATCCGGGGTAAAAATTGGCTGCGCCATGGAACCCATTCGATGCGAATGAATACCGCAGGCTCTTCGGTGAGCCGGCTACTCGCCCGATCGACTAAAGTATCCGTGTTCGGTGCGAGTTAGAAAATCGTCAATCTACAGCGTCATTGCGAGCGAAGCGAAGCAATCTCCCGGAATTGGGCAGGTGCCGGGAGGTTGCTTCGTCGGCCCGGCATTGCCGGGCCTCCTCGCAATGACCTGC
>JBFFXR010000054.1:0-16814 GCA_041569645.1 Gammaproteobacteria bacterium
GCGTCACCGCGCCGTCGCGAAACTCGATCCGCAGCTCGCCGTCGATCACGATGAAGGCTTCGTCGGTGTCGTCGTGCGCATGCCAGACGAAGTCGCCCTCGACGCGCACCAGCTTGAACCGGTAGTCGTTCATCGCCGCGATCACGCGCGGCGCCCAGTGATCGTCGAAACGATCGAACTTGGCGGCGAAGTTGATGGCCTCGTAGGTCATTTTGACTTTTCCTCTTTCCAGCGGTTGGCGCGCGCGGCGAAATCGCCTCGCTCGGCCGGCACGACGCAGAAACGGTGCCCGGTCGGCGCCTCGAGCACCCACCAGTCGCGCACCCGTTCGACGCGCGTAGCACCAAGCGCCTCGAGGCGCCCCATCTCGGCGTCGACGTCGTCGGCCTCGATGTCGAGGTGTACCCGGCTGGGGTGATCGACCCGCTGCAGTTCGATGTGCGGTTCGTCGGACGCGGTGTCGAGCGTAACGTAGTTTTCGTCGCCGGGATGGTTGTTCGCATGCTGCCGCACGGCATAGCCGAGTGCGCGGGTCCAGACCTCGGCCGCGGCGGTCGAGACCTGGCCGATCAGATTGTCACCCATGCCGATTCGCTCCTCTTGCCGCTACTCGAGCGGGATGCCGAGCTGGCGCGCCTGCGACGCGGCGTCGCGTGCGCCCCAGCGGCGCTTGATCTTGCCGGTCTCGATCTCGAACCATTCCATCGCGACGAGTTCGTAGGACTTGCCGGTCGGCTCGCGGCCGAAGGCCGGCGCGCGGAAAGTACCGGTCTCGCGAAAGCGCGCCGCGACGCGGTTGCCCTCGGCGATCAGATCCACGATCTCGAGCTGCATGCCGTAGCCGTCGATCAACTGCCGCCAGATTGGCTCGATCTTGTCGAACATGCCCTTGCCGAGCACGCCCTGGATTTCGGCCTCGTCGGCCAGCAACGCGTGCAAGGCGTCCATGTCGCCGCGGTTGAACGCGTCGACGTAATCGCGCACGACCTGTTTCGATTCTGCATCGCCCGTCATCCGGAATCCTCCCAACGCGTGGAAACCCGACGACAATTATACGGTTGCGGTCGCCCGCGCAAAGCGGATTGCGCGGCGCGCCTGCTATTCCGCTTCGAAGTCGGCGTGCGCGAGTTCGAGCACTTCGTCGCCGCCGCGGCGTGCATCGCTGGCGCGCTCGATCACGACCAGCGCGCCGCCCGTGGCCAGCGATTCGGCGAAGAAACGGTCGAAGCCGGTCTCGCTGTGGCGGTCCGGGTCCGGGTGCTGCGTCCAGATCAGCGGATCGGCCGCGGCCGCGTCGAGTGCATCCCGGTCGGACGCGCGCAGCGGCCGCAGTGCGAGCCGCGGTCCCTCGAGACGAGGCTGCGAGTCGAAACCGGTCGCGGAGTCAGTCATGCTTCGTGCGCGACAGCCGGTCGCGAATCCACGCACCGACGATCCACGCGAGCAGCAGGCCGAGCGGCAGGAAATAGGTTTCGATGCGAAACAGCGACGCGACGAACGGCTCGCCGTCGACCTGAAATTCGAGCAGGACCTCGATGCCGAACCAGTCGAGCACGAGCAGGCCGGCGACGAATAACAGCGCCAGCCTGAACCACTGCGGCAGCCGCCAGCGATGTTCGCGAGCGCTCACTCGCGCGTTCCGGTCAGGCGCGTGCGCGCCCGGCCTCCGGCGCGCAAAGCGGCGGCGTCGTATTCGACCACGTCGATCGTGCGAGTGTGAGTCATCAGTACGTACTTGCGCTCGTAGTAAACGTAAACGACGTAGACGCGCTCGAGCGAATCGCGGCCGCGAAACTGCGCGAAAGCTGCGCTCGCGACCCTGTCCGCGAGTTCGCGTCGCGCCGCCGCGCTACCGTCATTGAGCGGCGAGTTGACGAGGTTGACGGTGAGCAGGGTGTTGTTGTGGATATGCACGCCGACGTCCTCGGCGCCGCTCAGCTCGAGGATCGCGTCGCGGATCTCGAACATGTCGCTGAAGCTTTCGCCGAGGTCGCTGTCGCAGCTCGTCAGCAGCAGCGCGCCGAGCAGACCGACCGCGAGCTTCAGCCGAAAAGTCGCGCCGATTGTGGCGCCGTCAGTCACCGTAGTCGCGCCAGGCCGGCAAGCCGAGCCGCAGGCGGTGAAAATGCCAGCCGATCGCCAGCAGCATCGCGGTAACGCCGCTCGCGATCGTCGCGACGAAGCTGAACGTCAAGACCAGCGGTAGCGGAGTCCGCGGGTCGAGCAGCGGCCAGATCGCAATCAGTGCGGTCAGGCCAACGTCCATGACGATGAAAACCAGCAACATGTTGAACCACATCGGCTGAAACGGCGGCGGAGGCAGCGGCAGGCCGGCACGGCGCAGTAGCCGCCACAAGATCGGGTCGAGCAGGCCGAGGGACAGGCGCCGGTCCTGGACCTCGGCGTGGAAGCGGGCAATTTTCTCGTCAAAGCTCATGCACGGACGCGCACCGCGCTTACATTTCGTAATTGGTCACGAATGATTCGAACGCATCCCAGGCCTTCTCGAATCCCGCCCGCGAGCGCGAACTGATCGTGAACAACAGGAAGAATTCGCCTTCCTCGCCGTAGGCCACCTGTTCCCACAGCCCTTCGCCGACCGGCGTGAAAGTCAGCGAGCGCAGCTCGGTTCCGTTGGCGATCGCCAGCGGCGCGGCCTCGGCGATCCTGATATCGGCGCCGCTCGAGTATTGCGCCTTGTCGTTGTTGATCAGATCGTCGACGTCGAAGAGGTAAGGCACGCTCGGTTTGAAGATCGCCTTGGCGTAGATCACCGTTTCGGCGTCCATGAAATCGTAGCCGTCGGGCGCCTGCGCATTGCTGCGAAAATGCAGGCTGTTCTTGCGGTCGTGATGCCAGCCGTCGACCTTCGGCAGCACCGGCCAGGTGTAGACTTCGACCTTGTTGCCTTCCTGGATCGCGAGCCGCAGGATATCGGCGTGGGCGAACCCGGGCAGTATCAGCAGCGCTGATAACAGGATCTTGAGCATCGGCCCCCGGTTCGTCATCACCAACCGCCGGATTTGACTGCGACAGCCAACACTCTATGCAATTTGACCAACGATGCCAAATCCGCCGACGCGCGCGGCCGTTTGAGACCGCGGCGAATCGGTTACCGTGTCATTTTGCCGCCGGCATCTCGCCGAGTTCGGAAACCTCGAGGCTGCCGCCGATCTCGAGAAACGGACAGGTCCTGGCGATCGCCAGCGCCGCGTCGATCGATTCGGCCTCGATCAGCGTGTAGCCAGACATCGCCGTCACGCCGCCGTCGGTCACGCTGCCGTCGGCGTGCACCGTACGGGTCGTGCGGAACGGGTTGGCCGGGCTGACGGCCGCGTCGCCGAGCGATTGCAACCACTCCATGTAGCGAGCGAAGTGACGCTGGCCTTCCTCGGGACTCGCCGGCGGCTCGCCGCCGAGATAGGCAATCATGAATTTCGACATGCTTCCTCCTTTGCGGGTTTGGGTGTGACGGGCCGATTCATTCGCGCCGACCGAACGCGAGGTACAGGATCGCGGCGACGCCGATGACGCTGATCGCGACGCCGATCGCGGTCAGCACGCCGTTGCCGTGCATCAACGCGTCGACGAAACCGCGGCCGGCGCGCATTTCGGCGAAGATCTCGATACGCAGGATCGTCGCGTAGTCGATCGCCAGCGCCGCGACGATCGCGAGCAACAACCAGTGCCGCCCGCCTTGTGCCATCAGCGCTGCGTTCCGGCCGGCGCGTGCCGCCGCGGGATCGGGAGCCAGGTTTCGCGCGGCTTTTCGCTATGGCGCATCGCTAGCGCTGCGGCTCGGCGAGCGCGTCGACGGCTTGTTTGGCCTGATCGCGCGGTACGAAAATGTGATCGTGGTAATAACCGGCGATGACGTTGGCGCTGATACCGTGCTCGGCGAGCCTGTTCGAGAACGCGGCGGTCAAGCCTGCCGCCTCGAGACTGGAGTGTACGCCGAGCGAAATCATCCGGAAGACCGTGGCGTAATCCAGCGCCTGCGCGTCGGCGACAGGTTTCGGCACGACCAGCGTGAGGCCTTCCGGCTCGTCGATCGCGGCGATCGGTTCGAGATCGGCGTGGTCGCCGTAGTGCGCATCCGCGAAGCTGCAAAACACGAACTCGCCGTCGGTGAGCACCGGCGACAACGAGGCGAGCATTCGCCCGAGGTCGGTCTCGCCGTTCATTTTTGCATTGATCCGGTCGCGGGCCGGTTCGGCGACGGGAAATCGGCGCGCGGGCGCTGCGGACGACGCCCGGCCTCGCTCAAGATTCGCCCCGGATACGGACGGCCAGTTAGCGGGCAAGCGCGTCGATGCCTCCGTCCGCCTCGGCATCGAGGGTCTCGAGCGGTCCCAGCGACAGCGGGAGGTAGTGCCGATAGTTTGCCAGCCATTGCAATATTTCCTCGTACGATCTCGAGCGATCCAGGTGCCCCGGATGACGCTCGCGGTTGACGAACCGGTTCGCCGCCACATCGACGGGGCAGTCGCAAAACAGTTCGACGACTCGCGACCAGGTCGCTGCGAGCCAATCGACCGGAGTGCCCGAACCCGCATGATAGCCGCTGGGCCGCCAGTGTGAAATGAGAATCACCGCGCGATGGCGCTCGGCGTCGCGCCTGAACAGCGCGTCGCTCTCGCGACTCAGTCGGCGCCGCCAGTCGGCATCGCCGATGCCGCGCGCGCGAAACTGCCGTTCGAGGTAATCGTCCTTGTCGAGCAACGGCAAGCCGAGCCGCTTCGCGACGGCCTTGCCGCAAGTCGATTTGCCGCTCGCGGGCAGGCCGGACACGGCGATGCAGATGTTTGCGCCAGGCACGGTGGCGCGGGCGTCTCGTCCGGAGGCCGAGGCACTGGCTGGAATCGACATTCCGGCCGCGCTCAGCCGGCCTGGCTGCCGTTCGGAATCGGGCGCTCGGACACCGCCAGACAGGGCGTCAGCCCGTCGGCGTAACCGATGTCGAACAGCAGGCCCCGGGAAATCTCTCCCGCCATCTTGCGTTCCGGCAGGTTGACGACGAACAACGCCTGTTTGCCCTCGATCTCGCGCGGGTCGTCGCGCTCCTGTTTGATGGCGGCGAGAATCGAACGGCTGTGATCGCCGAAGTCGATGCTCAGCTTCATCAACCTGGCCGATTTTTCGACTTCGTTTACGGCGACGATCGTATCCACCCGAATATCGGGTTTTCGAATTCTTCGAAGGCAACGGTCGGTTTGACTGGCGCTGGTTTCATCGGATATTCCGTTCTACTGTCAGGCAATGATTCTTAGTCTCGCCGCCGCGCCTGCTGTCATGCGACGGCTTCGGGCTAGATTTCGATCATCGGTCCGGCAAGCACCAGGGGCCTGCGCCGGCATGTCGATCGAAGTCGGCAAAGTATCCGGTCCGGCTGCATGGGGGTCAGGTCGTCTTGTCGGTCGGTTTCCACGAGACCGGAGGCCTTGCTTCGAATTGCGGGAGGTCGTCGCTGATTTCATGCCACGGGGCCATGGAACCCACGAAGATATGCGACTCCGGCTTCGTACCCGGATCACCATCGACCGTTCCCAGCGTTATCGAGGTGATCCTGCCATTTTCGCTGCCCGCGAGACTCGAGCCGCACTCGCGGCAAAAACACCAGCCTGCACCGGTCGGGGTCGCGTAAATTTTTACCTGATCGGCACCCGAGATCCAGTGAAAATCGTCCGGAGCAAAATCCGCATAGGTCGCAAACGCCGCGCCATGCTGGCGCCTGCACATCGAGCAATGGCAGTTATCCGCGTTGAACAGAGGCCCCGTGATTCGGTATCGAACCCGGCCGCACAGGCATCCGCCTTCGATCGCTGCGCTGCTTGTCATTTAAATTGCCCCCCGCTGCTGCGCCCGGCTACAGGCCGAAGTAGGTGAATTGATCTGCGAGCGTTCCGGCCGCCACGTTATTTCAGCTGAACCGTTCTCATGATATCAGCCTTTGTCGAAGGTAGCCGTCAAAGTCTGGTTCGCCACTCTTTGCGAGTGCAGTCTTGATCCAGGCATCTTTTTCGAAGTTGATGATCTTCAGTTCGTGAACACAGGCGATAGCTGCGCTTTCTTCTGCAGCCACCCTCGCCATGTTATCCAGTGGCGATGAAAACAATTTGTGAAACAGTATATCCTCGTATTCCCACCAATCCAGGGAAAACCAGTTTCGTAGAGTACCTCGATGGATAATCACGAAACCTACCCCATACCTGTCATTCGTCGAAGCCGGTTGGGGTAGCTCGGGTAGTATCGCATTGAGCCCGGTCGCAGCGAGTTCCTCCGTGACAGAATCGCCGCCGGTCGAAATTGCATAAACTTTCAATCGCCAGCCACCGAAGTTCACCTCTTCTTTGAAAGTAACGGGTCTGGTCGAATATGGCTCGATCTTGCCCATGCCGGTCCGTATCGCCTAGGACATCCTGGCAGCAGCGCGGTACCTGCGCAGCGGGCACTGCGTCCGGTTGCAGATGCCCGTCTGGTTGCCTGTAGGTTTAGAGTGAACCATCCGAATCGTGAGCCTCGTGTCCCGTCAGCGCCGGATAGAAAGTACAGACAAGTCGCATCCTGGTTTTTGCCTTGATTCGATGTCGATCGTGATTGTTCATCGCGTACAGCGTGCCTGGCCCGATTTCGTGGACTGTCCCCGAATCGATTTCCTCGACGGTTCCTTCGCCCTCCAGACAATAACAGGCTTCCAGGTGATTCTTTTGCCACAATTGCATATCGAATCCGGCCTCGAGAATCGAATCGGTCAAGGTTACCGCCATACCATCTTCTGCATGAAGCAAGCGGTAGCTGTGCCAGTTCTCCCCGCTCGCGTCTCCCTTGGTGCCAACGATGTCGGCTATTTTTTTGATGATCATGAAGGTCGGCCTCGGTCTTCAAGAACTGTTGTAGATAACGGGCATTTTGCCCCGCCACGCGGCCCACGTCTCGGCGTTTGTCGCCAGGTTCGCCATGAAATTTGCGACGTTGATACGACTGGTTCGACCGGCATCGAAAATGGCGTTTCTGGTCGGAGACGGGTGGATCTCGTATTCAGATACTTCCGTTTCATCCGCAAGGCTGTCCGGTCTGACTACGACCCACTCAATATACGAGTGGTCTCGGGCAATGCAATTCCGAAGGAAGTCGGCGGCTTGTTCGTTGTCTGCATGCGGTGGAATGATGTACCGCAGGATCGAAACTACGATTCTCTGCGACAGCGGCGGCCTTTCCGGGACGTCCCGATTGCTGTTACCGACGGTGTTCATGAGAATCACTTTTACTTTGTTGTCCGGTTGCAGCGCGTCGATTACCCGGGCCAAATTTTTTATGGTATCCGTGACCAAACGCCTCGGTTTTCCGAACAAGCCGCGAAATGTCAGATTGTGTCCCAGGCAAGACAACACGGCATCGCGGTCTTCGAGTAGCGGTGACAGTTCACCGTCAGCCATCTCTGTAATGCTGGCTGAAACCTCGCGATAGTTCGAATTGCTGCCGAAGGTCTCTTTCAGGGAGCTGGAGGGCCGTACGATTGCGAGCACCTCGATATTCCTTTCGAGCAAGTCGGCGACGAGCAGTTTGCCCGTTGCACCACTGGCTCCGACGACCAATGTTTTCATCTGGTTTTTCCGGATCGATACGCGGCGCTCGTGCCAGGCGGCAGGCAAGATGCAGTGGCCTGGCCGCCGGGTTGCAACGCCTTGTTATGAAGTGCGCTTATCGGATGGGTGATTGTCGGCTCCGTCATAGAGCTTCACATGCTCGATAAGGTTCGGGTCGACGTCTTTAAGGCACCCGAGATTTATGCCGTACTGATTTGGATTTGACCGCCGCTTGTGATGCGTGTAGATGCCGCAAATCGAACAAAAATAGTGCTCCGCCTCCCTGGTGCCGAACCGATAAAGACTCAGCTTGTCTTTCCCCTGCCTGATCTTGAGCCCCGATAGTGGCACCGATCCGACGATGGCGCCCTTGCGCCGGCATATCGAACAATTGCATCTGCGCGGATCCACGATGCCATCGGGTAAAAGAATCTCCAGGACCACCGCACCGCAGTGGCAGGTTAACCGGTGGACAGGTTTGATTTCGGTATTGCCAACTTTTTTCAGTAACGTGCTACTCATGGTGACAGACAGTCATGGCGTCCAGCGAAACTCAGAGGCGCGGCTTGCGGTCTTTCCGGCTACGGCGCCCTGTCAGCAAATTCCGCGAATTGGTATTTTATAGTTGTATCTGCCGATGCGAAAATTTCTCTTGCCATTTGACGCACCGTTGTGCGTCACGTTCCTCGTAAACACGAATGGCAGCGGGAAGATCCAGCTCGAACGTATCCTCCCGGTCCTGACCCAAAGCCGTCAATCGCATAGTGTACCAGGCCGTAATTCCGCCCGGGGGATTGGAATCGAATTGCGGAAATTCGGGATCACCTCCTGGCTCGGTAAGCCAGACTTTCGCAAGCCGGGAATTGAGCACCATCGCACGAGCCAGGCCCACCAGGTCGACAGCGCCGCAGGCCACCGCATCTGCCGCTTGCTGGCGCAGTTTGAATCCGCCGGTTAGCATCAGGGGCACTTGGGTGACCTGTTTTGCGCGGCGCGCAAACTCGAGAAAGTATGGATCCCGGCTCGAACCTTCGGAGCTTGCCTTCGCGCCAGGAAAATATGTGCCCCCGCTGATATCGATCAGATCGATCGACGATCGATCGAGAAGGCGCACCGCCTCCAAAGCATCGACTTGCGTCAATCCACCCTCCAGGTTGTCGCTCGAGTTAATCCTGATCCCGATGGGAAACTCGGGACCAACGGCACGTCTTACCTCGGTGATTATTTCGAGCACTATCCGGCAGCGTGCTTCGATCGAGCCGCCGTAGCCGTCGGTCCGGTGGTTAAACAGTGGTGACAGGAACTGACTGAGCAAAAATCCGTGACCCGCGTGAATATGAACGCCGCCGAAGCCGGCAGTCTTTGCCAGTAATGCGGTTCTTGCATACATCTGGGGTAATTCCTGGATATCGTCGACAGACAGGCCCGCGCATCGAAGGCCCTCGATATCAAGTGCCGAAGGTCCCATGGGCTGGCTTATCGGCGCGTGCGAAAGCGCCCCGGCGTGACCGAGTTGCGGCCATAAATGCGCGCCGTCGACCGTCGCGCGGCTGACCAGTGACCGCAGCATCTTCTGGTTGGTGTGTGCCCCGAGTACCAGATTTCCCGGCTTTTCCGGATAGCGCGGATCCCCTTGTACTTCGCCGATGAACGATACTGCGGCGCCTCCATCCGCCCATCTTTCGTAGAGACGAATCTGCGTTTCGGTGGGATCACCCGCACCGTTCGCGAGCGAGTCCGACATGGGCGATTTTGCCAGCCGATTCTTGAAAATCGCACCGCAAGGAAGCTCGAGCGAGTCTTGAAGAATCCGAAATGAATTGGCGTTTTCGATCGTAACTATCCGTTGGGCCGCTGGCGCTGACACTCACCGGCGAGCATAAAGCTTGGCCTTTAATCTGTGCGGCTGTGGCGCCCCGTTTGAAAGCCGTGAGTCTTTTTCGAAGCCATAGCCCATTGACTACCGGACAGATTCCTTAGTCTTGCCATTACCAGAGACGATCGATCTTGGCTCTGATTCACTCGTAAACTTTGCCGGTCTCGAGCAATTCGAATGATTGGATTTCGAATTCGTAAAGCGATCCGTCCGGCTTTGCCGCTCTGGCGATCAGCTGTCCGTCGTCGTTACGAAATACCGCGTGAGTCGTGTGCAAGGCTCGATAACAATAGCTGCCATCCAGATTAATGTACTTAATCATGAACTTTTATCTCCTGTAAGTCTTGCCAATTATTTTGAGGCGCTGTTGGTTAGGACAGTCTCGTGAGTACCTGGCGCCCGCGATCGGCGGCAAACCAAAGGATTGGCAACTGGTTTGTCCGGCTTCAAAGCTGACTCGATGCGAGTTTCAATTTGCCCGCGAATCGAGAAATATCTTCAGTTTGTGTGGCAACAACGACCTGGCCTTTTCGGTCAGCGTCTTTTCGTTCTTTTGCCAGACAACGCCGAGATAAATAATCAGTAATCCGATTGCAGTAAGCGTAATCGGGAATAGCCAGCTGTCTTCGAAAACTTCGCGTGCAAGATAGCCCAGATACAGGCACGAACCCAATGCGCCGAAGACGACGAAAACTCTCCTGACGAGAACGACACCCAGGGCAATCATGAACAGATTCACGCAAAAGTAGACAAACTTTGAGATTTCGCTGTCGGATTCCTGCGCGGTCATTCCGCCCCAGAACGCCATGACACCGAAAATATACAGCCAAAACGCATAATCCATCCTGCCCTGCGACCGCATGTCGACCCAGAATGCTGCAAAAATCATCAAGATACCGAAGTACATCGATACCAGGGCACGAAACTCGAAATCGTAATAATCGCCCATGATCATTACCGCGACATCCATGGACATGTACCAGAGCGTCACGGCGATCGGCATCATCAAAAACGGATACTTGTAGCGCCAGGCAACAACCACGCCGGCCATCAATGTTCCGAGCTCCATGAACAGCCAATGCCATTTGATATATTTGTGATATTCCCGGTAAACACTCTCATCCGGCCAAAGACCGAGCGCCTGCTGTAACCCGTAAATTGCCAAAGGTGTCAGGGCTACGGCGAAAGTGGCGCAAATGCCTGCGGGTATGGCATGGCCTTTTGCCTGGAATACGCCGGCCAGCTTGAGTCCGGCGCCCGCATAGGCCAGCGAAATAAAGAATATTCCCCAGCCTCCGAATGACTCCCAGCCCAGGTTCATGAAGAGGGTCATTGCGCCGATTGCGATCAGGCCACCCAGATAGTAAAGGACATTTGTGAAATTAAATGTTGGTCCGACGCTCGGTAAGCTGGCCAGATAGTCGTGTAGCTTTGCCGCCTGGTCAGCGGTGATTATGTTTTCGTCGACGGCGTCGTCGAGGTTCTTTCTGCTTATTTTCATCTTTAGCTTGATCTCCGGGCTATGCCTCAATCTGTCGTTCGCATCCGCGTTCGATTGAAGCGAGCGGAGCGAGCCCGGGACGGTCCGGCGACATGCGCGTATCAGGCATTTATTGCCGCCTCCAAAAATGCTCGCACGATCGGGTGCGATTGATTCCTCAGAGCGGTTCTCTCGGGCTGAAATGCGGTTCCGATAAAAAATCTGTTGTTCCGGATTTCCAGAACTCTCGGGTCACCTTCCGAATCAAATCCGGTAAAACTCATTTCGCTTCCTTCGAATATATTCAAATAGTCCCGATTGACACCGAAAGCGCATCTGTATTCTTCGCTGGTTTCACTGTTATCGTAGATATTTGCGACCCTGGAATTTTCATCTAGCTGAATATGGTCCCTAACTTCTATTAACTTACATGAAAGT
This sequence comes from Gammaproteobacteria bacterium, assembly GCA_041569645.1. Lineage (GTDB taxonomy): Bacteria > Pseudomonadota > Gammaproteobacteria. The sequence goes on from JBFFXR010000054.1 coordinate 11,381, forward strand.
GCAGATATCAGTGGCATCTCCGCATCAGGATTTACTTCACAGTTTTCTGCATGAGCGAAGCCAAGCGCATTGCGCGCGAATTCCAGAGCAGCATGCTGATATCCGCCGCAAGTTCCCAGGAAGGGAACGTCCTCGATTCGCGCAAAGTTAATTAACCGAAGTACGTTTTCCATGTTTTTATAAGGGCTTGCCGGAATGCACCACAAACCGGAAAAGCTGCCTAAATGAAACTGGGGAATCTCTTCCGAATTTATCCAATGAATCTCCGGGCTTATAGACAAGTCACCTGCCGCCAGGTCAAGAGCAACAGGAATAGCCCGGTGTGCAGTAACCTGCTCGTTGTAATCCCCGACCAGTCCGATCTTCATTCTTGAATGTACCCGGCGCTAGCGCTTAGCGGCAGGCCGCTGCGAGGGAAGAGGGCAGCGGACTGTCCGGCTGCCGCGCCTTGCTGTCAGGCGCGCTATTTCTTTCTTGGGAGAATAACCTTTTCGTTAAACAGCACGACGACACTGACATGGGGGTCTCCGATAATCTCAACTTTGTAATGCCAACGATCCTTGTAGTCCCAGGTTGGGAAGTCGTTAAGTGACACTGATGCAATTCCCCGTGGTTCGGATTCATACGTTTCTGTGTATTTCTTCAGTGCGAGTTCTATCGCCTTCTCTATTGATACGGGTAGCTCGTCTTTGGCGGGGTCAAGTATCGGAGTCAACTTTACGTCCTCGACGTTAACCTCCAGCACATACTTGCTTGTTACTCCGTTAACCGTATGCGACCGGGTTTCGATCGTTAACATTTCGGCAACAGCTTCGCAGGAAAGCAAGGTAAAGAGGGTGAATGCGAAGATTCTTAACATTGTCTGAGCCTCCTAACGCTGCGCTGGGCGGCGGCCCAAAGCGAGCGGAGCGTGCTTTGGGACGTCCGGCTGCAGCGCCTTGTCAGGCGACGTGGCAACCTTCGAGTTAGCTTCATTCATCAATCTCGGTTACTTTGCCGTTTGCTACAAGGTCACGATAGAAATCCGGGAGGATCAAGCCCGATTCGACAGCTTGCTGCAATTCCGCCTCGGCACTTTTCACGCCTGCTAGCCTGTTAATGACATCATTCAATTGAATTGAGGGCACAACAACGACGCCGTCTCGGTCGGCAACGATGACATCGCCGGAACAGACGTAGGTCGAATCGAGATTCACCGGCATGCCTGCAGTTGCGGGACCTGTTCTGGCAGGTGAATTTGATGTGATGCCTTTACAAAATACCGGCAGAGAAACGCGTTCTATGCCTTCCAGATCTCGGGCAAGCCCATCGGTGACGAATCCAACAACGCCTTTGTTTTTCATCATTTCCAATACCAGGTCACCAATCACTGCCGTAGACGTGTTCGAATCCGTCGAGGCAACTATTATGTCGCCGGCCTGTGCGATATCGAGTGCCCCAAACAGCCCAAGGTTGTCGGCTGGACCACATTCGCAGGTAACCGCCACACCGACGAGGGAAGATCTAATTGGCAGCAACGGTTTGATTGCGTAGTGAAGTGATCCGCGGCCATTCATGCAATCGACGATAAACCCTGTTGGTGTATCGCTTAGCGAGTCTACCTCCGCCTCGAGCGGGCGGGGAAAGTTTCGCCTTAACCTTAGTATCGGACTGTCTTCTATCATGGGGTATCGAGTTCCTCCGGGTGGGTCGTACCGGTCTGCGTACAGCACGCGAGCGGCGTCCATTGGTTCGTTTTTTCTTCGGCCACGAGATTCATCTGTCATGTGGGCGGTTTTCACTGAACTATGTGACCGAACCTGCCCAGGTGATGGATCGTAACCTGCAGATCGCCCGCATAGTCGAATCCAATCGGTGATTCTAGGTTCGCGACCAGACCCGCGGGTACAGGTCCGTACCCGGACGATCACCTGGCTTCAGCCCGTACTCGGTCATGATGGTACTGTGGTCCGGATCCATCCCGCATTCACGAAATTTGATTCGCACATCATCACCGAGCCATTTGGTCGTAAATACCCGCAGATCGCGATGCTCATCCAGCTTACCCGACCCGCCGTGAATGATTCGGCTATTGAAGACCACGCAATCGCCCGGTCGCATGTCCCAACTTACGACACCGAAACTTTCCGGGTCGGAATCGATGTCAGGAAACTCTTCCTCGGCAACAGCCGAGAAATCGACCTGATCGACATCGGTTTTTCCATCCGGATTCAGGTTGCCGAAATTGTACTGGTAAAAAACTGAATCCTGTCGATGCGAACCCGGTACAAAGGCCAGCGCGTTTTCTCGTTTAACCTGCACTAGCGGCATCCAGATGGTGCAGGTATCGTACCCCTCCACCGACCAATAGGGTTCATCCTGGTGCCAGGGTGTGGCGAATTGGCTTCCGGCAGAGCGCACGAATACCGCATCGAAGTAAAAGTTGACCCGTGTCGAACCCATCAATTCACCGGCGATCCGGGCAGCAGGAGAGTTAAAAATAAACTGGCGGTACTGCTCGATACCCTGCCATGCCTGGCTGTCCCAAAACATGGTGCGCCCCTCGGTGTCCCGGTCCCACACCCTTGAACGATTCGTAGGATTCTCACAATTCTCGACCAGGCCTGCTTGCAGCAGTTCTATCCAGCCGGTGTCGAACATTTTGGGCAGTAAGACCACACCGTCACGCTGGTAAGTTTCAATTTCGACCGAAGTTATTCCGCGGGGCAGGTCGGTGTTCATCGCGCTATCACCTGAATCTGGTGAAGGTCAACGCAGGAAGTAAGCCGCAATCAAGCGTATTTGTAAACGGAAAATTCGGCTGGTCGAGATCGGGGAGTGAAATCGGATCCGTCAGGCAAGCGCCCGGGTACTTCAATTATTTCTGGCTACACTACGCTTGCGCCCGGCTGCAGGCCGTTGCGAGCGAAGAGAGCAGCGAACTGTCCGGCTGCAGCGCCTTGTTATGTGGCATTTTGATTTTGGTCCGGTTCAGGACTCGTTGCTTTGTACGGTAGTGATGATTTCACCTGGTCCCTCTTTTTCAAAATGGGGTAGTTCATCGCTTACAAATTCCCACTCAGCTCTTTCTCCCATATAAGTGTGCGACTCCATATCTTTGGGGTGTCCTGGATCAACGCCTCCGTCTAATGTCGGCAGATGAACGTAGAAATAAGTTTCGTCATCGTCGTCATATCCAAAAAGACCACATCCACAAGTCCTACAAAACTGTCGCTCAAAGCTTTCTGTGTATCGGAACTTCGTAAGGTTTTCTTTTCCCTCAATTACTACTTTTTCTCGACGGACTACTCCGGCAGTTTGATAAAGACATCCCGAAACCTTTCGGCAGCTTTGGCAGTGACAGTGCTGAACGCTAAGTGGTGGATCGAGCATGGTGTAACGAACAGCGCCGCAGCGACACCCACCTGAAAGTTTATATGTATCGCTTCCCATCAGAATTCCTCCGCGAAGATGCTGAAGGACTGGCTAGTGTATCAAAGCGAATTAGTCCGAATTTTATTGCTCTCCAAACTAGGATGTCTTATGCCACATGGCGCTGCGCTCAGCGGCAGATCGCTGCGAACAGAGTGATCAGTGGGCTGTCCGGCTTCAGCGCCTTGTTAGGCGGCGTCAAGCGGAATCTCTTTTGACTTTGCCAGGTTTCAGCTGCTTTCGTGCCTGCCATAGGTCGTAATTGTCCTGCATCGGAACCAGCTCTCGGGGCTGCGACCCAAAGCCTTGGAGAGCCGTAGTGCCATTTCGGGACTAATCCCGCTTTGCTTTTTCAAAACCCGAATTAGCGTCGCGGCCGCGACATCCAGTTTCGAAGCTAGATAGCGACAACTAAGGCCGAATTGCTCCATGTAGGTTGTGGCTATAAATTCGCCCGGGTGAGGAGGGTTGTGCATCGTCACTAGTGGTAATCCTCAGCCGGGTTTCTTAGCATATAGAAACGAGCCACCCTCTGGTCCCGTCTTTTCCTTATGCATTGTGCCCGCAGGGTTCTCACATAAATCACCCGCCTTAAAAACTTTTGTCCATTTCCCTGTTGTCATTGTAATTTCCCCACTTAACACGAGGGACAAAACAGAATGTTCGTGAGCGTGCATTTCTTCGTCTGGCCCCGGACCAACTTCTTGAAACTTAACCTCGCCATAACCTTTTTCTTGCGCTAGTTTTCTAAATGCCTCCTCATTCATCTTCTTCTCCTCTGATTACCGAGTTTAATCTGCCTCATAACGCCCGACATCAGCGGCCAAATGCACGCGTAGTGGGCATTTGGTCCGACTGCATACCATTGTTATGAGAAGTTATCCTCAAAACTACCGATGCAAGGTTCACGATGTTTGTCATTGTTTGCCTAGAACAACAATCTTACCGTCGGCCTCATTTGCGTCCAGTAACTCATGCGCCTGAACCAGTTCTTCAAATTTGAAGACAGGCCCAGTTTTGATCATGAGCTTACCTTCCTCTACTAACTCAATATAGTGCTGAAGCTGGCCCACACTGATATCTGATGAGCCTCCACTGTAAGAGGTTAGCCTGACTCCATTTGGAATATCATTCATCGGCTCGAAAGTCTCCAAGGACCATTTACCGCCAAGAATACCCGTCATACATACAATTCCTCCGGCTCGGACACAGCGAAGTGAATCCAATAGAGTTGTTGCTCCGATGAGTTCCAGCACGCGATCATACGGTTGATGCACACGATCTCTTAATTGTTCCTCTAACGATCCGTTATCAATCCAGACTTCGTCAGCGCCTGCATCCTTAAGCATTTCTATTTTTGAGGGACTCCTGGACGTGGTGGCAACAAACAGACCAGCATTTTTGGCTAAGGCAAGAGCTGCCATGCCAATTGAAGATGTGCCACCACGAATCAGAATGGATTCTGCATGTTCAATCGTAAGCCCAACATGTAAAGATCCATGAGTGGTTTGAAGCATCTCAGGTAAAGCTGCAAGATTATCCCAAGGTAGGCTTGCCGCGATTGGAAATACACATGAATGAGGAACCAGCGTGTACTCCGCGTATGAACCATCGAAATCTCGACCCATTCCGCCCATGATTGAAGCTACGGTGTTACCGATCTCAATATCCAGGCCACCGCTGTCAACCACTTCTCCAACACATTCGATTCCAAGCACTCGCGGAAACTTTACGGACGGAGAGTCGCCGTTCCTGGTAAACCATTCGGATCGATTTAAACCGAATCCCCGAATGCGAATAAGTGTCCAGCCGGGGCGGGGTTCAGGGCAATCTATTTCCTCCAATGAGAATTGTTCTGGGCCGCCCGGTTCTCTAATGACCCAAGCTTTCATTGTAAAGACAGGTTAATAGTTTGCCGGGTCATATCAAGCCTCATCACGCGAGCGCTCAGCGGCGTCTTAAAGGTAGCGAAGCGAGCTTTGGGACGCCCGGCTGCAGCGCTTTGTTATGAGGCAGGTTTGAA
>JBFFXR010000055.1:0-16792 GCA_041569645.1 Gammaproteobacteria bacterium
ATTCTCCGTTGCCTCCGGACCCGGGTCAATGTGTGTATTTACGACTTACCCGCGCGGCCGGCCTCGGCTATGATTGCGCCTCGGTCGTAACCGGCAATCTCGCAGATGGTATACACCCTGATTCTCGGCAACCGGGCCTACTCGAGCTGGTCGCTGCGCGGCTGGCTGCTGTTGCGCGCTTTCGGCATCGAGCTCGAACTCGAAGTTGTCCAGCTGCGCAGCGATGCCTTCGAGCGTTTCGTCGCCCGGCGCCACCCGGCGCGGACGGTGCCGACGCTTATTGTCGCCGACGGCGATCGTGAGCAAACGATCTGGGACAGCCTGTCGATTGCCGAATACCTGCACGAGCGGCATCCCGGCGCCGGCCTGTGGCCCGAGCCGGCGGCGGCTCGCGCGGCGGCGCGCAGTCTCGCCGCGGAGATGCACTCGAGCTTCCTCGCGCTGCGCGCGGGTTTGCCGATGAACCTACGCCGCGAGTACCGGGATTTCACGCCGGACGCGGATGCGCAGGCCGATATCGACCGAATACTGGACTTGTGGAAGTGGGTCCGGGCAAAATTCGGTCACGGCGGGCCGTACCTGTTCGGTGAACAATTTTGCGCCGCCGATGCCTTCTACGCCCCGGTCGCGAGCCGGTTTCGGACCTACGGGGTCGCGCTCGACGACGCATCGCGGCGCTACGTGGACGCGCTGCTCGACCATCCGGCGGTCGTCGAGTTCCTCGCGGCGGGCAAAGCCGAAGAATGGATCATGCCGGAAATCGAATTCGACGATCTATATTGACCAATCGAGGGAAGAAACGATGAAATTCGCGGTCCTGTTCGAAGACAATGACGAGTTCGCGCACAAGCGACAGGAGTTCATGGCCGATCACCTGCAGTTTCTGCAACAAAACGCCGACAAGATCGAATCCGCGGGGCCGCTCAAGAACGCGCGCAGCGGCAATCCGGCCGGCGGCATCTGGATCGTCGAGGCCGACGACGCGGACGCCGTCGAGGCGCTGATCGAGACCGATCCGTTCTGGCCGACCGGCCTGCGCAAGTCGGTGCGCGTACTCGCGTGGACCCAGGTTTTTGCTAACGGCGAGGTTCTGATCTGACGCGGAGACCATTGCGCCGGAGTCCGGATCCGGTCGCCATATGATTGCGAAATAAACCGGCCCTGCGGTGTTCTCCGGGGCTATTTCAATTGTCCGGGATTTGAGATATAAGTATCCTCAATTGCCGGTTGCGGTCAGTTCCGACCGAACCGGTGATTGGCAATATGGGTCACCGCGGTAATGCGACCATGGTTGAGAAGCTGCCTCTGATTCGGCGGCTCGGCATTGCGAGCCTGGCGCTGATTGCGGCGATCGCGGTTTACAGTTTGCTGCGCTCGCAGCCACCGACCCTGCTCCAGCCATTGCATCTCGCGAACGCGACGCCGCCCGGATTCGAGTGGATGTTCGGCAGCGCGCCATCGCTGCTGTACGTCTTTTCGATCGCTCTGTTCCTCGGCAGCTGCGCTCCGACCGCGGCGAACGCGCGTCTTCATTGCCGGATCTGGATCGGCGTCGCTCTCGTCTTCGAGTTTGCGCAGGCCGACCAGGTAGCGTCGATATTCAGTGCCTCGCTAAGCCCGATTCTGCCTGAATCAGCCAGACAACTCGTTGCGCCCTACTGGGAGCGAGGCGTTTTCGATCCGTTCGACCTGCTCGCGACGCTCATCGGCGGATTACTTGCGCTGGCATTTTTTGCCAGCCCGTCCGCGGCGCCGCGGTCGCAGCAATGAAAGCGCTTGCCTGCCTGCGCAAGTTGCTACTGGCCGGCATCTACGCTGTCGGCATCCTCGGTATTCTCGCGACCAGCAATGGCGATGACGACGGCATTGCCGACGCGGGATGCAGCCTGGCATTTCGAGGGCTCGCGCCGTTACTCGACGGTTCGGTATGGGCCGGCGTCCTCGCCGATAGCGGCGATGACCCGGTCGATCTGGTCGTGTGGTTCGATGCGACCGGTGCCGAGCAGGCGCGCTACACTGTCGGCCTCGCCGGCAGCGATAATTCGGTCAGAGTCGTGGCAGCGGCCACCGACGCCAATGTCGGCGACGTCTACGTCGGCGGCGATTTTCCCGGCGGTATCCTGCGGCTGAACTCTGACGGCACGATCGACCTCGGGTTCAATGTCGGCAGCGGCTTCAACGGTCGCGTGAACAGCATCGCACCGCTCGCCGGCGGTGATGTTTACGTCGGCGGCAATTTCAGCAATTTCAACGGCACTATCGTCAGTGGTCTCGTGCGGCTCAATAGCGACGGAACGCGGGATACCGGATTCATCGCGGTCCCCGTTGCCAGCGTCGAGAGCGTCGCTCCGGCCCTGGATCCTCCGCCCGGTCCGGTTTACAGCGGCGGAACCGGTGTGCCACCGATCGAGCGCTGGAGCAGCACGGGCGTCGCCGACTCCGGCTTCAATCCATCCCAGACGCCGGTCCTGAGCGTCCTGCCGGCATTCGACACCAGCGCCGACGTCTACGTCGGCGGCGGATTCCTGGGCCGGATCGTTCGGCTGAACGCGAATGGTTCGGTCGACGCCGGATTCGTCGTCGGAGCAGGCTTTGACGGCAATGTCGTCTCCATGGCGCGCGGCGTAGTGGGCGATATTTACGTCGGCGGGCGCTTCACGACTTACCGGGGTAACGCGGCCAGCGGAATCATCCGCCTCAACGATAACGGTTCGGCGGACGATATCAATTTTGCCACCGGTAGCGGTTTCAGCAATTCGGACGCCTCCGCGACCGGCGTCGCCAGTGTCGCCCATACGATCGATGGCTCGCTCGAGGTTTTCGTCGCCGGCAATTTTGTCGACTACAACGGCACCCCGATCAACGGTCTCGTGCGGCTGAACGTCGATGGTTCGGTCGATTCGGTCTTTTCGGTCGACCTGACGGTCGACGGCGCGCCGTGCAACAACGCCACGATTCCGGATTGAGCCGGGACCGGATTCGCGTCGATTTTCGATTGTTACGGGAGCGCCGCGCGGTGGAGCCGGGACATTTGCGACGGCGCAGCCACGGCCTTACGTCGGTGTCAATCGCCGATCCAGATTACGATTGCGCGCCAGCCGCGCTCATCGCTCGCGGTGTCGCGTTCCAGCAGCAGGCGCAGGTGTGATCCGGGTCCGATATCCTGCTGCGCGAGCGTCAGCCGATAGTTCTCTGGATCGTAGATTTGCTCGACGTCGGCAAAGCGCACCCGCAGCGATTTACCCGCGATTTCGCGGTACTCGGGTTTGACGTCGAGGTCAAAGCAACGCCGCTCGTCCGGGCACATTCGTTCGACCAGCCCGATAACGTGAAGCTGCTCGCTCGCCTGCAGGCCGTCGATGCCGGCAAGCATCAGCGTGGCGAACGAGGCTCGCCCGACGAAGCTTCGAAAACCGGTGGCCACGCGCTGCAATCGTCGCAAGCGCATCGTAGATCCCCGGCGCGTAGCGAAGCCGGCGGAGCAATCCTGCGCCTGGCGCTATTCGGCCGTTGTCGCGAAGTTGGCGAAGTTGCGCAGCGCCTTAGACATACGCTCGATCGGCTGCTCGCAGCCCTTGATCTGGTGGCGCAGCGCGAGGTAGTAGGGGTCGTTGTAGCCAAGCCAGGTCTGACCCTGTGAATCTTCCCAGATCAGCGCCTTTTGCGGCAGATCAATCGCGACGCTGCGCTGGCACATCATCAGCGGTGTGCCAGACTTGGGATTGCCGAATATGACGAGCACAGTCGGTCGCATGACGATGCCCACCGATTTGGCGCCCTCGGCATGGTTGATTCGCTTGAATACAGTGACGCCCTTGGCCTGAAGTTCGCGCACCAGTCGATCGGCGGTCGTCTTGACCCCGTGGTCGCTCTTGATGCTGATCATGCCCTCGGCGGCCATCGCCGGGGCGGCGAATACCAGGCCCAGGAGCAGGGTGAAAACTGCGGTTTTGCGCATCGGGAATCCTCCGTTTTGGTAACGCGCAATCATACCGACAAACGCGGAAAAAGCACCATGATTTGACGGCCGACACGCACGTCGTCGGCGGTTAATGAAACTGGATCGCACCGCCGACGGTGAAGTTGCTGACGTAGGCGCCGCCCGGCGTGAATTCGTCGCCGAGTTCGTGCAGTCGCTCGAATTCGAAACGCAACTCGTATTTTCCGCCGAAGGCCAATGCGAAGCCCGCGCCAAAGGTAAAATCGGTGCCCTCGTCGTCGCTTTGTGTGCTCGAACCGGACTCGAAACGGCGGTAGTCGGCCTCCCAAGCGATCGCGCCGATTTTGCCGTAGAGGTAGCCGATATCCCCGGTCGGAATGATCGCGACCAGCGACAGGTTGACGCCCGAGGATTCGGCCGTGACGTCGAAGCTGTCCTCTTCGTTGTCGAGCTTGCCGAGATCCTGGAACGAAATCTCGACGGCGAGATTCTCGTGCAGGCGCTTGCCGGCGAAGAACTTGAACGACAGGTCCTCGCCGTCGCAATCATAGCCGTAGTAGTCGCAATTCTCGTCGGCGCCGGCGAGACCGATCGCGAAGCCGCCGAAAAACGGGTAGCCGGTTTCGTGATCGGCTTGCGCCGGCGGCGCTTCCATCGCGCCGAGCGCCACGATCGCATATAGGTATTGTCTGATCATGGCCGTACTCCAGGGCATGATTGTGCAAGCCTGCGCCGCCCGCGCGGCGAAATCAATCCCCTATCGGGAAAGCGGCGAGCAACGGTACGTCGGGATTCGTTATGCGTTACCCGCGCGCGTAACGGGCGACGAAGCGGCGCAGGATTTCGCGCGGCCAGGGCGTATCGACGCGGCTGACGGCGTCGATCAGGGCGTCGGCTTCCTCGGGCGGGAAGTAACCGTGGTTCTTGTAGGCATGAATGCGCACGATGAATCCTTCGGCGTCGCCTTCGGGATGAAACTGCGTCGCGTAGACGTTGTCGCCGAGGCGGAACATCTGCACCGGGCACGCGTCGCCGGTGATCAACAAGGTCGCGCCGTCCGGCACCTGGTCGCAGGCTTCCTTGTGGCCGAGCATGACGTCGATTTCGTCGGGAAACCCGGCGAGCAGCGGGTCGCGCTTGCCGTCCCCCGTCAGGCGCACGCGCGCGGCGCCGACCGGCTCGGCGTACTTGCCCGAGATCGGCGTGTCGAGATAGCTGCCGAGCAGGCCGCAACCGCAGCAGGCGCCGAGAAACGGCAAGTCGCGCGCCACCACGTCGTCGAACAGGCGGCGGAAGTCGGCCTCGATCCTGACCTGGATATCCGACTTGTTGGCGGCCGGCGTGCTGATGTCGAACGGACTGCCGCCGACGATGATCGCGGCGTAGTCGTCGGCGTCGATATCGGGGATGCCGCTGCGTTCGATCCGGATGCGCTGCGTGGGCATCGCGTCGAGCGCGCCGTATTTGACGATCGAGGCAAACTCGTTGTCGGAAGTGTCGTCCTCGGGGCGCAGCTGCAGAATCAGAAAGGGCTTGGCGTCGTTCATCGAGGGCTCGATTGCGGGTCGTGTGGCGTGGCCGGGCGAAAAATGCTGGTATACTGCCGACCTGGGTCGCATTTATAACCCATTATCGGTACGGGCACCATGGCATTTCGCGAGGAAGTAATACGTAATCCGCGCTTCCTGCACGTTCGCAGCACCGGTGTCCTGAAACCCAAAGACGCGCTCGCCAGTTTCGACATGATCGCCTCCCGGCTCGACGAAACCGGGCACGATCTGGTGCTGCTCGACGACAGCGCCGCCGAGCTCGAGTCGGCGCCGATGTTCGAATACGAATCGGCCAACTACGCGGCGCAGCTCTTCGCCCATCGCTGCCGCCGTTTCGCGTTGCTCGGCAACCCCGACTATCTCGACTTCAACGAGTTTTTCGAAACCGTCTGCGTCAACCGCGGGCTCAAACTGAAGCACTTCCTCGTCGAGGAAGAAGCGATCGCGTGGTTGCTCGCGGCGCCGGAAAAACCGAAATCGGCGGCCTGCGAATAGACGCCGGGCGAGGTCGCCCTAGCCGGTGTCGCGGCCGAAGTTGCGCGGCATCGTCGGCAGCGTCGGGTCACCGTGCAGGTAGCGGTCGAGCACTTGCTCGAGTTCCTTGCGCCGGTAAGGCTTGGTGATGACCTCGTCCATGCCCGATTGCCGGCAGCGCTCGCGGTCGACCTCCGACGCGTTGGCGGTCAGCGCGATGATCGGAATGCGCTGGCCATCGCCCTCGGCGGCGCGAATCCGGCGAGTCGCCTCGTAGCCGTCGAGGTTCGGCATCAGGCAATCCATCAGGATCAGGTCGTATTGCTTGTTGCGCCACAGCTCGAGCGCCTCGACGCCATCCTCGGCGATGTCGACGTCGTAGCCGAGCTTTTTCAGCAGCAGCGACGCGAATTTCTGGTTCGCGAGGTTATCCTCGACCAGCAAGATGTCGCCCTCTTCGTCCTTGGTCAGCGTAAAGTCGGTGATATCCTCGCCGTCCTTGCGGTAACGCGTGTCGACAGTGTCGTCTTCGGGTCGGGTCGCGGCGCAGTTGAGCGCAAAATAAAGCTGGTGGTTGGTGAAGGGCTTTTGCAGGTAAGTCGTGTAGGCGCGGACGAACTTGGTTTGGCGATGGAACTGACGGGTTTCATCGAGGTCCTGGCACAGCAGGACCCAGGACAGCGGGCGCGACAACGCGAGATGTTCGAAGGTCGACCAGTCGTTCGCCGGGTCGACGATCGCCTCGCGCGAAACCATCGCGATCGGCAACTCGCTGCCGTGTGCTTCGCAGGTTTCGAGCAGCGCCTTCAGGTCGCGCGCGTTATCGGCGATCGAAATGCCGACGCCGGCGCGGCGCAGCCGGTCGCGCAGCAAATCGCGGTAGAGCTCGACCGGTTCGAGCAGCAATACCTGCCGCAGTTCCGCTTCGGGATCGGGCAGCGGGTCGACCGAGCTCGAGCGTTCGAGTCGGAAATCGATCGAGAAGACCGAGCCCTTGCCGGGCGCCGATTCGACCTCGACGCTGCCGCCCATCAGGTTTACCAGTTCGCGCGTGATCGTGAGCCCGAGCCCGGTGCCGCCGTATTTGCGCGTCGTCGAGCTGTCGGTCTGGGTAAATGACTGGAATAACAGCTTGAGCTTGTCCGGCGCGATGCCGATGCCGGTGTCCTCGATGTGGATCGCGATGCCGGCCTGCTTGCCGTCGATCTCGACCGCGACGCTGACCTGGATGTAGCCGGCCTCGGTAAACTTGCTCGCGTTGCCGATCAGGTTGATTAGCACCTGGCGGATGCGCGCCGGGTCGCCGACGAAATTACGCGGCAGGTCCGGCGGGTAGTCGAGGACTAGCTGCAGCGACTTGCCGTGGCAGCGCGGCGCAAGCAGCGCCATGACGTCGTAGATCGACTGCTCGAGGTTGAACGGAATTGCCTCGAGTCCGACCCTGCCGGCCTCGAGGCGCGAAAAATCGAGGATGTCGTTGATGATCGTCAGCAGCGATTCGCTCGAATCGATGATGATTTGTATGTACTCGTGTTGCTTGCGATCGAGCTTGGTGCTCGCCAGCAGTTCGCTCATGCCGAGCACGCCGTTCATCGGCGTGCGCAGCTCGTGGGTCATCGTCGCGAGAAACTGGCTTTTCGCCTCGCTTGCCGACTCCGCCTTCTGGCGCGCGAGCGCGGCTTCCTCGCGCGTAATCTCGAGCTCGCTCACGGTCGCTTGCAGCTTCGCGATCGCGTCGCAGATCGTGCGTTCGAGCGGGCGGAAGATCAGCAAGCCGATCAGCAGCAGCACGATCATCGCGCCGACCCAGATCAGGTGGACGAGATTCTCGATCGCGAGAATCGCCTCGCGGCTGATGGTCTGGTACTGCTCGACCGCGCTTTCGAGCATCGGCTCGAGCTCCAGCGGACCGGTGGTGGTGACGTAGTTGAGTGCCGGGGATCGACCGAGCACGATACCCGGACGGCTCGCGAGTACCTCGCGCGCGGCGCCGATGAAGCGTTGCATGCTCGCGTGGAGTCGAACCGATTCGCCGTGATAAATCGTGTCGAGGATCTCGTTGGTCAGCAATGGGATATCCGATTCGGGCGATCCCTCGAGCAGCACCCGGTGAGCCTGGTCGATCTTGTCGAGCGAAGCGCCGAGTTGGGCGCGGGCCGCCTCGAGGCTTTGCGGGTTGCTGGCCGACGCCATCAGGCGCGCGAAATGAGCGATCCGGTGCACGAGTCCGGCCTGGTGCGCGGCGAGATCGACCACCGAGGCATAGTTGCGTTGCGCGGCGACGACCTGCTGAATCGTCAGGTGCGACGCGCTTACGAGCAGCGCGATCAGGCCCAGCCCGACGAGGTAGCGGATCCGTAATATCCTGACTGCCGACTGTTTTTCCATGCCGCCCTGGTTTGCTCCCGATATTTGTAGTCGCTCCGGGAACGCGTCGCGCGCGCTCCCTCATCCGCCTTATCGGCAGATTGCGTGGATAATTGACTCCCGAGCGGCGCCGAATCGCCCCGACCACGCGAGCGCGGAGACAAGCGGGGCGCGATTCTGGTAAGGTTGCCGCCTGATTTTCCGAGGACGACGTCATCGCGATACATCCCGCCGCAGGGCGCACCGAAAAAGAGCACTCGAACCGCGAGGACTGGGCCAACGTCCGCGCGATGCTGCCGTATATCTGGGAGTATCGCGGCCGCGTTTTGCTCGCGCTCGCCTGCCTCGTGGTCTCGAAGCTGGCGATGGTCGGCGTACCGGTCGTGCTGAAGTACATCGTCGATGCGCTCGACGCCGATGCCGACGATATCGTCGTGCTGCCGATCGTGTTGCTGCTCGCCTACGGCGTGCTGCGCTTCGTCAATTCGGGTTTCAACGAACTGCGCGACGGTATCTTTGCGCGGGTGCGCTACCACGCGATGAGCCGGTTGTCGGTCGCGGTGTTGTCGCATCTGCACGAACTGTCGCTGCGCTACCACCTCGAGCGCAACACCGGCGGCATTTCGCGCGACCTCGAGCGCGGCACGCAGAGCGTCAGCTCGATCATGAATTACCTGGTTTTCAATATCGTGCCGACCGCGGCCGAGTTCGTACTGGTCGCGGTGATCCTGTTATGGCAATACGACAGCCTGTTCGCCGGCGTGATCTTTTTGACGGTGTTCCTGTACATTGTCTTCACGTTGCTCGTCACCGAGTGGCGCATGCATTTTCGCCACGAGATGAATCGCCTCGATTCGGACGCCAACGGTCGCGCGATGGACAGCTTGATGAACTACGAGACGGTCAAGTATTTCAACAACGACCGCCACGAGATCGAGCGCTACCGCGACACGATGCAGGGCTGGGAAGAATGCGCGGTCAAGAGCCAGACGACGATGTCGATGCTGAACTTCGGCCAGGCGTCGATCATCGCGATCGGGGTCACCGGCATCATGATCATGGCCGCGCGCGGCGTTGCCGCCGGCGCGCTGACGCTCGGCGATCTCGTGCTGATCAATACGATGATGCTGCAGTTGTTCCTGCCGCTCAATTTCCTCGGCATCATTTACCGCTCGCTGAAGTACGCGCTCGCCGACATGGACATGGTGGTCAAGCTGCTGCAGCACCCGGTTGAGGTAAGCGATCGACCGGACGCGAAGCCCCTGGTGATCCGCGAGGCTAGCGTCGAATTCCGCGACGTCAGCTTTCGCTACGTCGAGGACCGGTCGATACTGGAGCACGTCAGTTTCCGGCTCGACGAAGGCGAGAAGCTCGCGATCGTCGGCCCGTCGGGCGCCGGCAAGTCGACGATCGCGCGCCTGTTGTTTCGCTTCTACGACGTGTCGTCGGGGCAGATTCTCGTCAGCGGGCAGGACATCGCCGGCGTCACGCGCGCGAGCCTGCGTGACGCGATTGGCATCGTGCCGCAGGATACCGTGCTGTTCAACGACACGATCGGTTACAACCTGCGCTACGCGCGGCCCGACGCAAGCGACGCCGAGATTCGCGAGATTTCGCGGCTGGCCGACATCGACCGCTTCATCGAATCGTTGCCGCAGGGTTACGATACGATCGTCGGCGAGCGCGGGCTCAAGCTCTCGGGCGGCGAGAAGCAGCGCGTCGCGATCGCGCGCGTGCTGCTGAAGGACCCGCCGATCCTGGTGTTCGACGAGGCCACGTCGAGCCTCGACAGCCAGTCGGAAAAGAACATCCTCGGCGCACTCGCGCGAATTTCGCAAAACAAGACGACGCTGGTGATCGCCCACCGCCTGTCGACCGTGATCGACGCCGATCGCATTCTCGTGCTCGAAAACGGCCGCGTGCGCGAGCAGGGCGATCACGATTCGCTGCTGGCGTCGGATGGTCTCTATGCACAGCTTTGGCGCATGCAGCAGAAAAAGACCGCGGAGGTCGCGTGAACGAAATCGGTCACTGCAGCGCCAACGAAGCCTTCGCATTGCGCGTCATCGGCGACGACATGGCGCCGGAGTTCGGCGACGGGCAAATCGTCATCGTCGAGCCCGCCGGTAAGGTTACGAGCGGCTGTTTCGTCGTCGCCCGGCTCGACGACGGCGTGATCCTGCGCCAGCTCGTAATCGACGGCGATGATTATCGCCTGCGGGCACTGAAACCGGGCTTGCCCGAAATCGAGATCGAAGCCGGACTCGAAACCCTCGTCGGCGTCATCAGCCAACGCGCCGGCCGCCGCCGTCGCGATCACAAGCGCTACGACGTCTAGCGCACACGACCCGTCTCGACAGCGGAGTATCGGTAACAGATCAAATGCAGAGATTGCGGTTAAGCCTCGTACCGCGCACCGATTTCCTTTCTAGAAGATGAATTGTCCGCCGACATTGAGAATCGAGATCGATTCGTCGTTGGCAAAATCCTCGACGTCGATAAGATTGAAAGCTTCGGCTTTGATGCTGAAGTTTCGATTCAGCATGACTTCGATACCGGCCGCGAGTAGAAACCCGTTACTATTCTCGCTGACGCTGTCGAACGGTCCGGTCAAGGTGGTATCGGCGAAGTAAATGCCGCCCTGGGCGAAGAGATTCAGCGTCGACCTCGAATTCCGCGAACTGTTCACAGTGAGTGCGAGATTGACGGAGTCGACCTGGAGATCGATATCGGTCAGGCTCGTGACCTCGGCGGTACCCGAATCAAAGATTGACAGCTCGTAACCGAGACGACTGTCGTCGAGCCGATACCCGATTCGAATGATCGATGCATCGCCGTTGTCGATATCGTCGTAATCGAATTCGGACTCGCCGATGGTGACGCCGACATACAGGGCCCCGCCGCGGCCGATACCTCCGGTGCGAGACGACCTGGAATAGCTGCGAGGGGGCGGATAGTCGGTGGAATAGACATGATCATAGTGGCGATGATAGCGGTGATAGTGGTGATGATGCCGATCGTCATCATCGTCGTCGGCGTCGTTACGCGGAGTGATGATCAGTTCGTACTCCGGAGTCTCCTTGATGATGTCGCCATATTCGGAACTCGATCCGGCGATGGACGGAAAACCCAGTATCGAGATGATAGCGAGAGCCAGACAGCAAATGCCGGCGGGGCTCACATGACCGCCTTTCCCCCGAGGCCTATCTCCGCTCGGCGAGAGACCAGCCGCCACGGCAGGCCACCGTCGATATTGCAGATCGGGGTCGGGCCGATACAAGTAATCGAGAAATGGCGTATTCCTGGTATTTTTCTCCCATTCCAGAGTCTTTGGCGCCGCATTGCGGAGCCACATAGGCGGCTTGAAGAAACATCTTGATCCGACCGTAGCAAATGTTTTCGTTTCACCCGCCAGTTTCATATCGAACTACGCGCTCCAGGCCAGGTTTCTCTAATTGTTTTCTACAGCAGCGTTATTTCCGGGAGTCAGCTCTGTTCGACTCCGAAGAGGACTCGGGGTTCCGCAGTCCGACGTATCAGCCAGGCATATCGCGAAAGAATTTGCGGTCCGCCGATGCGGCTTTCGGTGGAATGATGGGGTTGCGTGATGAACCGACGGCTTGTCTGCGGAGCTAGACGCAGCCAGTGGGTTTGGGCAGTCCGGCGTAGCGGCAAGCCTGCTTGGCCGGGCCCAACGGGAAGAGTTCGTAGAGGTAGCGCGTAGTGGCCTTGTCGGGCCCGAAACGCTCGCCGACCTTGCGTTTCAGGATTCGCATCGCCGGCGCGATGCGAAATTCGAGGTAGTATTCACGCAGGAACAGGATCACTTCCCAGTGCTCGTGTTCGAGCTCGACGCTATCCTGGCTGGCCATCGCCTCGGCGACCTCGCGGGTCCAGTCGGCGAGGTGCCGCAAATAGCCGCCTTCGTCGACCTCGTACTCGATGCCGTTGATTTCCAGCAGGAAATTGGTGTCGATTTGCGCGGACACGGGTTCCCCAAAAACAAGTTCGGCCATTCTAACCGATTTCCGGTAAGCCTAAAATGACGAATAGGTTCTAATCGGGGCGGAATTACCCGTATACTCCCCGAAAAACTCGCCAGAGATCACATGTCAGACGAAAACCGCGAAAAGGCGCTTGCTTTTCACAGCAAGCCGACTCCCGGCAAGCTGCGCATCGAGGCCACCAAACCGCTGACGTCGCAACGCGACCTGTCGCTGGCCTATTCGCCCGGTGTCGCCTACCCGTGCCTCGAAATCGAGAAAGATCCGCTCAGCGCGCGCGATTATACCTCGCGCGCGAACCTCATCGCGGTGATCAGCAACGGCACCGCGGTGCTCGGCCTCGGCGATATCGGCGCGCTGGCATCGAAACCGGTCATGGAAGGCAAGGCGGTGCTGTTCAAGCGTTTCGCCGGCATCGACGTGTTCGATATCGAAGTGGACGAGGATGACCCGATCAAGCTCGCCGAGACGATCGCGCGGCTCGAACCGACCTTCGGCGGTATCAACCTCGAAGACATCCGCGCGCCTGACTGCTTTATCGTCGAGAAATACCTGCGCGAGAGACTGTCGATCCCGGTGTTTCACGACGACCAGCACGGCACCGCGATCGTCGTGTCGGCGGCGATGAAATCCGCGCTCGAAGTCGTCGGCAAGGATATAGCCGAGGTCAAGCTGGTCGCCTCGGGTGCCGGCGCGGCCGCGCTGTCGTGCCTGAACCTGCTGCTGACGCTCGGGCTGAAACGCGAAAATGTCATCGTCACCGACAAGGAAGGCGTGGTCTACAAGGGCCGCAAAGAGCACATGGACGACTACAAGGCCAAGTTCGCGATCGATACCGACGCGCGCACGCTCGGCGAAGTCATCGATGGCGCCGACATTTTCCTCGGCCTGTCGGCCGGCAATGTGCTCAAATCCGAGATGCTGAAAAAAATGGCCGACAAGCCGATCGTGTTCGCGCTCGCCAACCCGACGCCCGAGATCGATCCCGGCCTCGCCAAGGAAACGCGGCCCGACGCGGTCATCGCGACCGGGCGCACCGATTACCCGAACCAGGTCAACAACGTGCTGTGCTTCCCGTTCCTGTTTCGCGGCGCGCTCGATGTCGGCGCGACCGAGATCAACGAGGCGATGAAGACCGCCTGTGTCGACGCGCTGTCGAGGCTCGCGCGCGCCGGCACCAGCGACGTCGTCGCGACCGCGTATTTCGGCGAGTCGCTGACTTTCGGCCCCGAGTACCTGATTCCCAAGCCTTTCGATCAGCGACTGATCCTCGAGATCGCGCCGGCGGTCGCGCAGGCGGCGATGGATACCGGGGTCGCGCTGCGGCCAATCGAAGATATGCGCGCCTACCGCCAGAGCCTGACGTCGTTCGTATTCCGCTCGGGCATGATCATGAAGCCGGTTTTCGATGTCGCGCGCGCGGCGCAGCGCAGAGTGGTTTTCGCCGAGGGCGAGAACCCGCGCGTGCTGCAGGCGGTCGAGAACATCGTACAGGACAATCTCTGCTATCCGGTCGTCGTCGGCGACCCGAAAAAGATCGAAAAACTGCTCAAAGAGTACGCAATCTCGGTCAAGCCGGGCGAGCATTTCGAGATCTTCGACTACGAGGACAACGAGGACTGGTGGCGGCAGTATCACCGCTGGACCGAGCGCCGCGGGGTGACCCTGTCGGAGGCGCAAAAGCTGCTGAACTCGAATACCACCGTGCAGGCCGGGATGCTGGTCAAGCTCGGCCACGCCGATACGATGATCTGCGGCACCGTCGGGCGTTACCACCGTCATCTGCAACGCATTTTGATGGTTTCCGAGCAGGAGCGCGGCGAGGAAGAAGTCTCGGCGCTGTCGATCCTGATCACGTCGAAATTCACGCTGTTCATCTGCGATACCCACGTAACGATCGATCCGACCGCCGAGGCGATCGCCGAGATGACCGGGCTGGCGGCGGCCGAGGTTGCGCGCTTTGGCCTGAAACCGAAGGCCGCGCTGCTGTCGCATTCGAATTTCGGCAGCCGCAACTCGAAATCGTCGTATCGGATGCGCGAGGCGTTGCGCCTGATCAACGAACGCTATCCCGGCCTGATGGTCGAGGGCGAAATGCATGCCAACCTCGCGTTGTCGAAGGAGGCGATGGCCGAACATTTTCCCAATTCGCGCCTGACGGCGACCGCCAACCTGTTGATCATGCCGAACATCGACGCCGCGCACATCGGCATGAACCTGGTCAAGATGACGAACGACGCCATTCCGATCGGCCCGGTGCTGCTCGGCTGCGACATCGCCGCGCACATCGTCACGCCCGGCACGACGGTGCGCGGCCTCGTCAACATGACCGCGATCGCCGCTGCGCGAGTCGGTAGCGAGAGCAAGTAAATCATGCACCTGGTCATCGTCCTGCTCGCCGCGCTGGCGGTTTTCATCTACCTGACGCTCGGCGTCCGCGGCGATCCCGAAAAGCGCAACCTCTACTTCCTCTTCATCGCGATCGACCTCTGGCTCGCCGGCGTGTTCCTGTTCCTGCTCTTCAGCGCGATCTTCGACTTGAACTGACGGCCGCAACCCCCGTCGCATCAAACAGCCGGCGTGTCGGTTCCGCGATAGTCGCCCGCGCACCGGCGGAATTACAATGAGCCATTCGTACTCGGCCGGCAATCCGATGCGATCGAGTCTCTAAGGGGGGCGGAGATGAGCCATACGCAATATGCGCCGGCGCGCCAGCGACTGCAACGCAGCGAGCTGGCGGTGCCGGGATCGAACCCGGCCATGTTCGACAAGGCCGCGGCGAGCGCCGCCGACTACGTGTTTCTCGATCTCGAGGACGCGGTCGCGCCCGGCGACAAGGAAAAGGCGCGCAAGAATGTCATCGAGGCGCTCAACGACATCGACTGGCGCGACCTCGGCAAGACCATTTCGCTGCGCATCAACAGCCTCGATACGCACTACATGTACCGCGACGTCGTCGACGTCGTCGAGCAGGCCGGTGACCGGCTCGACACGATCCTGATCCCGAAAGTCGGCGTCGCCGCCGACGTCTACACGGTCGACGCGTTGCTGACGCAGATCGAGACCGCGAAAAAGTTCGATAACCGCATCGGCCTCGAGGCGCTGATCGAGATCACGCTGGGTATGGCCAACGTCGATGCGATCGCGACCTCGAGCCCGCGCATGGAAGCGATGCATTTCGGCGTCGCCGACTACGCCGCGAGTTGCCGCGCGCGCACCGTCAACATCGGTGGTCTGAATCCCGACTATCCGGGCGACCAGTGGCATCACGGTCTGTCGCGCATGCTGGTCGCCTGCCGCGCCTACGGCCTGCGCGCGATCGACGGGCCGTTCGGGGATTTCAACGATCCTGACGGCTACCTCGACGCCGCGCGGCGCGCCGCGGCGATGGGCTACGAGGGTAAGTGGGCGATCCACCCGTCGCAGATCGAACTCGCCAACGACGTATTCTCGCCGCCGGCTGCCGAGGTCGAGCGCGCACAGCGCATTCTCGCCGCGCTCGACGAAGCCGCCGCCGCCGGCAAGGGCGCTGCGCAGCTCGACGGCCGCATGATCGACGCCGCGTCGGCGCGCATGGCGGAAAATCTCGTCAACAGCGACAAGGCCATCCAGGCCAGGGGTAAATGACATGGATATCCACGAATATCAGGCCAAGGCCTTGCTACACGATTTCGGCATGCCGATCGCCAAGGGCGGAATCGCCTACAGCCCCGAGCAGGCGGTCTACCGCGCCAAGGAGCTCGGCGGCGAGAAGTGGGTCGTCAAGGCGCAAATTCACTCTGGCGCGCGCGGCAAGGCCGGCGGCGTCAAGCTCTGTTCGAGCGAAAACGAGGTCATGGACGCGGCCAACTGGATGCTCGGCCGGCGCCTCGTGACCAACCAGACCGGCGCGGCCGGCAAGCTCGTCGGCCGGCTCTACATCGAGGAAGCGACCGATATCGAGCGCGAAATTTACGTCGCCTTCGTGCTCGACCGCGCGGCCGAGCGCATCGTCTGCGTCGCGTCGGCGGCCGGCGGCATGGACATCGAGGAAATCGCCGAGCAGCAACCCGATTCGATCATCCGCGTGGAAATCGAGCCGGCGGTCGGGATGCAGGATTTCCAGGCGCGCGAAATCGCGTTTGCGCTCGGCCTCGGCGCGGCCCAGCTGGCGGAGGCGGTCAAGTCCCTGAAAGCCTGCTATCGCGCGTTTCGCGACCTCGACGCGACCATGGTCGAGGTCAACCCGATGATCGTGACGAAGGACGGACGCATCCTCGCGCTCGACGCCAAGATGGCTTTCGACGACAACGCGCTGTTCCGCCGCCCGCAAATCTCCGAGCTGCGCGATAAGTCGCAGGAAGACCCGCGCGAAATGAAGGCCGCCGACCGGGGACTCAGCTACGTCGGTCTCGACGGCAACATCGGCTGCATCATCAACGGCGCGGGGCTGGCGATGGCGACGATGGACATGATCA
>JBFFXR010000056.1:0-16287 GCA_041569645.1 Gammaproteobacteria bacterium
CGCCGGCCTCGGCATCGCCGGCGTCTTTCCGGGCCTGGTCAACTACCTGCCGAACAAGATCCAGCTGACATCCGATACCGCGCCCCCGCCGAGCAATCCGAAACTGCAGGAATGCCTCGAAAGCTACCTGTTCATCGAGTACGAGCAAAACCGAGGCTCAATCGAAGCCGCGATCGAGCGACTGCGCGGCGTCAACGCCGGCTACCTGCCCGACGAGTACCAGCAGCGACTGACCGAAAGCCTCGGCCTCGCCGGGTCGGTTTACGCCCGCATCGACGACATCGATCGCGCCGAGCGCGAGCTCGCGACCTACGAACCCGAGTACCGGCCGCTGCACCTGCAGGTGCGCGGCATCCAGCGCGACATGCGCCGCCTCAAGAAGGACATTGACGAACTCGAGCAGGAACGCCAGCGAATCTCCTTCGCCGAGACGGTCGACGAGGACCGGATCGAGCGCATCCGCGAGCGCGTAAGCGAGCTCGAAGCCGAGCACGATGCGCTCGAGGCAAGCATTCCCGAGACCTGGGGCGACGCGCGGACCCGCTTCGAGGATCTGTCCAGGGCGGCCAAGCGCGCGCGCCTGCGTTACCGGCAAAGTGTCGACGACAGCTACGAGACGATCCGTATGCTGCGCCGGATGATTGCCGAAACCGAGAAATTGCCGCCACTCGAAGGCGAGCTCGTCGCGTTGCGCGAGTACGTCGAGGCCGAATCTCCCGAGGCCGGGCTCGATGCAATCGACGCGCCTCACGACGCTCTCGAACGGTTGACCGAGACCCACCGGATTACCTCTAAGCTGTCGCGCGCCAAGCGCGCACTGCGCGGCGTTACGCCGGACAAGGGCGAGACCATCGCCGAGATCGATGGCGCGCTCGAGGAGTTGCGCGCGGAGATCGAATGGCGTCGGCGCGCGGCGCAGGATCTGGGACCGGAACTCGATGCCTACGACGACACCATCCGCCACACGATCGGCATGCGCCTGCAGGAACGCCTGACCGGCGAGCAGGCAGAATCAATCGCCGACTGCCTGTCGGTACACCGCGACCTGAGCCTCAACTTCTAGGCTCCGCCCGATGTCGCAGGCGGACCTGATCTATCGCATCTTCGCGATCATCTTCCCGGTATTCAGTATCGTCGCACTGGGTTATTTCTACGCCCGTCATCGTCACGATACGGACATGTCGTCGGGCAACCGGCTCAACATGGACATCTTCACGCCGGCGCTGATCTTCGACATCCTGTCGGCCAGCGACTACGCGCTGGCCGACTACATCGACCTGACACTCGGCGGCATCGCGGTGGTCCTCGGCTCCGGCCTCGTCGCCTGGCCGGTGGCGAAAATGCTCGGCTACCAGTGGAAAACGCTGGTGCCGCCGATGATGTTCAATAATTGCGGCAACATGGGCGTGCCGCTGATCGTCCTGTCTTTCGGCGAGGCCGCGCTGCCCGCCGCGATCATGCTGTTCGCGAGCTCGAACCTGCTGCATTTCCTGCTCGGTCAACAGCTGATCACGCAGCGCTGGTCGCCGCGCGAAGTCGCGACCAACCCGATGATTCTCGCCACCGTGCTCGGCATCGGGGTGTCGCTGCTCGGCGTTTCGATTCCCGAGACCCTGCGGCTGCCGATCCACTTGCTCGGCCAGATCGCGATTCCGCTGATGCTGTTCTCGCTCGGCGTGCGCATGCTGACGATCGACTTCGCCGACTGGCAGATCGGCCTGCTCGGCGCGCTGCTGTGCCCGCTGACCGGCCTCGCGATCGCGCTTCCCTACGCCTGGCTGGTGCCACTCGACGGCGACCAGGCGTCGATACTGCTGCTGTTCGGCGCGCTGCCGCCGGCGGTGCTGAACTTCATGGTCGCCGAACGCTATCACCAGGAGCCGCAGCGGGTCGCGTCGATCGTGCTGATCGGCAACTTCGCAAGCATCCTCGCGATTCCCGCCGTATTGTGGTTCATCCTGTGAATCGCGGCGTCTTCCAGCTCGCGCTGGCCAACGCGATGCTGATGTCGGTCAATTCGCTGATGGTCACCTCGGCGGCGATCATCGGCAGCCATCTGACCGCCAACCAGGCGCTGTCGACCCTGCCGCAGGCCCTGCAGTTCGTCGCGGTCATGGCGACGACGATCCCGGCGTCGTTGCTGATGCGCCGGATCGGCCGCAAGGCGGGGTTTCTGCTCGCAACCGTTGTCGGGCTCGTCGGCGGCGCCTGCGCCGTCGCCGCGATCTACCTGAACTCATTCTGGTTGTTCTGTTTCGGCACGCTCGGCGTCGGGGTTTACACCGGATTCGGCCACTATTACCGATTCGCGGCCACCGAGGTCTCGGCACCCGAGGCAAAGAACACGGCGATCAGCTACGTGCTTGCCGGCGGAGTGGTCGCCGCGATCGTCGGTCCCAACCTCGCGAACTACAGCAAGGACTGGTTCGCCGTGACCTATGCCGGCACCATGGTCTCGGTGCTTCTCCTCTATGGATTCAACGGCATCAATTTTCTCTGCATGCGCCTGCCGCGGCCCAATCCCGAGGTGCTGAACGAGGCGACGCGTTCGCTGGCGCAAATTGCGGCCCAGCCACGCTTCGTGGTCGCGGTTGCCAGCGCGGCGATCGGCTATGCCACGATGGTCTTGCTGATGACGGCAACGCCGCTGGCGATGATGCACGGCCATGCACACGACTTTTCCGACGTCGCGTTTGTCATTCAGTGGCACGTGCTCGGCATGTTCGTGCCGTCCTTTTTCACCGGTCACCTGATCAACCGCTTTGGCGCCGCGCGCATCGTCCTGACCGGAGTCGCGCTGATGATCGCCTGCGTCGGCTTGAACCTGCACGGCACGACGGTGACGCATTTCTGGGCGGCGCTGTTGCTGCTCGGCGTCGGCTGGAATTTCATGTACATCGGCGGCACCAGCCTGTTGACCGAAACCTACAGCCCGGCGGAAGCGGCCAAGGTGCAGGCGGTCAACGAGTTCGTGGTGTTTTCGAGTGCCGCGCTGGCATCCTTCGCCGCCGGGGCGCTGCTGCACTGGCTCGGCTGGGCCAGAGTAAACTATGCCGTCGTACCGCTGGTCGCGCTCGCGATCATGGCACAGCTCTGGCTCTACCTGGCGCGGCGGCGCGGCGGCTCACCGCTTACCGGAGCCTGAGACCGGTCAGACGGTCGCCGAGCGCGATGGGATGTTCGCGGTCGTTCAACTCGAGTACGTAGCGCGATTCGACCGCTGGCCGATAGGTCGGACAGGGGTCGGCCCGACAAGGTTCGAGGCGCCGAATGGCAACGACCCGAAATTCGGTGTCGATCCAGTAGACGCGTAGCGGAATACGCATGTTCTTCATCCAGATCGCGTGCTCTCCGGCGCGCGGATAAACCAGCAGCATGCCGCGATCGTTGCCCAGTGACGAGCGGTGCATCAGGCCCTGCTGGCGCGCGGTGGCGGTCGTGGCCAGCTCGATCCGGTAGCGGGCGTCGTTGATCGCGACTTCGCGTAACTCGCTCGCGCCGAGGCACGAAAGCCAGGCGAAGGCGAGCAAGCCGAGCGTGCCGGCGACCGACCGGGATTGTCGACAACGGGTTAATTTTCGCTCAGACGACATGCCGGCACTTTGCGCAACTTGCTCACTTCGAGGCTTAAATAAACTCGATAAAAACTTGAATATACTGGATTTTTTGACTATATAACTTCGGCGCGATTTAGTGACTTTTTTCATATAATAACTTCAAAAAAGCGACATAAGTCATTGATATTGCTAAGATGCTCGACCCAAACCGAATCAATGTGGGGTGTAAAAATTGATTTCGAGGACAGATAATAAAGCGGAGATACCGAAGGACTCAAACATCGAACCTTATGAAAATGCGCGGCGCCTTAGCATTCTCCGCCGGCAACGTAAGGTACTGATTGTTGACGACGAGTCAACCGGCCGCACCATCCTGGCGAAGATCATTCAACAAGCCGAGGAAGACGTCATCGTCGAAGCCTTCGACAACCCGCTCCCGGCGCTCGAGTGGCTCGACAAGAATCATCCAGACCTGATCATCACCGACTACCGCATGCCCGACCTGAACGGCGTCGAGCTGATCCGCAAGATTCGCGCCCGGCCCGCCTGCCAGGATATTCCGATCATGATGATAACCGTGGTCAGCGAAAAATCGGTGCGCTACGACGCGCTCGAAGCCGGCGCGACCGCGTTCCTGACCCGCCCGATCGACCAGATCGAATGCCGCACCAGCTGCCGCAACCTGCTCAAGCTGCACGAGCAGCAATCGATCATCCAGGACCGGGCCGACTGGCTGGCGCGCCAGGTCGAGGTCGCGACCCAGCAAATCGTCGCGCGCGAGCACGAGACGCTGCTGCGCCTGGCCAAGGCCGGCGAGTATCGCGACGAGGTCACCGGTAACCACGTGGTGCGCATGGCCAAGTACTCGCGCGAGATCGCCGAGGCGCTCGGCCTGTCGGAGAAAGAATGCGACGAGATCGAGTACGCAGCGCCGATGCACGACATCGGCAAGATCGGCATCCAGGACAAGATTTTGCTCAAGCCCGGCAAGTTCGAGCAGCACGAGTGGACGACGATGCAGCAACATACGATCATCGGCCATTCGATACTTTCGAACAGCCAGTCGCGCTACATCCAGACCGGCTCGATCATTGCCCTGAATCACCACGAGCGGTTCGACGGTTCCGGTTATCCCAACGGAATCGCCGGCAAGGACATCCCGCTGGTGGCGCGCATCGTGTCGGTCGCCGACGTCTACGATGCGCTGGTTTCCGCCCGCCCCTATAAACGCGCCTGGGCCGCCAAGGATGCCCAGGATTACCTGCACCAGCACGCGGGCACGCAATTCGACCCGATTTGCGTGGAAGCCTTCTTCGAACGTCTCGACAAGATAACCGGAATTCACAAAGCCTTTAGCGACGGCTGAATTGCCACCGGTACGACGTTTCCATGGACCAGATCAAAAATAACAACGGCATGCTCGCCAGACTCAACCGACGGCTGAAAGGTACCGGCGATTCCGAACCCGAACAGGCGAAACTGAGACTCGCGATCGGCCTGATATTGCTGGTTTATATCTGTATCCCGTGGTCGGGTGAGGAAAGTTTCACCGAAACGATCACGTCGAGAGCCAGCATAATCATCCTGCTCTATTATTCGGTTGCGCTGGCACTATTTTCCGCCATCGTCGTTCGGCCCCGGCCTTCCCAGGTACGCCGGATTTGCGGGGCGATTCTCGATATGGGATCGCTTTCGATTCTCATGTTTTATACCGGTGCCGAGGTTGTCCCCCTGTTCCTGCTCTACCTCTGGGTTATTCTTGGCAACGGATTTCGATTCGGGCTGGTCAATCTTTACATTTCGCAGGCGATTGCGATTACCGGTTTCTCGGTGGTGGTAATCTGGGGCGAATACTGGCAAGTCCACCGCAGCTTCGGTATCAGCCTGCTGTTGATGCTTTGCCTGCTGCCGCTCTACGCCGCATTCCTGATCCGGAAGTTGCATGCCGCGGTGGCAATGGCGAAACAGGCCAACGAGGCGAAAAGCCGATTCCTGGCGAATATGTCGCACGAACTCAGAACGCCTTTGAACGGCGTTATCGGGATGGGAGAGCTGCTGCGCGAGACCAACCTCAATCTCGAACAGAAAGAACTCGTCAACACGATGCACAGCTCCGCCGCGACGCTGCTCGAACTGATCGAGAACGTGCTCGATATCGCCAAAATCGAGGCCGGCAAAATTCTTATCGAGTCGCGGGACTTCGACCTCCACGGTCTCGCCAACTCGGTTATTTACATGCTCGCGCCGATGGGTGAGAAAAAAGGCCTGGAAGTTTCCTGTACCTTCGATCCGCATACCCCGTTTGCGCTCAACGGCGACCAGCAGCACCTGCGCCAGGTGTTGATCAATCTGGTCAATAACGCGATCAAGTTTACCGAATCCGGATCGGTCAATCTGTCGGTCAAGACTTGCGGCGGTACCGAATCCGCGCCTCGAATACGTTTCGAAATTACCGATACGGGCATCGGGATCGCCAAGGAGGATCTGAACCGGATATTCGACGATTTTACCCAGGCGGATACGAGCTCCAGACGCAGTTTCGGCGGCACCGGTCTCGGCACGACGATTTCGAAGGAGCTGGTCGATTTGATGAACGGTGAAATCGGGGTCGAAAGCGTGGTCGACGTCGGCACGACCTTCTGGTTCGAAATTCCGTTCGTTGCCAGCACCAGCCAGGAAACCAGCATCTCCGAAAACCACGTCCTGCTGTTGGCTGGTGAAGATGCGGCAGGCGTGATTCAGCCCTCGCTCAAACACTGGCGCGTCAATTTCGACTGGGTAAGGACTTCGAGCCGGGCGTTGTCACAGTTGCTGACCGCCAATGACGAGGGCGATCCGTATGAAACAATCGTCGTCGACCAGGCATGTCTCAGCGATATCAACGCCGTGCAGTTCGCGCAAATGGTGAAAGCCGAGGGCCTGCTCGAAAATTCCTCGATGGTTTTGATCAACTCTTCGGATACCATGATCGACGCCAATAGCGCGAATCACTACTACATCTCGACGATCTCCGATCCGGCCGACAAGCGGCTGCTCTTCAATGCGCTACATGCCGCCCAGAGCGTGAACTTCAATGACAGCAAGATCGTCACGATGGCCGAGCACTACGCCAGGCAAGCGGGTGTCGAGGCTCTTGAAATACTGGTCGCCGAAGACAATACGGTCAACCAGCAGGTCATCGACGGCATTTTGCGCAACGCCGGTCACAATGTCCGAATCGCGGAAACCGGCGAAAAGGCCCTCGATATTCTGAGCGAGGACCTCGATCGCATCGACATGCTGATCCTCGACATGAACATGCCGGAGATCTCCGGCATCGAGGTCGTCAAGGCGCTTCGTTTCATGGACACCGGAGCCCGGATGCCGGTGATCATGCTGACCACCGACGCAACGCCAGAGGCGAAAGAGCTGTCGATCAAGGCCGGGGCGAATCGCTTCCTGACCAAGCCCATCGATGCACGCGGTCTGCTGGAGTGCATTGCCTCCCTGTCCAAGACCTTACGCAAGCCGAAGATCGTCAAGCCAGAGGATGTTGACGTCCGTGAGCATCTGCCCAGCTCGTTTCCAAAATCCGATTGGTACGACCACATCGTCTTGCATGAGCTCGATATTCTCGGTAACGACGTCGATTTCCTGAGTGGACTGATCAGCAACTTTGAGCGTGAGGGGTCGCGGCACATCGTCGAGCTCAAGCAGGCAATGCTCGACGACTATCTCGAATATCGCGACAAATTACATGCGCTCAAAGGTTCGGCATCGGAGCTAAGCGCCTACCGGCTCGTCGAGATTTGTCAGCAAGCCGAGAAGCTCAAGCCGTACGAACTTGGCGGCGAAAATATCGCCCAGATGTGCTTTAAGGTTGAGGAAGTTTTCGAAAATACCGTCACTGCGCTGAAAAGCGCAGTGACGGCAAGGCATGATTATTTTCCGGAGCCGACCGGTTCGAACCGGTCGGTCGACAGCCAGGAATAACTCTAATCTTCGGTTCGCGACGATTGCCGGCGAACCAAGCGCTCCATCATTCGCAGGTCTTTCTTCGAAAGATTCATTGCCGAATCGGCCCATACGGTCGCGATGTCCAGCAACTCCTGATAGGTGACCTGACCGCAAATATCCTTGACCTGCTGCATCGAGCGAAACGCGTTCATCGAGCGCTGATTCGACTTGACGTAACGGTATACCGCGACCTCGCCCTCGCCTTCTTCGGCAAGGATATCGATGACGCCCATCTCGTATAGTTGCTCGGCCGTGTAGAGACCACCGCTCAAGATCATCTGCTCGGCGGCCGCCAGGCCGATTTTCCGTGAAAGCAGCGAAAATGCGCCCATGCCGGGAAACAGGTTGAAGAGCACCTCCGGCAAACCGATCTTCGTGCCTCGCTCGGCGATCACGACATTGGCGGATATGGCGGATTCGAAACCTCCGCCCAACGCGTCGCCCTGGATCAGAGAAATCGTGGTAAGGTTTTCGCCGAGGTGGGTCAGGTTTGAATAAACGAGATCGATGCAATGAACCGCGTATTGCATCAAACTCTCTCGGTCGTTGTCACGAATGAATTGGCCGAACAAATCGAGGTCGCCGCCCAGGTTGAAGACGCCATCGACATCGGACCCGAGAACCAGGTAATCGTATTTTTCGCCCCGTGATTCGGCCATCTCGAGTTTGACCGACTCGAAGTAATCGCTGATTTCGCTCAGCAGCTGGATCGTGAAGGAAGGCCGCGGCGTTGCCTTCATTAAGAACCATCCAATCCTGTTCTTGGAATCGTAAAAGGTTTTTAGGTGTCCCTCGTCAGCGACTTTGCGCTGTTCGGACGGAAGCTGGTTGATAAATGCCACATTGCTCATCATGTCTCTCCGGATATTGTTATCGTCGTTCCGGATATTGCATCCAGAAACAGCCCACTCCGGTTGCGTGCCCCTGATGAGGAAATCGCGCACCTTTCAGGGCGACGTCACGGTTTTATTGAAGCGGGGTGCAGGACGAAATTAACCGGATCGAATGGCGAATGCAAGCAAAGTGTGACCAGCTTCACACCAGCAATTCTAGAAACTACATTAATTGTTTGTTTTAAGTTTTTATTAAAACTGTATTTTTTGAAAAGTCGATTTCACAAATTATTTTTTACGCTTGGCGAAAAAAGCGAAAAAATAACCTTAAAAAGCGCGCTGAAGTGCTTGATTTAGTTGCGAAAAAAGTGTCAGAATTTCGACGATTTCTGTCAAAAATTTGACTAGATTTTGACCAGTCACGTAATTTCGTCGATCCAGGCCATTTGTATCGCCTCGAGAATCTTTTCGTTCGAGCGGTTCGGGTCATCGTCGAAGCCGTCGAGTTCGCAAATCCAGCGGTGCAAATCGGTAAACCGGACGTACTGCGGATCGACGTCGGTATGGGTTTCTGAGAGTTCGATCGCGATGTCCAGAGTATCGGTCCACTTCAGGCTCATGGCGTGCCTCCTAATGATTTTCGGAAACCATGTTGATGGTGTACTTGGGAATTTCGATGGTCAGATCTTCGTCGGCGACGATCGCCTGGCAGCTCAGGCGCGAATCCATATCTAATCCCCAGGCCTTGTCGAGCATGTCGTCCTCATCCTCGCTCGACTCTTCGAGCGAGTCGAATCCCTGACGCACGTGCACATGGCAGGTCGTGCAGGCGCAGGATTTTTCGCAGGCATGCTCGATCTCGATGCCGTTTTTGAGCATCGCATCGCACAGGCTAATTCCGGGTTCGGCCTCGATCTCCGCCCCCTCGGGACAAATCCCGGCGTGCGGTAAGACGATGATACGCGGCATCAGATTTCCACCTCGTCGATTTGTCGCCCAGCCAGCATGCGCCGCACGCTCGCGTCCATGCGCCGCGCGACGAAGTCCTCGCTGGCGTGTTCGAGTGCCTCGATCAGATGCTTGATCCGGTCGGCATCGGCGTCATCGAGCGCGCCCTCGAGGCGATCGCGATGGGCGAGAATCGCCCGGCTTTCGGCGTCGTCCAGAAGTGCCTCGCCGTCCTGCGCGAGCGCCGCGTCGAGCGCCTCGATGACGCGCCGCGCTTCGACCTGCTGCTCCTTGAGCATGCGCTGTTCGATGTCTTCACGGGCGTGTTCCATCGCCGCGCGCAGCATCGTTTCGATCTCGGTGTCGGTCAGACCGTAGGACGGCTTGACGACGATATCGGCGGCAACCCCGCTGTTGGTTTCCTCGGCCTTGACCGATAACAGCCCGTCGGCATCGACCTGGTAGCTGACGCGAATCCGCGCCGCACCGGCGGCCATCGGCGGGAAACCGCGCAGCTCGAAGCGCGCCAGCGAACGGCAATCGCTGACCAGCTCGCGCTCGCCCTGGACGACGTGGATCGACATCGCGGTCTGGCCGTCCTTGAAGGTCGTGAACTCCTGTGCCCGCGCGACCGGTATCGCGGTATTGCGCTGGATGATCTTCTCGGCCAGCCCGCCCATGGTTTCGATGCCGAGCGACAATGGCAGTACGTCGAGCAGCAGCATGTCGCTGTCTGGCTTGTTGCCGGCCAGCACGTCGGCCTGCAAGGCCGCGCCGAGCGCGACGACCTGGTCCGGATCGAGGTCGCACATGGGTTCGCGGGCGAAGAATTCGCCGACCATTTGCTGCACCAGCGGCATCCGCGTCGAACCGCCGACCATGACGACCTCGCCGATCGCGTCGCGCTCGAGGCCGGCATCGTGCAGCGCGCGGCGGCAGGCGCTGAGCGTGCGCTTGACCAGCGGCCGAACGAGATCTTCGAATTGTGACCGGTCGATTGCGCCGCGCCAACGGCCGTCGCCGAGTTCGAAATCGATTTCGGCGCGGTCGCTCGATGTCAGGGATTCCTTGGCGCGCCTGGCGGCGCTCAGGATTTGGCGCGACAGGCTCGCGTCGATCGTCTCGAGGCCGGCTTGCGCGATGATCCACTCACCGAGCGCATGGTCCATGTCATCACCGCCGAGCGCCGAATCGCCGCCGGTCGCGAGCACCTCGAAAACGCCCTGGTGCAGGCGCAGAATCGAAATATCGAAGGTGCCGCCGCCGAGATCGTATACCGCGATCAGGCCGCCGTCGGTTTCCTCGAGACCGTAAGCGATCGCCGCGGCGGTCGGCTCGTTCAACAGGCGAAACAGGTTCAGTCCAGCGAGGCGGGCGGCATCCCGCGTCGCCTGCCGCTGGGCATCGTCGAAATACGCCGGCACGGTGATGACGACGCCATCGAGGTCGCCGCCGAGCGCCACGCGCGCGCGCTCGGCAAGTACCTGCAGAATCCGGCTCGAGATTTCGACCGCGCTGAAGTCACCGCCGCGCGTACGAATGCGCGGCACGCTGCTGTCCTCGCTGGTAACAAACTCGTAGGGCAAGACATTGCCGAGCTGGCCGACGTCTTCGACCCCGCGCCCCATTAACCGCTTGACCGAGGATATCGCGTTAAGCGGGTCGCCGAGCTGCAGCGATTGCGCCGGGTAGCCGACCGTCGCCCCGGACTCGCCGAAGTGCACGATCGACGGCAACAGGTAGCGCCCCTGCTCGTCGGGCAAGCAGCGGGCCTCGCCGCTGCGCACCGACGCGACCAGCGAATTGGTCGTGCCGAGATCGATGCCGGCGGCCAACTGCCGCTGGTGCGGCGCGCTCGATTGCCCCGGCTCGGAAATCTGCAACAGCGCCATCAGGCGTCCTCGAGTTCGAAACGAAGCTCGTCGAGCTGCTGTTGCAAACGCTGGATGAATTGCATCTTGTGGCTGACCGTCGCGGCGGCGTCGAACTCACGGGCTTCGAAATGCGCGACGAAGGCTTGCTCGAATTCCTGTGCGCGGCGCGCGAGCGTCGAATCGATCTCGGCGCAGCGGGCCAGCCCGTCGTCGGCTTCGCGGCAGGCTTCGAGCGCCTCACGAAGCTCGAGCTGCTCCATCAGAAACACGCCGTCCGACGTCGTCGCGGACTCGTCCGACAGCTCGGCACCTGCGAGTTCGAGCAAGTAGCGCGAGCGCTTGACCGGATCGCGCAGCGTATCGAATGCCTGGTTGACCCACGCGGCGGTTTGTACCGACAGGCGCTTTTCTCGGCTGCTGGCGTTGGCGAAGCGGTCGGGATGGCAGTTCGCCTGCAGGCGCCGCTGCGCGGCCTGCAGCGCCTCCGCGTCGATATCGAATACCGGCGGGATTCCGAACAATTCGAAATAGGTTTGCCTGAAATCGGGGGACTGCATTCGGGGGCGTCGGGTCAGACGGTAAAACTCTCGCCGCAGCCGCAGGCGTTCTTGGCGTTCGGGTTACTGAACTGAAAGCCCTCCTGCAACCCGACCCTGGCGAAATCGACCTCGGTCCCGTCGAGATAGACGAGACTTTTCTTGTCGACCACGACCTTGATGCCCTTCGACTCGAAGACTTCGTCGTCGTCACCCAGTTCATCGACGAACTCCATCACGTAGGCGAGCCCGGAGCAGCCGGTCGTCTTGACGCCCAGCCGCAGGCCGATACCCTTGCCTCGATTGTCGAGGAAGTGCCTGACCCGCGAAGCCGCGATATCGCTCAGATGAATTGCCATTCGTTACGTCTCAGTTTCGATCCAGTCGTCTCGGTTATTCGACATGGTACCCGCGCACGCTTAATTCAAGCGCCACGGAACCGCCATCGGTTCAGTTCGGCGAACCCTCGCCGTCGCGCAGTAAATCGGGTTGATCCTGGCGCAAATCGTGCGCTCGCGACAGCGCCTGCACCTCCTCGTTGGCCATCATGTCGGCCAGCGAAATCGTCGTCAGATAGCGCTCGATCTCGGCGCTGAGTTCTTCCCACAGTTGCTCGGTCAGGCAAGGCTCGTAGTCCGGCGAATTCCGGTCGCCACCGCGTCCGCTTACGTTGACCTCCTCGTCGACCGCATTGATCACGTCGGCGATGCAGACCTGGTCCGGGGTCGCGCCGAGGCTGTAGCCGCCACCCGGGCCGCGCGTGCTGACCACCAGCTTGTTGCGCCGCATTTTGGCGAACAACTGCTCGAGATAGGACAGCGAAATACCCTGCCGCACCGAGATGTCGGAGAGCGACACCGGGCCCTGGTCCGAATGCATGACCAGGTCCAGCAGTGAGGTCACTGCGTAACGGCTTTTGGTGGATAGTCGCATGGTCCTGTGCCGAGCGTGAAACCGGATCAGTATACAATCCTGACTAAAATGGTCAACTATTATCCCGGGGCAGTTCGACAAGGACTCGCGTGCCCTCGCCGGGCGCGCTTTCGATGGTCAGACGGCCGTGATGCGCATCGACGATCAGCCGACACAGGTAGAGGCCGAGCCCGTAGCCCCCGGTGCCGCGTCCACGCGCGCCGTCGGGGCGATAAAACGCCTCGGTCAGCCGCGGCAGCGCTTGCGCGTCGATGCCGATACCGCGGTCGCGCACGCTGAGCGTGGCGCGCTCGGGGGCAGTCTGGAGCTCGACCTCGATCAGGTTCTCGTCGTCCTGCGCATAGCGGCAGGCGTTGTCGAGCAGATTCTTGAGCAGCAGGCCGATCCGCAGCGGATCAACGTCGAGTTCGACCGGCGACAGGCGGCGCTTGATCCGGTCACGGCACGGGTGGCCGGCAACGACCTCGTCGATCAGGCCGGCGAGCTCGGTGCGGGCGAGCGCCAGCGGCGCGTGTCGCTGATTGAGTTTTTCCGATTCGAGAATCGCGGCCAGCATGGCCTCCATCTCGCGCAGGTCGGCGATCAATTGATCGCGCAAATCACTCTCATCGAGCAGTTCGAGATTGACCCGCATGCGCGTCATCGGCGAGCGCAGCTCGTGGCTTACCGCGAGCAACAGCGCCGACTTGCTCTCCAGCATCGCCGCGATTTGCGCCGCCATGCGGTTGACGCCAGCGGCCAGCGCCGCGAGTTCGCCCTTGCCGTCGGCCGCGACGCGCTGCTCGAGGTTGCCCTGCCCGATCCGCTCGACTTGTTGCGATATCGCCGCGACCGGTCGAAACAGCCGGCGAATTGCAAAGTAAAGCGCGAGAAACACGGCGCCCAACGCGAGGAACAGTGCGCCGTGGCGACGCTCCGAACGCGCGCGAAACGAGCGATCGAGCGTGAACAGGTAGCGGTAAGGTTCGCGCCGGACCATCAGGACTTCGTCGCGCCGGTGATGACCGATGAAGACGTCGGCATAGGGCGGCGGCGCGGCTTCGAGAGCATAGAAATCGCTGTGGCGGATGCGCTGGCTCGACGACCAGTCGAAACCGCCGCCCTCGATGCGGATTTCGATCGGCAGGCTGTCGGCGAGATCGCGCGCGACGTCGAGATCGGGCGGCGCGCCGATATCCTCGATCAGGTAGTCGATGTAGCGATCGAGATTGGGCAGGATTTCGTGTTCAAGATGGGGCCTGAATCGCTGCGCGAAGCTCGCGCCGACGATGATCGCGAGCGCGACGAATGCGAGCAGGAAATACAGCAGCAGCCGGAAGATCAGGCTCTGCCATTTGCTTTGCAGCCAGGCAAACATCAGCGCGCGACGAACTGGTAGCCCTGTCCCCGCACCGTGCGGATAAGATCGGGTCGGCCGAGCTTTTGTCGCAGGCGGCTGACGAGCACGTCGATCGCGCGGCTGTACAAATCGGCATCGATGCCGCGCAGTGCCTGCATGATCTCGTCGCGCGACAGCACCCGTTCGCGATGTTGCGCGAGCAGGTCGAGCAGGCCGAACTCGGCCGCGGTCAGCGAAATTTCACGATCGTTCAGCCAGACCTGTTTGCCGTCCAGGTCGATGCGCAGCTCGCCGAATTCGAGACGCGCCGCGCGCGGTTGCATGCGGGCGCGCTTGAAGATGCTTTGAATGCGCGCGACCAGCTCGCGTGGTTCGAAGGGTTTCGGCAGGTAATCGTCGGCGCCGAGCTCCAGGCCGACGACCCGGTCGGTCACCTCGCCACGCGCGGTCAGCATGACGATCGGCACGTCGCTGAACTGTCGAATTCGCCGGCAAGCCTCGAAGCCGTCGATCTCCGGCAGCATGACGTCGAGCACGACGCCGTCGTATTCCCGCTCGCGCAACCGTTCGATGCCGCGCAGCGGATGTGTTTCGTGCTCGAGTTCGAGATCGAAACGCGCGAAGTACTGCTGCAGCGGCGCCGCGAGTTTTTCGTCGTCATCGATCAGCAGCAATCTTCGCATCGGGTTTCCGGTCTGACTGCGGGTATTGTACCGCGCGGCTTCCGCCAGAGAAGCCGCGCGGCCGGGGGTGAACTTCATTCACCGTGATCGTGGTGACGGTGCCCGCGATGGTGCCGGTGATGCTCGACGAATTCGCGCAGCTCGGCGCGTTGCTCGGCATTCAACGAATCGAGGAAGCCGGCCAGCGACGAGACCACCAGCGGCGCCTTTTCGTTGATCTGGCGCGTTTTTTCCGAGATCAGCTCGAGCACGCGCGCCTGGTTGAAGCTCGGCTCGTCGAGCAGCGCGGCGAGTTCCTGTCGGTGCTGTTCGCGAGCGCCGCGAACCTCGATCATCGACTGCGCGAACAAATCGGCGAATTCGGCAAACTTCTGCCGCTGGGTCGCGTCGAGCTCGAGCTTCTTGCTGACGCGATCGGTCACGAACTCGACCTTTTCATCGGGCGTCATGCGCCATTCGCCGTGCTTGCTGAGCGCGTAGACGGCGCCGGAACTGCCGACGACCAGCACTACCGCGGCGATGATTTTGGTGGAAAGTTTCATTAGGTTCTCCTGTCTGGGTTGTTGACGGAGACCAATATAGGGATTTGCCGGTTACAAAGCCTTGCGTGCCGGTAACGTTTTGTAACGAATTGTAACGCCGGTTCCGGCGGCGCCATGCTCAGCCCGCCGGATGGCGCTTGCGCAGCGCGAAGAACCACGCACCACCGAATCCGCAGGCGAGCGTGCCGTAAATCAGCGGCGCGAGGTTGAACAACAACACCGAACCGAATTCGGTCACGATTTCGGCGACCAACAGCAAGGATGCCAGCGCGAGCAGCGCGAGCGGCCAGTGGCGAAAGAGCCGCGCGGCCATGATCAGGCCGAGCAGCATCGCGCCGAACGACATCGCCGTCAACGGTATCAACAGCAGATAACCGAAACCGCC
Organism: Gammaproteobacteria bacterium; assembly: GCA_041569645.1. Taxonomy (GTDB): domain Bacteria; phylum Pseudomonadota; class Gammaproteobacteria. Next base: position 15,627 of record JBFFXR010000056.1, read on the forward strand.
GGCGGCGCCGAAGCCGAACGGCATGAAGGTAAACAGCCCGATCAGCAAGGCGACCAGCCCGCAAAAGGTGAAGCAGCCGTAGGCCAGGTCGAACTGCCAGCGGTTATAGGGCGATTGCGACATGGCGACTGCGCAGGCCGGTCAGCGCGGCGACCCGTCGTCGCCGTCGCGCGTGCTCGCGGCGAGAATGCCGCGCAGAATGTTGACCTCGTTGCGCGACAGGCCGGCGCGCAGGTACAACCGGCGCAGCCGTTGCATGATCTGCCCGGGCCGCGTCGGATCGATGAAGCCGGTGGTTTCGAGCGTTGCCTGCAGGTGGCCGAAAAAACCCTCGAGCTCGGCGCTCGTCGCCGCGCGGTCCTCCGGGTCAGGGGATTCGCTCGTCGGCGCCGGCGCCTGGCGGTGGAAAATTTCGTAGCACATGATCTGGATCGCCGAGGCGACGTTCAGCGAGCTGAATCCGGGATCGGTCGGTATCATTACCATCGCGTGGCACAGTTGCAGCTCGTCGTTACTGAGACCCGACTTTTCGCGCCCGAAGACGATCGCCGCGCGAGCGACATCGTCGAGCTCGAGGAGGCGCGTCGCCGCCGCCCCCGGATCGAGTGTCGGCCATTCGAGCGAGCGGCGGCGCGCGCTGGTCGCGATGACGAGTTCGCAG
>JBFFXR010000057.1:0-16077 GCA_041569645.1 Gammaproteobacteria bacterium
GCGACCCACGCGTCCATCCCGACCCAGGTCGGCACGGCGCCCTTGTCGACGAACTTCTTGTCGAGCTTTTCGACGCCCTTCGGCTTGTAGGGTTCGAGCATGCCTTCGCTCTTGAGCAGCAGTAGCGAAGTCGCGGCCAGGCCCCAGATGACGTCGGCCTGCGGGTTGTTCTTCTCGGCCAGCAGCTTGGCCGTCACGATACCGGTAGAATCGCGCACCCACTTGATCTTGATGTCGGGATGGTCCTGGTTGAAGGTTTCGGCGTAGCGCGCCAGGTCTTCGGCCTCGACCGCGGTGTAGACCGTCAGTTCGGTTGCCGCAAACGCCGGTTGGCCGGACGCGAGCGCGGCCAGCGCGAACAGCATGGCGAGCAGCTTGTTTTGCATGAATCTTGGCTTGAGCATGTCGTTTCTCCTTTGATTATTATTCGGGGTAGCAGCCCCGTGAGGTGTTTTTGTGGTAACCGTCGAATCGCGCTGGAATCGAGGCCCGAAAGGCATCGCCGCCAGCTGCAACACATCCTACTCTACTCCAAAAAGACCCTGCTTTAAATGCGTTAATACAGACAGGAAATATCGGCCAGGCCGATACCGGTCGCCGTGGGCAGCACATTTTTGCATTCGAAATTCGCTGCGGTAGTATATCGACGTTTCGCGCATCCCCGGATTCATTTCAGGCCCTCGCGGTCGGGAGCAGCCATGATGATTCAAACGACCTGCATCGGCGCCTATCCGAAACCCGATTTCGTCAAGCTGCCGGACTGGTTCAATCACCCCGATGGCCCCGATACCGCGGACCCGACGGCGCTGTGGGAAAAGGCGCTGGCCGATCTCGGCCCCGACGCGCCCAAGATCATCGCGCGCGGTGTCGCGCAGGCGATCCGGGACCAGCTCGACTGTGGCATCGACATCCCGACCGATGGCGAGATCGCGCGCGAGAATTACATTCACTACCATTGTCGGCATTTACACGGCTTCGATTTTCAGCACCTGACCCGCAAGCAGGTGCGCGGCGGCACCTACGAGGCGGCGCTGCCGACGATCAACGGGCCGGTGTCGGTGCGCAAGCAGTTCCTCGTCGACGACTGGAAGCGGGCGCAGGCGAATACCAGAAAACCGGTCAAGATCACGATGCCTGGCCCGATGACGATTTCGGACACCAATCACGACGATTACTACCACGATCCGAAAAAGCTCGGCGCCGATATCGCCGACGCGCTGAACGTCGAAGTGCGCGCGCTCGCCGACGCCGGCTGCGTGCACATCCAGATCGACGAGCCGCTGTTCGCGCGCAAACCAGGCGCGGCACTCGACTACGGCTTCGAAAACCTCGAGCGCGCTTTCCACGGTTGTCCGGACCCGGTGCAGCGCACCGTGCACATGTGCTGCGGCTATCCCGACAAGATCGACCGCGACGACTACCCGAAGGCCGATCCGGATTCCTACCTGCAGATCGCCGACGCGATCGAGTACTCGTGCATCGACGCGGTGTCGTTCGAGGACGCGCACCGGCACAACGATCTTAAATTGCTCGAGCGCCTGCCGACGACCAAGGTCATCTTCGGCGTCGTCGCGATCGCCAAGAGCCGCGTCGAGGGCGTCGACGAGATCCGCGACCGGCTCGAGGCCGCGCTCGAGCACATCGACGTCGATCGGCTGATCGCCGCGCCCGACTGCGGTCTCGGCCTGCTCGGCCGCGAGCTGGCGATGGCCAAGCTCAAAAACCTGGCCACCGCCGCCCACTCGCTCTAGCCCGGCTGATTCCGGGCCCGCGGCGTCATTGCGGGCGACAGCGAATCAATCTCCCGGGATTTGGCAGGAACCGGAAGATTGCTTCGTCGCGCGCGACCTGCGGTCGCCCACTCCTCGCAATGACGCGGGTATTCGCGTCATTGCGAGCGATAGCGAAGCAATCTCCGGCAATCGGGCAAGAACCCGGAGATTGCTTTGTCGCGCGCGGCCTGCGGCCACGCGCTCCTCGCAATGATCTGTAAGTTACCGGGAGCGGGCATGTGCGGCAAAGCAATAATGCGGAATCGGGGCTTAATTTTCAGGGGATCCGGCCGATAGGGTTGGCGAGTAGTTGCGCGTTCGCGCCGAGAATATCGAAGACTGTTTTCGATAGCGCCGCGCAATGATAGCCACAAGGACCCTATGCGCATCAAGCAACGCTTCGGCCTGATCCTGATCCTCGCGACGCTTCTCGTCATGTTCGCGACGGTCTTCATTCTGTTCGAATACCAGCGCGACAACCGCGAGCGGCTGGCGCGCGCCCAGGGGCTGGATCTCGCGCGCCTGCTCGGCAGCATGGCCTGGCACGAGCTGATTCCGCGCCACGGCGGGCGCGGGTTTCTCGACGTGCTCGCGCGCGGCCACGGCAATCCGGATTTTGCCTACGGCGCGCTGGTCGATCTCGACGGCACGATCGCCAACGAAGCCGTGCGCCCGGGGGTCATCGTGCCGCCGAAGCCCATCTCCGGCGAACCGTCCGGCTGGCTCGGCCAGCGGGTGCTCGAATTCGGCGATGGCGGCAGGCTGGCGCGGCGTTACATCGAATCGCATGCGCCGGTTTTCGAAGCCGGTAAACACCGGGGATTCGTGCGGCTCGGCTACTTCGAGCCGAGCCTTGCGTTCAGCCTCAGCGAGATGCCGTTTTTCGCCAGCCTGATGCTGCCGATTTTTCTGCTGGCGCCGTTTTTCTACTTTTTGCTGCACCAGCAGTTCAAGCCGTTGCGCGAATTCAGCGAGCGCTTCGACGACCTCGTCGACTCGTCCGGCGTCGGTTCCGTCGAGCTGCAGCCGAGCCGCGAACTGTCGGACTTCATGGACCAGTTCTCGAGCTACGTCGAGGCGACCCAGTTGCGCCTGCAGGCGCTCGACCGCGAGCACCAGGATCTGCAGATGTCGAGCAAGCTGCTGGTCTATCGCAATAACCGGATCGACGCGATCCTGCAGAATTTTCCCGACGCGATCGTTGTCATCGACGAAGCCGGCGAGGTCAGCTATGCCAACAGCAAGATCGAGCGCCTGCTCGCCGTTACCCACGATGAAATCCTCGGCAAAAAGCCGCGGGACTGGTGCCGCGACCCCAACCTCGTGCCGCTGCTTACCTTCGGCGACGTCAAATCGGGGCTGCAATCGAACGAGGACACCCTGGAGTATCGGCTCGACGAAGGCACCGTAAAGACGCTGCAGTTTTGTGTCTACCCGCTGTTCGTGCCGAACGACGACACGCGTATCCTCGGTCGCCTGGTCGTGATCCGCGACGTGTCCGAATCGCACCTGCTGCGGCAGCGCCAGAACGAATTCATTTCGCACGTTTCGCACGAGCTCAAGACCCCGCTCAACGTGCTGTCGATGTATAGCGAATCGCTGCTGCGCGAAGGCGCCGACGACGAGGCCTACCGCATCGAAGCGGTCAACGTGATCCACGACGAGGTCGAACGCCTGTCGACGCTGATCAACAACCTGCTGGCGATCAACCAGTACGAACTCGGAGGCGTCGTCGCCCAGCGCAAACACGTGCGCATGCATGAATTTCTCGAAGACGCATTCGAGAATGTCATCAAATCGCGCGGCGACAACGGGCTCGAGTTCGAGCTCGATATCCCGCGTGAGATGAGCATGGTCTACATCGACAAGGACCTGTTCCGCATCGCGGTCAACAACCTGCTGACCAACGCGATCAAGTACAACAAGCCGGGCGGCAAGGTCGCGATGACCGCGAGCGAGGACGACGACAGCATCGAAATCACCGTCAGCGACGAAGGCTACGGCATAGCCGAGGCCGACCAGAAGCAAATTTTCAATAAATTTTTCCGCTCGACGGACGATAACATCCGGCAACAGACCGGACACGGCCTCGGCCTGTCGCTGGCGCGCCAGATCGTGCAAATGCACCACGGCGACCTGACCTGCCAGAGCGAACTCGGCGAGGGAAGCCGGTTCACGATTCGCCTCGAGAAAGTTTCGACCCAGATTATGGATGCCGCCGCCTCATGAAGAAGATACTGATTGCCGACGACGAACCGCACGTGCTGCGCGTCATGAAGATGTCGCTCGAAAACGAGGGCTTCGCGGTCGAGACCTGCGCCAATGGCATGGAGGCACTTGCCTGCATCGAGCGCGAGCACCCGGACATCCTGATCACCGATATCCAGATGCCGCAGATGACCGGCGAAAAGCTGTGCCGGCACATCCAGGAATACATCCCGGAACGCGGCTTTTTGATCTTCGTGCTGACGTCGCGAACCGAAATCGAGCACCGCGAGTGGTCGCGCCAGATCGATAACCTGCAGTTTCTCGAGAAGCCGGTCAGCATCCGCAATCTGATCGAGCGACTCGACGCCTACTTCGCCGGCGCCACCGGCGGCGAGAGCGCAGCCTGATGCGTGCCACCAGCCACGACGTCCATTTCGACCAATATCTGGCGCTCGTACAGGGACTCTACCCGGCGGTCCGCGGTCTGGTTGCGTTCGACGCCGACCTCGAACCGATCTGGTACGACGCGGCCAGCGAGGCCATCGCCGCCCAGCTCAGGCCGCTGGTGCAAATCCTCAAGGACGGCGACAGCGAAGACGAGCTCGTTGAACTCGACAACGGCCAGTTCGCCGAGCTCGTGCGCATGGACGACGCCCATGGCGGATTCGCGCTCGGCCTGTGTTTCTGCCTCCAGCCGAACTCTCGCGGCGAAGCCGATTCGATTGGCGATCAGCAAAGCTTCATGTTGCTCTCCGACCTGCTGCTCGCCGACTACCTGCAGCGGCGCGCGCTTGCGAGCAAGGAAGACGAGCTCAACCACATGACCGACGAGCTGACGCGCCGCTACGAAGAGCTCAACCTGATCTACAAGGCCGAGGACCAGGCCAGCAACATATACCATGGCCGTGAATTGTTACGCCAGCTCGTCGTCAATACGTCGCGGTTCCTGAACGTCGATATCATTTACCTGTGCATCACCGGCAAGAATATCGCGATGCACAAGTTTCGCGGCGACAATCCGGTATTCCAGGCCGAGGCGCTGTTCGACTGCCTGCGCGACGAGCTGTTGCCGATTCTTCAGGAGCAGGGCAGCGCGCTCGTGGTCAATCACCTCGAGGACTTCAAGCGCCTCGGCATCGTCGTCGAGCTGCCGTTCAAGTTTATCGCGAGCCCGGTGGTCAATGCCGATAGCGAGGTCATAGGCCTGCTCGGCATCGCCAGCCAGAATTTTGCGATCGACTTCTCCAACAGTGACCGCAACCTGCTCGACGTGATGGCGAAAAAGGCGTCGAAGATCGCGCAGTCGCACTTCGATCCGCTGACCGGGCTCGAGAACAACAACAGTTTTGAACTGATCCTCAAAGAGCTGCTGAAAAACTCGTGGGGCACCGAGACCCAGCACGCGATTGCCAATATCGATATCGACCGCATGGCCGTGGTCAACGACATCAGCGGCCGCAACGCCGGCGACCAGCTGATCAAGACGGTCGGGCAGACGCTCGCCGGCATGGTGCGCGCGCGTGACGTGGTCGCGCGCATCGGCAGCGACAAGTTCGGCGTGCTGCTCGAGAATTGCGACTTGCCGACCGCGCGCAAGGTCATGCAGAAAATATCGCACGCGGTGTCGAGTATCGACTTGCAATGGGAAGGCGAGTCGCACCAGGTCAGCCTCAGTATCGGCATCGCGCCGATCACCGGCCAGGCCGAGTCGGTCACAAGCCTGTTGAACGCGGCCGAGACTGCGCGCAACGTCAGCAAGGAGCGCGGGCGCAACTCGATCCACGTGCTCAACCTCGAGGATTCCGATTTGCTGCAGCGCAAGGAGCAGATTCGCTGGGTCGGGCGCATCCAGTCGGCCTTGCGTGACGATCGCTTCGTGCTCTACGCGCAGCTGATTCAGCCGCTCCGGCCGAGCTCGGACAAGCCGCACTACGAAATTCTGGTGCGCATGATCGACGACGACGGCAGTCCGATCCCGCCGGGCAATTTCCTGCCGGCGGCGGAAAACTTCTACCTGATGGCGAGCCTCGATTACTGGGTCATCAACCAGGCTTTCCGCCAGCTTTCCGAGCATGGTCGCGACGCTGACGGTTGCCGTGTCTCGATCAATCTGTCGGGCCAGTCGCTCAACGATCCGACCGGGTTTGGCGCCTACATCGAGAACAAGCTCGAACATTACGGCCTTGACGCGCGCGACATCTGCTTCGAGATCACCGAATCGGCGGCGATCGCCAACATCGACGACGCGCGCGCGTTCATCGACCAGATCTGCTCGCTGGGCTGCGAGTTTTCGCTCGATGATTTCGGCACCGGCCTGAGCTCCTTCGCGTACCTGAAAAAACTGAGAGTCGACTACCTCAAGATAGACGGCGGCTTCGTCCGGGACATCCTCAACGACGAGGTCAGCGAAAGCATGGTCGCGGCGATCAACCAGGTTGGCCACGCGATGAAGCTCAAGACCGTCGCCGAGTTCGTCGAAAACGATGCAATCCGGCAAAAACTCGCCCGGATTGGTGTCGATTTCGGCCAGGGTTACGGGATCGGTAAACCCATGCCGTTCGCCGAGATTTCGGACAGCGCGGCCCGGTCCGCCTAGTCGGGCACCGCCAGCCCGATCGAGTCTTTCGTGTCCAAAGTCAGCGCAGTCAGCATCGAAGACGGTCTGACACCAGCCGCGGTGAGTCGCAACCGCGTCGGCGCGATGACGCATCTGTTTCCGCGCGGTAACCTGACCTCCGACGAAGCCATCGCCGCGCTGGCGCAGGCGGTCGAGGAGGCGATCGCCGCACAGGAATACCAGCTCATCGTCGACCTGGTCAGCGTGCAGCTCGTCAACAGCGTCGCCCTCGAAACGCTGTTCGACCTGCGCCAGCAGCTGGTCAAGCATGGCGGCTGGCTCAAGATCACCAACGCCAAGCCGCTGATTCGAGATATCTTTCACGTCACCGGTCTCGATCAGGCAATCGATCTCGTCAACAGCTTCAACATCGACAAGCCGGAGGCGGTCAAGACGCCGCCGAAGCCGACCACGCTGCGGATGGGCGACCTGCTGGTTTCCAAGGGCCTGATCACCGAGGCGAAGGTCGAGGAAGCGATCGCGCTGCAGAAAAAGAGCGGCAAGCGGCTCGGCCAGATCATCGTCAGCAAGGGCTGGGTCAGCGAGGACGTGCTGCTGACGACGCTCGGCGAGCAGCTCGGCATTCCGTACATCGTCATGCGCCAGGGCCTGGTCGACCCCGACGTGTTCGCGCTGCTCGACGGCGAAATCCTGCAGCGCCTCAAGGTCGTGCCGCTGTTTCTGGTCCACGGCGAGCTCGCGCTGGCGACCTCGGACCCGCAGGCGATCGCCGGTTTTCGCGAGATCGAGGAAAAACTCGAATGCAAGATTCTCCCGGTGCTGGTGCGCAAGAGCGACATCGTCAAGACGCTGTCGGACGCCGGTTCAGACAGCCTCTACGGCGCCGAGATGATCGAGGAGCTCGACGAGGATTTCGAGCACATCGAGAGCGCGCTGCCGGACGACTATACCGGTATCGACGAGATGGCCGCCGAGAGTCCGGTCATCAACATGGTCAATTCGATCATCCAGCGCGCGGTGCACGACCGCGTCAGCGATATCCACATCGAGCCGTCGCAGAAAAAATGCCGCGTCCGCTTTCGCATCGACGGCCTGCTCTACGAAGTCATGACGCCGCGCATGGATTTGCACCCGGCACTGATCTCGCGGCTCAAGGTCATGGCCAACCTCGATATCGCCGAGCGGCGGATGCCGCAGGACGGCCGCATTCAGGTCTACACCCACGGTCGCGCGGTCGACCTTCGTTTCAGCTCGCTGCCAGGGCTGCACGGCGAAAAAGTCGTATTGCGCGTGCTCGACAAGAACCAGTCGATCCTCGAAATCGACAGCCTCGGCATGCAGGCAGATAACGTCACCGCGTACAAGCGCCTGCTCGATCGCAGTTACGGCCTGATCCTCGTCACCGGCCCGACCGGCAGCGGCAAGACCACGAGTCTGTATTCGGCAATCAATCACCTGAACAGTCTCGAGAAGAATATCGTCACGATCGAAGACCCGGTCGAGTACCAGCTCGACATCGTCAATCAGAACCCGGTGCGCGACAACATCGGCCTGACCTTCGCCAAGATGCTCAAGCACGTGCTGCGCCAGGACCCGGACGTGGTCATGGTCGGCGAGATCCGCGAGCGCGAAACCGCCGAGATTGCGGTGCAGGCCGCGCTGACCGGTCACCTCGTGCTGTCGACGCTGCACACCAACGACAGCATCGGCGCGGTCACGCGCATGATCGACATGGGCGTCGAGCCCTACCTGCTGTCGTCGGCGCTGATCGGGGTCGTCGCACAACGGCTCGTGCGTTCGATTTGTCCGGGTTGCAAAACCGAATATCTCGCGAGCCCGGAGTTGATCGAGCAGTACGGCTGGCAGGACCAGGGCAAGGTGCGCTTATCGAAGGGTCGTGGTTGCGCCGAGTGCTATGACGCCGGCTACCGCGGGCGCATGGGCATTCACGAAATCATCGAGACCAATCCCGACCTGCAGCGCCTGATCATCGCCAACGCGTCGCGCGACGAGTTGACCGAGTACCTCGAGAGCCATGACGTACGGCTCCTGTTCGACGACGGCCTCGCCCGCGCGCGCGAAGGCAAGACGACGATCGAGGAAATCTGGCGCGTGGTGAATAGTTAGGAACCGACGATGGCAATCAGTACCCGAGCGCAAAAACCGGTGACCGTGGCGGCCGAAAAAAGCCGGCCTGCGCTGCCGCAGATTCAGCTGCGGCGCAAGATCAGCGACCGCGACCGCAAGTTCTTCACCGAGCAGATGGCGCTATTGCTGGAAACCGGCACGCCGCTGCAGCAAAGCCTGCAGACGCTCCGCCGCCAGCTCGACAACCCGGCGATGATCGAGGTCGTCGAGCGGCTCTCCGACGATATCGGTCAGGGCATGCAGTTCTCGGCCGCGCTCGCCCGACGGCCCGATTTCTTTCCCTCGACCTACGTCAATCTCATCGCGGCGAGTGAAGACGGCGGCTTCATGCACGAGGTACTGCAGCAATTGCTGGCGCTCGAGGAAAAGCGCGAGCAGCTGCGCCAGACGATGGTCTCGGCGCTGTCTTACCCGGTGTTCCTGATGATCTTCGCTTTCGCGGTCGTGGTCTTCGTGCTTGTCGTCGTCTTCCCGAAGTTCGCCGACCTGTTTTCGCAGATCGCCGATCAGTTGCCGGCAACGACCGTGTTTCTGATGGCGGCAAGCGACGTGCTGAAGCATCACTGGATGCTGCTCGCGGGCGGATTCGCCGGCGCGATCATCGGGTTCAAACTCTGGGCCGATACCGACAGCGGCGCGCAAAAGCTCGACTGGGCGCGGCTCAATGTACCGCTCGCGCGGCAGATCTACACGCAGATGTACCTCGTCAACTCGTTGCGCGTGCTGTCGCTGTCGCTGGCCAACGGCGTCGGCATGCTCGACTCGCTCGAGGCCAGCCGCCACGTAGTCAAAAACCGGCTGTTCCGCGACTTCATTGGCCGCGTCGAGGAACAGGTCGAAATTGGCAACGGCGTCGCCGCGGGTTTTCGCAATACCAGCTTCATTCCGCCGATCGTCGAGCAGATGATCGCCACCGGCGAGGAAACCGGAAATCTGCCTAAAGTATTGAGCCGGCTGGCCGATTACTTTGAAAACGAGCTTGCGCTCAAGCTCCGCACCGTCTCCCGGCTGGCCGAGCCAGTCATGTTGTTGATCATGGGAGGGGTCGTCGGATTGATCGTCAGTTCGCTGATTTTGCCGATTTTCAAGCTGACCCGGGTGGTCGGTTAGGAAAAAGTTAAATTAAAAGTGTTAATTGAATCAAGTTATTCAATTGAAATTAACTAAAATCTGCCATCGTGTCTATACTCGCCACAGATTTGAGATTGATTGAGGGATGAGAACAATGCAACCGCTTCGTAACAAGATTCAGCAGGGTTTTACCCTCGTCGAGCTATTGATCGTAGTCATTATCCTGGCGCTGCTGGCGGCCATTGTGGTACCGCAATTTGCATCGTCGACCGACGACGCCAAAGTCGCGTCACTGGACACGACGCTGTCCAATGTGCGCTCGGCGATCGACCTGTATTACCAGCAACATGGTGAATATCCCGGCGAGCTGACCGCGGTCGATGCCGCCTGCACCGGCACCGACGGCACCGGCACCGGCGGCGCCGGCGCGGCGGGCGCGCAAGCCTTCCTCGACCAGCTGAGTCTTTATACGGATGCCGACGGTGGCGCGTGCAGCGTCAAGGACGCCAACTTCCAGTTCGGCCCGTACCTGAAGAAGAACCAGCTGCCGGCCAATCCGATCACCAGCTCGTCCGCGTTCGAAGTCATCAATACCGGCGATCTGTTGATGGCGGGCTCCGGTGCCAACCTCGGCTGGAAATACGACATCATCGTCGGCAAGTTCATCGCCAACGACACCACCGACCCCGACGGTGCAGGTCCGTTGCCCTCGTACGACCAGCGTTAAGCCAACCGACGGGCAAGGCTGGAAAGTGTGTACGCACGATCTATCCCCCAGCGTGCCGAACGCGGAGCCCAGCGCGGCTACAGTCTTCTCGAATTAACCCTGGTCGTACTTGTACTCGGGATCATGGCCGCGGCCATGATCCCGTCTTTTGATTCGGCAGGCCCGCCCAAGCTCGATCTCGTCGCCGACGAAATCGCCCAGGCGCTGCGGTTCGCGCAAAATGAAGCCCTGCGTACCGGCGAACATCACGGCGCGACCATCAGCCAGACGACGCAGACGATCACGGTCAAGAAGTGGGACGTCAGCACCGACCCGGTCAGCACCGCGCTCGTGCCCTACCACCCGGTCGACAAAAAGTCCTTCGTGTTCGACGCGGACGGTTTCTCCCTCGCCCCGGGGGTTTCGATCGTCAATGCCAGCGACGTGTTTCTATACGATACCATCGGTCGTCGCCGCAGCCTCATATTCGATCCCGACGGCTACCCGGTCTGGATCATGAACGCCGGCGCAAACGTCTATCGCCTGCTCGACGGTAGCGTTACGCTCAGTGACGGCGCGAATCAGCGCAACGTCGTGATCGCGCCGGTCACCGGCCGGGTGACGGTGCAATGAACCGGGAGCACGGGCAAATGTCCCGGCGCGAAGCCGGCCTCAGCTACGTCGAGGTGCTGGTAGCGACGCTGTTGATCGCGATCGCGCTGGTGCCGATGCTGGATGCCTTCGGCCCCGGGTTGCAGGGCGCGCAAATTCATCGGCAGCAGGCCGAAGCGCACTTCGCGCTCGCCGGCAAGCTCGAGCAGGTGCTAAGCGAATCCTTCGTCGATCTCGATGCGGCCGCGACTGCGGCCGGCGACTACAAGCTTCCGACCAGTTATTCGGACCCCGCGGCCGCGGTGCCGCACGATGTGTTCATCTGGCGCTACGACGTCGACGACGCCGACGGCGACAACGACGCGTTCACCGGCGGCGAAGACGATATTCTTTGGGTCCGCGTGGCCACCGCGGACGGGTCGGTCGACCTGCAAACGCTGATCAGCCGCTACTGAGGCCGGGGATGACGACGCGATCAACCCGGTCAATTCCCGGTCGCGGACGGGGATTCACCTATATCGAGATGATGATGGCGGTCGCGATCACCGGTGTCGTAATGCTGTCGCTGATGGGGCTGCTGAACACCGCCAGCGAAACCGGCGAGCAGGTTCGCGGCAGCAACGAACTGACCCGCCAGGCGCGTTTCGCGCTGCAGCGCATGGTCAGGCATGCCGGCCATTCGCGGCGGCTGCTGTTGCCGCTGCGCGACAATCCGTCGACCAACTGGCCGGAAAATATCCGCGAGCAGACGATCCCGCCGTCGCCGCCGCTCGGCGACAGCACTTTTGCCAGCGCCGTGCTCGCGATAACCCTGCCGGCGTTCGTCGATCTCGACCAGGACGGTGTTGCCGATGCCGACGACGACGGTGACGGCCTGATCGACGAGGATCTGCCCAACGATAGTCACCACGATTTTTTTCCCGGCATCATGGGCATCGACGATGACGGCGACGGCAGCGTCGACGAGGGCAGCGGCTGGGCCGAGGACGACGAGGACGGGGCCATTAACGAGGATCCGCTCGACGGCATCGACAACGACGGCGACGGCAGCGTCGACGAGGACCCGCCTTCGGACAATAACGGCGACGGTTGCGAGGGAATCTGCGGGGTCGACGATGATGCCGACGGCAATATCGACGAGGGCGCCTTCGACGACGACGACGAGGACGGCGGCTCGTTCGACGATCCCTACGACCCGGTCGTGTTCTACCTGAGCGGCAACCAGCTGATCGAACGCATGCCGGTGCCGTGGAACGAGGACGGTATCTCCACGCCCGACGGCCCGGTCGACGGACGCGACTTCGTCGAATCACCGATTGCCGAAAACGTGACCCGCTTCCGCGTCGAACGGGTCGACGGTAGCAATTCGCCGGAGCTGGTCGACATCACGCTCGAACTGACCGATCCGGTGAGCGGTGATTTCGTCAGCCTGCAAACGCGGGTCCGAATCGGTGGCGCGCTGTGATACGCCGTAGCGTCATTGCGAGGAGCGCAGCCGGTTCTCCCTGCGTCATTGCGAGGAGCGCAGCGACGAAGCAATCTCCGCAGACTGGCCCGATTCCGAGAGATTGCTTCGCTGCGCTCGCAATGACGAATAGTCTCGGGAGATCTCTTCGCCGCACCCGGGACGCCTTCGCCGGATTGCTTTACGCAGCCAGCCCCGGCCGCCGAGCCGGGGCTCGCGTTGACAACCGCAGTGTGCCACCGCGGTGCACGCCGGCCCGCCGCCATCTGCAGGCCAGCGCCCGACAATCCGGCTATTTGCTGCTGCCGGTGGCGATCGCGATCGCGCTGATCGGCGTCATCGCCTTTCTGATCAGCCGGCAGAGTGCGATCGAGGTCGAGCTCGCCGCCGGCGAGCTCGACACCGCGCGCGCCGAGTACGTCGCCCAGGCCGGCCTGAAGCACGCGCTGCGCGAGCTGGCGCAGCAGGGCTGCGGTCCCTACACCGACCTGGTCAATTATCCGTTCGGCGCCGACGAGTACGACACGCTGCTGAGCCACGATCTCGGCGCGACCACGAATTACGCGCTGTCGGTGGATCAGGACACCTGGATCAACCAGCTGCAGCCGGACACCAACCACGGGCCAGACACCAAGCTCAGTATCGAATTCGACGGCACCGCCGAGGCGCGCGCGCTGGTGCGTTACGATTTATCGGCGCTACCGGCCAAGGCGAGCATTTTGTCGGCCGTCGCCTGGTTTCATGTCAATGGCGAGCATCCCGAGGGCCCGGTCGAGGTTCACGGCGTCACCGCGGACTGGACCGAAACCGATGCGACCTGGAACTCGATGAATGCAAACCTGTCGGCTGAAATCAGCGCGAGCGTTCCGCCGCAACCTATTGCCGTCGTCTGGGTGGCGGTCAATCTGACCAGCCAGGTGCAGGCCTGGGTCAACGGCCAGCCGAATTACGGGATTTTCCTGCGTTCGCTGGCGCCGGGGATCAAGGCGAAATACATGAGCCGCGAATCGTCTTTTCCTTCCTACCTGGAAGTTATCGTCGGCTCGCCGGCGACGTCGCCGACCAAGCTCGAGTCGACCAGCAAACTCGACGGCGGCGGCGCGGCATCGATCGAGCGCGACAACGTCGTGCTGCGCCAGGCGCCGCTCTCGACGCGCCTGCTTCAGCCGGGTCCGGCCGACGGCAAGGACAGCTATCTGTACGAGTGGAAGCCGACCTGGAACTACGGCGCCGGCGGCGAGATCTGGGTCGACGACCAATGGGCCGATTCGACTGCCGTCGGCCTGATTCGATTCAACCTCGGTGCGATTCCGACAGGTGCCCGGGTCGTCGACGCGCGCCTCGAGCTATACCAGACCAGCCCCGCCAGCAACGGTGGACCGGTCGGAATATATCGGCTCGAAACCGGCTGGGACGAAGGAACCGGAAGCGGGAGTAATGGTTTTTCAAACTGGACCCAGCGCACCGCGACCGCGGCCTGGGCGAACCCGGGCGGGGATTTCGACAGTCGCCGTTATGCCCTCGAATCGGTTCCCGCCGGCATTGGCTGGAATTCATGGGAAATCGGCGAGCTGGTCGATGGCTGGGTTCGCGGCCGCTATCCGAACGAGGGCCTGGCACTTTACCCCGAGTCCACCAGCACCGGGACCAATTTTGCCAGCAGCGACCACGCCGACCCGACGCTGCGGCCGAAACTGAGCGTGACCTACACCTGCACTTGCGGCGAAGTCTGCGTCGCACCGCAGGGCAGCGGCAATTTGCTGATTGTCGTCATCGACAAGGCCGCGCTCGTCGACGAGGAGGAAAAAGCGATAGACCTGTTCGAGTCGTGGGGTTACACGGTCAAGCCGATCAGCGCGAATGCACCCCAGAACGCCTTCGACGTCGAGTTCGGTGTGCATGACGTGGTCTTTGTTTCGGAAACGGTTAGCCAGGCCGACCTCGGGGGCAAGCTCGTCAATGCACCGATCGGCGTCGTCAGCCAGGACGGCGACTATAATCCCGACCTCGGTTTTTCCGGGTCGAGCGCATTGACCGTCGGCAGCGCGATCGACATTATCAGCACCGATCATTACATCACGCGTCCGTTCGTCGCCGGGCCGCTCGAAATTTACCGCGCCGGCATGGAACAACTGACGGTCAACGGCGCCGAGTCGGCCGATCTGGAAACCCTGGCGCGAAGCTCGGGCGCCGGCTCGCTGGTGGTGCTCGATACCGGGGATGCGCTCGAGGCAGGCGGGAGTGCCGCCGGCCGCCGGGTGATGCTGCCGCTCGGCACGCGCTACCGCTTCGACTGGGATTACCTCGATGCCAACGGCCGCCTGCTGGTCCAGCGCGCGCTCGCGTGGGCGATGGACAAGAAAATTGGCGCGGGCGGCAGCGCGTTGTGGGTCTCGACCGGCGGCAACGTCAGCGGCAGCGGCGCGCCGGGACTCGACGCGTGGGACAACGGTGAGGCGCTCGCGTTCGGCGACCCGGGACTCGCGCTCGAGCCGCCGACCACCGCCGGCGAGTTCAGTTCGGTGATCAACCTCGAAAATTTCAGCGCCGACGTCAACCTCGACGCGCTGCACTACGTCGGCAGCGACATTACCGTCGGCGGCGACAATAGCGTCGATCTCAAGATCGGCGATCTGCTGCTGTCGACCTCGGGCAACGAGACGCTGACGAGCAACAACTCGATTACGGTCAACAACGAGGACGTGTTCGTGTTCCGGCCCGACACGCCTGACGACTATAGCGTCGGCACGTTCATCTTTCTGATCGACGGTTCGCAGATCCACGCCGAGAACGATACCGTCGGCATCTCGCTGGTGGAGAAGGACACCGCTGTCGGCAACGGCAATCTCGCCCGCGGCGATTTCATCATGGCCACGACCAATCGCCGCGACGTGCAGCTATTCGACGTCACCGACGTCGGGCCGGGCACGACCAGCGGCAGCCTGACCGAGTTCATCGACGGTCCGACGCTCGGCTTCGGCAGCGAAATCCGCGGCCTGGAGCTCGCCGAGGACGAGATCGTGCTCGGGGGGCACACGATCCCGGCCGGCGCGATCCTGCTGACGCTCAACAACGACGATCTCGACGGCGTCGGCGACAACGCGGTACCGGCCGATAGCGCCGATGTATTTTATCTGACCGTAACCACGGTCGGCGGCTCGCCGGTCGCCGGCGCGACGCTGCTGTTCGAGGGCGCCGACGTGAGCCTCGACACCACCGAGGAGCACCTGCAGGCCGTTGCCCTGAATAGTGCAACCCTGCCGGCAATCGGCGCCGGCCCGTTCAACATTTTATTCGTCGTCGGCAACGTCGGCGGGCCCGGCCCGACCACGGCGGAACAGGATTACAAGGCGCTGCTCGAATCCTGGGGCCATTTGGTCGAACTGATCGATGACGATGCGACCCAGGCCGAGTTCGATACCGGGGTCGCGAATAACGATGTCGCCTTTACCACCAACGATATTACGGCCAGCCGTCTCGGCACCAAGCTGGTCGACGCCGCCATCGGCGTGGTTAC
>JBFFXR010000058.1:0-15933 GCA_041569645.1 Gammaproteobacteria bacterium
CGCGTCAGCGCCAGCCCGCCGATCGCGACCGCCAGGCAGGCCGGCAACAGGAACATCCACAGCCGGCGCAGCAGCGGCAGCGGATCGGCGCCGGCATGCGCCTGCCACAGGTTGGTTATCAGCGACGGTAGCAACAGCAAGGCCATCGCCGTCGGTAAATCGAAAGCCAGCGTCAGCAGCGCCAGACTGACCGTCGGCAAGCCGAGACCGATGACCCCCTTGACCGCGCCGGCGACGAAGAAAACGCCGCCGACGATCAGCAATCCGGCGGTATCGAAAATCATCCGCCTGGCGCGACCTTCCCGAGCGCCTGTCGTGCGGCGTCGATCTGCCCCCGGGTCACCGCCGGCAGATCGCGGCAATCTTCGCCGAACTGCATCAGAAATTGCTCGTACAAGCCGTACTCGAACATTTTTCCTGCCTCGGCGAGGCAGGCTTCGCGCGCCGCGAGCGCTTCGCGTGCGAGGCCGTCAGGATCGCGCAGCGGCGCGGCGGTTACATCCGACACGAGTTCGATACGCGTCAGGGTCGCCAGGATGACGCAGGCCTCGGCCCAGTCGGCGGCAAAATCCTGGCGGTCGAAGCGACGGATTTCGACCGTGCCGTCGGCGTACTCTATTTCGACGAACGGCTTGCGGAAAAGCGCCGCGCCGGCGCGCAGCCGCAGAATCCGTTGCGGCGACGGTGGCCAGCGCACCAGCTCGTCGATGATCGGGTTGTCGGCGAACCGATCGAGCGCGAGGTTCATGCCGCCGCGCCCGGCGCGCCCGGCGCTCGCTCAGGCATCGCCGACGATCGCCGCATGGTTGGCGATGAGCCACTCGCGCTGCGCCCGGGTCTCCGGCACCGCTACGCCGCGAGCCTCGCCGATCCGCGCAAACGCATCCTCCGCGGAACAGCCGGAATGCAGCAATACGCCGGCGGCGAACAGCCCCGAGCGACCAACGCCGGCGCGGCAATGGACCACAGTTCCCAGCCCGCCGATGACTTGTCGGTAAACCTGCCGGGTCGCGCCGGCATAGCCGTCGACCGACGGCGGAACGCCCATGTCCGGAATCGGGTAACTCAGGTAGGAGATGCCGTGTGCCCGCACCGCCTCGCGTTCGCCGTCGAGTCCCAGGTCATGTTCCTCGCTGGGCTCGAGCAACGATATCACCTGGCCGACGCCGAAGCCGACGAAATAGACGCAGGCCGCATCGAAACCGGCGTCGAGTTCGGGTCGCGCCATGATTGCGAGAAATCCCGGCGCCGGGATTTCAATCCGGTAGAGTTTCGCCTGCAAGGCGTTTCTCCATGAACACGCTGAGCGGATCCGGGCGGTAAGCGCCGAACGGGCCACGCTCGCGATAGCCCAGTCGGCGGTAAAGTCCCAGGGCCTCCGGCTGCCGCACGCCGGTTTCGAGGCGCAACAGGTCGATGCCGTGGCGCCCGAGTTCGGTTTCGAGATGGCGCATGATCGCCAGCGACAGGCCGCGCCCGCGGAACTCCGGCACGACGAAAACCCGCTTGATTTCTGCATAGTCACCGTCGTCGTCCATGCGCTTGGCGGCGCCGCTGGCGGCGAGCTCGCCGTCGACGCGACAACCGACGAACAGCACGCCCGGCGCGGTCAGGTCGTCGACGCTTTCGAGGTGATTGCTCTCCGGGGGATAGAGGCCGGCGTAGAATGCGTCGCTGGCCGCAATTAACGCGCGCACCTCGGCGTGCGCCGGATCCAGTCTTTCGACGAACGCCTCAGACATTGGGATTATCGCCGTTGACGAAGGAATACATTTCGATTTCACCGCGGTGGTGAAAGCCACGCGCAAGCCAGAATTCGCGCCCGGCGCGATTGTCGCCGATCACGTGAACGTGCGTCTTGTCGATGCCTTCGCCGGAGAGCGCGGCGAGACAGCGCTCGACGAGCCGGCTGGCGACACCGCGACGGCGCTCGCCGACGGCAACCGCGAGGTGCAGGATGTAACCGCGGCGGCCATCGTGGCCGGCCATGACCGTGCCGAGGATGCGGTCGTTGCGCTCGGCAACGAAACTGAGCCCCGGGTTACGCGCGAGATACTTCGCGATACCCGCCGGCGAATCGGAGTCGCGCAGCCCGAGCCCGTCGCAGTCGCGCCACAGCCTGGCGAGGCGCGCGAAATCGTCGGGATGCATGGCGCGATATTGCATGGCGTCAACCATCTTAGCGTTTAATCGCGGCGCAGCAAGCGGTCCAGCTCGTCCCGGTCGGGCATTTCGTCGAAATGCGCGCCGGCGGCGGCGATTCGGTCCCAGCCGGCTTTCGACGCGACGTACAGGTGTGCGCCGAGCTCCAGTTCGGGACTGTCGTCGAGCAGTCCGACGGGCACCCACCAGGCGCGGCCGCCGCGCGACGGGTTCGGCAGCGGCGAGCCGCAGCAGCGGCAAAAATGCGACTGCCAGCCACTTTCGGTCGCGTAGCGCTCGATCAAATCCTCCCCCGCCAGCCAGACCAGCTGCTCGCGCCCGACGATCAGCGCGGCATTGGCCGACGAGCCGCTGACGCGACGACACATCGAACAGTGGCACTGATAGAGTTTCGGGACCCGGCCCGTGAGTTCGAATTCGATGCCGCCACAGAGACAATGACCCCGCATAGGTTTCAACCTCCCGCGCCTAGAACCGAATCCGGCCTCGTAATTCGTCGAAAGGCTGCATGACGATTTGCCGATAGGCATCACGCAGCGCAAGTCGCTGATACCACCGTTCTACATTTGCAGGCCACTCGACGTCCAGCCCCATGTTAATGTAGCGATGGAGAAAAACCGCGCACGGAATATCGCCCATCGTTAGGCGATCTCCGGCGAGAAACGGCTGTTCTCGCAATTGCACATCCAGCTGCCGCACGTCCTGTGCGCAAAGCTCCCTCGCGTGCCTGACTGCCGTGGCGTCTCGCGCGGATTCGGGCGTCCGGTAATACCGCCAGAAAAGATCGATGAAATCATTCTGCAGGCGCGCGAGTTCCCAGTCCATCCAGCGTTCGGCCCGGCTACGATCGTAGGGATCTTCCGGCCACAAGCCCGCAGGGTCGTGCCGGGCGCAAAGGTATCGGACAATCGTATTCGATTCCCAGACGACCCCGTTATCGTCGCGCAACACCGGTATCCGCGCATGGGGGTTGAGCGCCTTGAATTTTTCGCTATCGAGGTCGCCGGGTTCGCTACCGATATCATGATGCCGATACTCGAGCCCCAGCTCGGCCACCACCCAGGTGACCTTGAGCACGTTGTAAGCATTCTTGCGTCCCCAGATTTCGAGCATCGAACCGTCCCGGACCTAAAGAAACACCGTGCCGTCGATCAGGATGTGGGTCTGACCGCCGATCGCAATATTACCGTCGGGTTTCGGTTCGACGTAAACGCGCCCGTGACGGCCGATTTGCGTACCCTGCGCGATCACCAGCGGTCGCTCAAGCAGATCGCGGGCCTGTAACCAGTGCGCCAGCGCCGAATTCAGTGAACCGGTGATCGGGTCTTCGCTCATACCGTTCATCGGCGCGAGCAGGCGTGACTCGTAGTCACATTCCCCTCCTGCGGTATGCCGACCGAACAGACCGATCCGCGAAAAAGCCGGATAAAGGACGCGCGCCGAATCCGCCGCCAGCACCGCAGCGGCGTCGGCCAGCTCCAGCACCTGGAACACGGGTCCGTTGTCGAGTTCGGCAGCCGCGACGACCGATTCCGGCGCCAGATCGAGCACCTCGGCGAGTCGCTGCACGACCTCGTCATCGGCTGGCCGAATCGCGGTCGGCGGCGCGGTAAAGGCAGGTCTTGCCGAGTCGCTGATATCGATTTCGACGAGGCCGATGTTGCACTGCTGGCGGACGATGCCCGGTTCGCGCGGATTGCCGCCGGCGTGCAGCCACGCGGCGCAGCTGCCGAGCGTCGGGTGACCCGCGAACCGCATCTCGGTGCGGGTCGAAAATATGCGCACCCGGTAATCGGCGCTGGCATCGTCGGGCGGCAACAGGAAGGTCGTCTCGGCGAGATTGGTCCACGCGGCGAAGGCCTGCATCTCGGCGTCGTCGAGGCCGTCGCCGTCGACCACCACGGCCAGCCCGTTGCCGCGCGTCGGGGTCGGCGAAAAGACATCACACTGAATGAAACGTCGCTCGAGCATGCCTTGTTCCTCGTTCAGTGCTCGAATTCGAGCGCGTTGCGGACCACCTGCGCGAGGTCGCCGAGCGGAATCTCGTCGCGGTCGCGGAAATTGAGGCAGCCGGTGCCGGCCCCGATCGCCGGGTGGCGCGCGCGAAACTCGGCGATATGTTCGCCCATGCAGGTGTAGACCGAAATGTAGTGTTTGCGATTGGCCAGCGATATCCAGCCGCCACGGTATTCGAAGGTCGGCATCCGGTAGCGCATCGATTCGACCGCGTCGGGATAGAGCTGGCGGATCAAGTCGCGAATCGATGCGAAGCGTTCCGCTCGTGCGGCCGGTAGCGCGTCTAGATAGGCCTGCAGTTCCATCGCCGGATCAGCCGCGCCCGGCCGTCGATGCGACGCGGCTGATCGCGATGCCGGAGGCCGACGCGGCGCGTCGCGCGATTCGGCGTTGCTGCGCGAGGCTGGCTTCGCCCGGAAATCGGCGAAAGTCGAACACCGCGCCGTCGGCGAAACGCAGCACGTAGTACGCACCGCGCCCGCCATTGCCCGCGGTCTCGATGCGCTCGATTTGCACAACCGCGTCGAGCCGGTGGCGGGTTTCACCGATGCCGAGATAGCCATTGACGAAAAGCTCGCGCTCGGTGATTCGCGCGTAGCAGTCGAAGGCCAGCAGCGTCAGGCCGAGGCACAGCGGCAACATCGTGTTGGCGAGCCAACGGAACAATCGGGCCGAATCGAGCCGGAATTTCTGGTTGCCATACTCGATATACTCGCGGTACCTGCGACGGCCGAGCAACAGCCGATAAATCCCGTGTAACGGCAGTGCCGCGACGAAAATCGCGAAAAATAGCGCCGGTGCGAGCCATGCCAGCGGCGGCAGCGCGAGCGTCGTCAGACTCGGCTCGAGCGCTTCGATACGGCGCAGATAGATCGCGTGCAGCGCGAGCCAGAAAGCGCCGCAAAGCAGGCTTACCAGCAATAGCGTCAGCGGCACCGACCACAGCTCCCAGCGAGCGTATTCCCGTTCGAGCTCGGCGAAAGATTTGCGCGGGTCCGGCTCGTGGCGCAGCGCCCTGACGCGCCGCGCCAGCGCCATGAACAGCGGCACCGCGAACGCGGCGGCGACGGCGCTCATGATCGCCGGGGTCAAATCCATGCGCTACGCACCTCGGGCAAGCCTAAAAATCAGCCTGGAAGCCCGATTCTAAGCCATTGTCAGGGCCGATTGCCACGTCGCCGGCCGGGGTCAAAAAAAGCGCACTACTTCACAGATGGTCTATATTTATTTTGTACCCGCTTCACCTATTAAAGCCTGATCCGATTTTTTGACTTAGAGCACGATGTTAGAAACACATTCTATGTTGCTGTATTCAGTGAAATTTCCGGGTAAGAAGCGATGCAACCGGGGCGAGGCAGCCTGAAACCGACACACAGCGGCGGTGTACCGTTCCGTCGCAGCGAGACTAGACAATGGAAAAACGATCCTATTCGAAGAGCCTGCGCGGCAAAATCACCAACCGCACCCTGTTGATCGGTATCGTGCCGATCTTGCTGGTCGGAACCTTTTCATGGTTCAGCCTGACGCAGCTGACATCCAACGCCAACCAGCAACTCGACAAAAGCCGGAGCGAATTGCTCGATTCGGTGGTCGGCAACAACCTGAGTTCGACCGCCGGCCGGATCGTCGACCAGCTCGACACCTTCATGCTCGAGCGGATCTCCGATGTCGTCGTCTGGGCGTCGGCGCCGATCACGCTCGAGGCCGCGCGCCTCGCCGCCGCAGCGCACAAGAAGGCCGGCCTGGACAAGCTCACGATTCCGGACGTCGAGGCCAAATTCAAGTCCCGCAAGAGCCTCAACGTGTCGCCGGCGGCCAATCGCTACCTGATCCAGCAAATCCGGCGCTCGCCGCACTTCGGTGAAGTCTTCTTCACCGATCGCAACGGTTTCAACACCGCGTTGACCAACCCGACATCGGATTTCGTCCAGCGCGACGAAAACTGGTGGAAAACCGCGTGGGAGAACGGCATCTCGGTCGGCGACGTCGAGTTCGACAAGTCCGCCGGCATCTGGTCGATCGACATCTCGGTCCGCATCGACGACCCGGCCTCGGGGCGCAGCCTCGGCGTAATGAAAGCCGTGCTCGGCGTGAGCCTGATTCAGGAAGTCGCCACCAAGGGCGCGCGTGACATCAAGGGCGGCGCGGTGACGGTGATCAACAGCAACGGCCAGCTGCTCGCCGAAACCGGCTCCAAGCACGATAAAAAACGCATCATGGTCGAGGCGGTCAACCTGCGCAACAGCAACGATTCCGCGATCCAGGAAGTTTTCTCGGCACGTAATCGCGGCTACGTGCTCGGCAGCGGCCAGGTACTCGGATACGCGCGCTCGGCCGGGCCCGAACTCTACCGCACGGTGGTCACGCGCTTCCCCGGTTTCAACTGGACAGTGGTCGTGCAGCAGCCGACGTCGATCGCGCTGGCGCCGATTCAGGGTCTGCAGTCGGTACAGGACAGCCTGCGAAACTCGAAACAGCAAATGGTCGTGATTCTGGGCGTCGTCGTCGTGCTCGTCGTCGCGCTCGCGGTGTTCGTCGCCGGTATGCTGTCGAAGGCGATTACCCAGCCGCTACTCGATCTGCGCGAGCTCGCCGACGCGGTCAGCAAGGGCGACACCTCGCGCACCATCGTGGTCAATTCCGACGACGAGATCCAGGATGTGGCGCAAGCCTTCGAGCGCATGCGTACGAGCGTGTCGATCATCATGAAACGCATCAAGGAAATGAAGCGCGCCGGCAACGCCTGATGGTCGAGTCCCGACAATTCATTCGAGCCCCGGGCGACACACCGGGCACGGCCCGCGACGACGGCGAGGAGCGGGCGGACTAGGTCATGGCGTCGCAATTCGTTTCCAAGGCCAAGCTGCTCGATCAGCTGCGCGAAATCATCGACGCGAACGAGACCGGCTTTCTGACGATCCTGACCGATACCAATCGATCGGTCTTGCTGCGCTTTTCCGAAGGCCGCCTGACGCGGCTTCACTGCCGCTCGAAGGAGGCCGGCGAAGCGATTCAGGTGCTCGCCGAGAGCGCCATGGTCAAGTTTACCTACGCGTCGGCGCCCGAGGATACCGAGCCCGAACTGATGCCGGCGGCTAGCTTCCTGCAGCTGATCGATCCGGGTGGCGATGCCGGCGCGTCGCTCGGCGGCGCGGCTTCCTCTGGCAACGGTGCCGCGGTCAACGACCCGGTCAAGGCGCAGATGCTCGAAATCGCAACCGAGTACATCGGCGTCGTCGCCGACATGATCGTCGACGAAGCCTTCGACGACGGCCGCAACGTCGCCGCGGCCATCGACTACATTACCCAGGCGATTCCCGACGCCAACCAGTCGCGCGCTTTTCGCGAGGCCGCGAAAGAGCACTTTTCGTCGATCGACGTCTGATGCCGACTCGCCTCCGGCGCGGCGGCTAGGAAATCATCTGGTAGTAGACGTTTTGCGGGTGTTCGGCCTCGATGAAGAAATACCAGCGTTCGACCAGCAGGCCGGCGAACTGCAGGCCGAAGGCGAGGCCGCACCACGGCAACGGGTCGTCGCCCCGCAATGCCAGCAACAACGCCGGTAACGCGAATCCCGCGAGCAGAAAGAATTGCCGCGCCAGGCGCACGACCGCCGGGCCGTAGGCATGAATGAAGGCGCGCGTGTTGAAGCTTCCGCCCATCGCGCCTTGCGCAATTTGCCGGATGTTGGGGTGCTGGATGCCGATCGCCGACTGCAGCGTCGAAGCCGGGCGCAAGCGCCGGTTGCGTGCGAGCGCCGCGGCCCGTCCGGCGAGCGCGAACAGCGTCAGCAGGATCGCGCCCGACGCGAAGTAATCGACCAGGCCATCGTCGCCGATTGCCGCCACCAGCGCGGCCAGGCTGAAGCCCGACGCGGCGCCCATCAGGAAGAAATTCAACACCGTCAACGGGCTGTGCCACTGGCGCAGAAACTTCAGGCAGGTGTAGATCATCGCGGTGCAGACGTAGAGCGCGAGTACCGCCAGCAGCGCGGCGAATCCCAGCGCCAGCGACGGCGCGACCGGCACCGCGCCGAGGTAAAACCACGGCGACTCGATGCCTTCGAATTCGACGAGCGCGAACAGCCCGATCAGCGATATCGCCGCCGGCAGCGCGATGACTTCACGCGACAACCATGAAGTTCGCCACATCGCGGCGGCCCGCCAGGCACGCTCGGGATGCCCGAGATGAAAAAACGATGCGCCGAGACCGGCCAGCAACAAACCGACGGCGAGTGTCGCGGCCTGCGCCGACAGGTCACGCACCGGTGGTTCGAGCATGCCGATCAGCACCAGCCACTCGGCACTGTAATAGGCGAGAAACAAACCCTGCGCCGCGCCGATCAGCGTCGTCAACAGGATCACCGAAATAGCCGGCTTCATTGCCCTACCACGAGGTCGAATCATCGAGCGTGGTGCGCGTCGTCGGCGCGCGCGGCCCGCGATCCTCTTTTTTGAGCGGATTGTCGGCGCGCTCGAGATCCTCGTCGTGGATCGTGATCTCGGTCTTGCGCCGCGGCAGGTAATGATTGGCCGGCCGGGTACCCCACTCGGGCATCAACGGATAGCCGCCGTGGTCATTGATCGCGCGCGAAGCTTCCGAGTCCGGATCGTGGACGTCGCCGAAGATGCGCGCGCTCGTCGGGCAGGCCAGCACGCAGGCCGGCTTGCGCTCGGCTTCCGGCAGCGATTGATCATAAATCCGGTCGACGCATAGCGTACACTTCTTCATCACCCGCTGCCGCTCGTCGATCTCGCGCGCGCCGTAGGGACATGCCCAGGAACAGTACTCGCAACCGATGCACTTGTCGTAGTCGACCAGCACGATACCGTCCTCGGGCCGCTTGTAGCTCGCGCCGGTCGGGCACACCGGCACGCAAGGCGGGTCTTCGCAGTGCAGGCATGACTTCGGAAAATGCACCGTCTGCGTATGCGGAAATACCCCGACCTCGAAGGACTGCACCCGGTTGAAGAAGGTGCCGGTCGGTTCGGCCGCGTACGGGTTACGATCGGTCAGCGGGCCGGCTTCGCCGGAAGTATTCCATTCCTTGCAGCTGGTCACGCAGGCCTGGCAGCCGACGCAGGTATTCAGATCGATGACGAGTGCGAGCTGGGTCATTTGAGCCCCCGCACGAATGCCTGCCAGCGACCGCGCCGGGCTTCCATGCCGGGCACGCGTGGCTGCGGCTCGAATTGCGGCGCGGTCTGGCGCGGTTCGTCGTCGCCTGCCCGGTAGACCCGCACGCGCAGGTCGTACCACGCGGCCTGGCCGGTGACCGGGTCGGAGTTCGAGTAGCGAAGCTCCGGGTCGGACGACGGAAGTTCCTCGCTGATCAGGTGGTTGAGCAGAAAGCCTTTTTGCGATTCGTTGGCGTCGGGTTCGAGCGCCCAGGCGCCGGATGCCTTGCCGATCGCGTTCCAGGTCCAGACCGTGCCGGGCTCGACCGCTTCGCTGAAGCGGCACATGCAGCGCACCCGGCCGTGCGCCGATTCGACCCAGATCCAGTCGCCGTCGGCGATACCCTGCTGCGCGCCGACCCGCGGGCTCATGAACAGGTAGTTGTGCGCGTGAATCTGGCGCAACCACGCGTTTTGCGAATCCCAGGAATGGTACATCGCCATCGGCCGCTGGGTAATTGCGTTGAGCGGGTAGCGCGCTCGATCGATGGCCTGGGTTTCGAGCGGCTCGTAGTAAAACGGCAGCGGATCGAAATGTGTTGCGACGCGCTCGCGCAGCCGCGCTGGCGGCTGGCGTCCCGGCCGCTTGCCCAGAGCGGCGAGGCGAAATCGCTGCAACACCTCGGAGTAGATATGAATGTTGACCGGGTCGGTATAGCGAATCAGGCCGTGATCTTGCGCCCAGTGCAGGTAGCCGCGGTTCCAGTTGCGCATGTACTGAAACGAGCGCGGCAGCTCGTACTGGTAAACGCAATTATTGCGCGCATACATTTCCCACTGGTTCGGGTTGGGCTCGCCGCGCATGAATTTTTCGCCACCCTTACCGCGCCAGCCAGCGAGAAAGCCGATGCCGGAACCCGGTTCGGTTTCGTAATGAATGACGAAATCCTTGTAGTTTTGGTATTTGCGAGTGCCGTCCTGGTTCATGAATCGCGGCAGCTGGAGCCGCGATGCGAGATCGACGAGCACGTCCTGGAACGGCCGGCACTCGCCTTTCGGCGGCACCACCGGAATCCGCACCGAGTCGACCGGACCCTCGAACTCGGATATCGGCCGATCGAGCATCGACATCGCGTCGTAGCGTTCGAGATAAGACGTATCCGGCAGCACGAGGTCGGCGAAAGCGACGGTCTCCGATTGGTAGGCGTCGCAGACGACGAGAAACGGAATCTTGTATTCGCCGTCGTCGCGCTTGTCGGTCAGCATCGCACGCACCCGCTCGGTATTCATCGACGAGTTCCACGCCATGTTGGCCATGAACAACATCAGCGTATCGATCGGATAGGGATCGCCGCGCCAGGCGTTGGTGATCGCATTGTGCATCAGGCCATGCACCGCGAGCGGGTACTCCCAGGAGAATCCCTTGTCGAGTCGCACCGGCTCACCGTCGGCGTCGACGAACAGGTCTTCCGGCGCCGCCGGAAAACCCAGCGGCATGCCTTCGAGCGGCGCGCCCGGCTGCACCGCGTCGGGCGCGTTCGGGGGCTTCGCGCAGGGCGGAATCGGGCGCGGAAACGGCGCCTTGTGGCGAAAGCCTCCGGGCCGGTCGATGGTGCCGAGCAGGCTCATCAGTATTCCGAGTGCACGAATTGTCTGGAATCCGTTGGAATGCGCGGCCAGGCCACGCATCGCGTGGAAGGCTACCGGGTTGCCGGTAATCGATTCATGCTCGCGCCCCCAGGCATCGGTCCACGGCAGCGGCAATTCGATTTGCTCGTCGCGCGCGGTAATCCCCATTTCGTGCGCCAGCCGGCGAATCGTAGCCGCATCGACGCCGGTAATGCCGGCGGCCCATTCGGGGGTATAGTCCGCGACGCGTTCCCTGAGCAACTGCAGCGCCGGCTTTACCGGCGTGCCGTCGTCGAGCCTGAATTCGCCGAGCAGCCGTGGATCGGCGTCGGTGCTGTGCGAATCAACCGGCGCATCGCGATGGCGATCCCACCAGCGCTTGTTTTCCGGTTCGACGCAGGATTTTTCGACCGGCTGGTCGCCGCGCAGGAACAGGCCGTGCCGGTCACTCGCCGGGTCGGCATTGACGAGATCCGGCGCGTTGCTGTACTGCACCAGGAATTCGCGGTCGAACAAGCCGCGGGCAATAATCTCGTGCAGGATCGCGAGCAGCAGCGCACCGTCGGTGCCCGGCCGGATCGGGATCCATTCGTCGGCGATCGCCGCGTAACCGGTGCGCACCGGGTTGATCGCGATGAACTTGCCGCCACGGCGTTTGAACTTGCCGAGCGCGATCTTGAGCGGATTCGAATGATGATCTTCCGCGGTTCCGAGCATGATGAACAGCCGCGCGCGTTCGAGATCGGGTCCGCCGAATTCCCAGAACGAACCGCCGATCGTGTAAATCATGCCGGCCGCCATGTTGACCGAGCAAAAGCCGCCGTGGGCGGCATAGTTCGGCGTGCCGAACTGCTTGGCGAACAAGCCGGTCAGCGCCTGCATCTGGTCGCGGCCGGTGTACAGCGCGAAGCGTTTCGGATCCGTTTCACGGATCCGCGCGAGTCGCTGCGCCAGCGTATCGAGAGCCTCGTCCCACGAAATCGCCTCGAATTCGCCCTGCCCGCGTTCGCTGCCGGGCTTGCGCCTCAGCGGCCGCGTCAGGCGCGCCGGCGAATACTGCTTCATGATGCCCGACGCACCCTTGGCGCAGATCACGCCGCGGTTAATCGGGTGTTCGGGATTGCCCTGGATGTAACGAACCTCGCCGTCCTCGACGGTCACGTTGATGCCGCAGCGGCACGCGCACATGTAGCAGGTCGTCGATTTGACTTCGCGGCGGACGGCAGGCGTGGCCATGGCGATCGATATCTTCCGGTTGGCGATGCCGTGAGTTTGCGCGTCCGGACATCGAGTTGCAAAACAATAAAATTGATCCCGCCAGCAGAAATATTAATAAGATAAATTTATATATATTGGATTCTTATTAATTCAATTTATATCCAGTGTGCCGACGAACTGCTCGGGATCAAGGCGTCGAATGCGCGATCGGCTACAATGGCGGCCTGACGGATTGCCTGACGCCACCTAAGATTATGGCTTACGAGCGCGAACGCGAACAGATGATTCGCGATATCGAGACCGGCATCGTGTTGACCGCGAGCCGTACCGGCCGCGAGCAATTCTCCGAACGAGTCATGGCGGCGATGCGCGCGGTGCCGCGCGAAGAGTTCGTGCCGCCCGAACTGCGCGGCTCGGCGTTTCGCGACGGTGCGCTGCCGGTCGGTCACGGCCAGACGATCTCGCAACCCTACATCGTCGCGCTGATGACCGACCTGCTCGATCTCGACGCCAACCAGACCGTGCTAGAAATCGGTACCGGTACCGGTTACCAGGCGGCGGTTCTTGCGCAACTCGCGCGACAAGTCTATAGCGTCGAGCGTATCCCCGAACTCGCCGCAAGCGCGCGCCAGCGGCTCGGGCGGCTCGGCTACGACAACGTCCAGATCCTTGACGGTGACGGCTATGCCGGCTGGCCCGAGCATGCGCCCTACGACGCGATCATCGTCACCGCGGCGGCGCCACGGATTCCCGCGGCGCTGGTCGAACAGCTCGGGCCCGATGGGCGCCTGCTGTTACCGCTCGGGCATCGGGGCGGACACCAGGAGCTGGTGCTGGTCACGCGCGACGCCGACGGCCGCGTCGAAACTCGCGAACTGCTCGGCGTCGCATTCGTGCCGCTGGTCGAAAAATCCTGAATTACCGGATCGCGGCGCGACTCCGGCAACCCGCAGCAGGCACCCGATTAGTTTCGCCAACGCCGGCCGATTTGGGTACCATGCAGCCAAAATCGGTAACCGGTTCCTGCATGACATCCTCCGACGATTCCAACCCGATGGTGCGGGTCGACAACGTATCGAAGTATTTCGGTGGCCTCAAGGCCGTCGATCACGCGACGCTCGATATCGCCGCAGGCTCGATCACCGGCCTGATCGGTCCCAACGGCGCCGGCAAGACCACGCTGTTCAACACCATCGCCGGGATCTACGAGCCGACCGAGGGTCACGTCTACCTCGACGGCGAGGAAATCACTGGCCTCAAGCCGCACGAGCTGTTCGAGCGCGGCCTGCTGCGCACCTTCCAGATCGCGCACGAGTTCGGCCGCCTGTCGGTGATCGAAAACCTGATGATGGTGCCGGCCCGGCAATCCGGCGAAAACCTGCTCAATGCATGGTTTCGCCGCGGCCAGGTGGCGCGCGAGGAAGCGGCCGTGCGCGAACGCGCGATGGAAGTCATCGATTTTCTGAATCTCGATCACATCGCCAACGAACTCGCCGGCAACCTGTCCGGCGGTCAGAAAAAACTGCTCGAGCTCGGCCGCACGATGATGGTCGACGCCAAGGTCGTGTTCCTCGACGAGGTCGGCGCCGGCGTCAACCGCACGCTGCTGCGCGAAATCGGCGACGCGATCCTGAAACTCAACCGCGAGCAGGATTACACCTTTTGCATGATCGAACACGACATGGATTTCATCTCGCGACTGTGCGACCCGGTTATCTGCATGGCCGAGGGCACGGTACTGGCGCAGGGTACCGCCGACGAGATCAAGCGCAACGAGGAAGTGATCGAGGCATACCTCGGCCACGGCGTCAAGCGCAAGGAGGCGAGCGCATGAGCTTTCTCGCCGGCGAGAACATGGTCGGCGGCTACGGCGGCGCCGACATCCTCAAGGGTTGCACGATCGACGTCGACGAGGGCGAGATCGTGGTCATCGTCGGCCCCAATGGCGCCGGCAAGTCGACCGCGATGAAGGCCCTGCTCGGCATGCTCGAGCTGAAACAGGGCACGGTGCAGTTCCGCGGCAAGGATATTTCGCGCCTGACGCCGCAGGACCGCATTGCCGAGGGTATCGCCTTCGTGCCGCAGACCAGCAATGTGTTCACCAGCATGACGGTCTACGAAAACCTCGAGATGGGCGCTTTTTTGCGCGACGACGACATCGGCGACACCGTCGCGCAGGTCTACGAGCTGTTCCCGATTCTGGCCGAAAAGAAGGACCAGCTCGCCGGCGAACTGTCCGGCGGCCAGCGCCAGCAGGTTGCGGTCGGCCGCGCGCTGATGTCACAACCCGACGTGCTGATGCTCGACGAGCCGACCGCCGGCGTTTCGCCGATCGTCATGGACGAACTGTTCGAGCGCATTCTCGAGGTGCGCGACACCGGTGTCGCGATCCTGATGGTCGAGCAGAACGCGCGCCAGGCGCTCGAGATCGCCGATCGCGGCTTCGTCCTCGTCGTCGGCGAGAATCGCCACACCGACACCGGCAAGGCCCTGCTCGAAGATCCCGAAGTCCGGCGCTCGTTTCTCGGAGGCTGAATGGACGCGCTGACCGATTTGCTCAACGCGATCGTGCTGATCCTGAATTTCGTCGTGGTTCCGGGTCTCGCCTACGGCTCGCAGCTCGCGCTCGGCGCACTCGGCATCACGCTGGTTTTCGGTATCCTGCGCTTCGCCAACTTCGCCCACGGCGATACCATGGCTTTCGGCACGATGATCGTCATTCTCGCGACCTGGTGGCTGCAGGCGCGTGGCGTGCACCTTGGCCCGCTGCCGACCGCGCTACTCGCGCTACCGGCCGGAATCCTGCTGACGATCGCGCTGATCGTCGTCACCGACCGGCTGGTCTACCGCCACTACCGCCATCACAAGGCCGCCCCGGTGACGTTGATGATCGCATCGATGGGCGTCATGTTCATGACCAACGGCATCGTCCGCTTCGTCATCGGCCCCGACGACCAACGCTTTCTCGACGGCGAGCGCTTCATCGTACGCGCGCGCGACTTCAAGGAATCGACCGGCCTCGAGGAGGGCCTCAGCATCAAGTTGTCACAGGGATTGACGATCGTCATCGCGATCGCGCTGGTCGTGCTGCTGTTCTGGTTCCTGCAGAAAACCCGCACCGGCAAGGCGATGCGCGCTTACTCGGACAACGAGGACCTGGCGCTGCTATCGGGCGTGGATCCGGACCGCGTCGTGCTCGTGACCTGGATCATCACCGCGATCCTCGCGACTATCGCCGGCACGCTCTACGGGCTCGACAAGAGCTTCAAGCCGTTCACCTA
Source organism: Gammaproteobacteria bacterium (assembly GCA_041569645.1). Classification (GTDB taxonomy): domain Bacteria; phylum Pseudomonadota; class Gammaproteobacteria. The sequence goes on from JBFFXR010000058.1 coordinate 15,425, forward strand.
CCTGCAGTTGCTGTTGCCGATGTTCGCCGCGGCGATCGTCGGCGGCATCGGCAACCCGATCGGCGCGATTCTCGGCGGCTACGTGATCGCGTTCTCCGAGGTCATGGTGACCTATGCCTACAAGAAGGTCTTCATTTACCTGTTGCCGCAAAGCCTCGAGCCGGACGGCCTGATGCAATTGCTGTCGACCGATTACAAGTTTGCGGTGTCCTTCGTGATCCTCGTGCTGGTGCTGCTGGTGCGACCGACCGGCATCCTGCGGGGCAAGGTGTTATGACGCATTCGCTCAAGACCGCCCTCGCCTTCGGCATCGTCGCGTTGCTGCTGCTGGTCATCGGTTTCGCGCAATCCTGGAACGTCGCGCTGGCGATCATGAACCTCTGTCTGATCTCGGCGGTCATGGCGCTCGGCGTCAACATGCAATGGGGTTACGCCGGCCTGCTCAACGTCGGGGTCATGGGCTTCGCCGCGCTCGGCGGCGTGGCCGCGGTGCTGGTTTCGCAACCGCC
>JBFFXR010000059.1:0-15717 GCA_041569645.1 Gammaproteobacteria bacterium
CGATGCGCGTGAAGATCTGGTCGACCGGGCCCAGCCGCGCGCGTCGCGCCGGCACGTAGCTGCCCATGTAGGCGAGGATTACGATCAGGGCCGTCTGGCGCATGTAGGTTGACTTGCCGCCCATGTTGGGTCCGGTGATCAGCAGCATGCGCCGCGCATCGTCGAGCTCGAGGTCGTTGGCGACGAAAGGCTCGTCGAGCGCAGCCTCGACCACCGGATGGCGGCCGGCTTCGATGTCGAGCACCGGCTCCGGCGTGAGTTCGGGCGCGTGCCAGTCGCGCAGTTCGGCGCAGTGGGCGAAAGCGACCAGCACGTCGAGCTGGGCCAGCGCTCGCGCCGCCCGCTGCAGCGGCGCGAGCTCGTCGCCGAGCTGGCCGAGCAGCGCATCGTAGAGGTACTTCTCGCGAGCCAGCGCGCGCTCGCGGGCGCTCAGTACCTTGTCCTCGAATGCCTTGAGCTCGGGCGTGATGTAGCGTTCGACCGCTTTCAGCGTTTGCCGGCGGACGTACTCGTCGGGTACCGCGCCGCTTTGCGTCTTGCTAACCTCGATGTAGAAACCGTGCACCCGGTTGTAGGCGACCTTGAGCGACTGGATGCCGGTTTTTTGCTGCTCCTGGGCCTCGAGGTCGAGCAGGAACTGGTCGGCGTTGGCGCTGAGCTCGCGCAGCTCGTCGAGTTCGGGATCGAAACCGGCGCGCATGACGCCGCCGTCGCGAATCAGCATCGGCGGATCGTCGACGATCGCCGCGTCGAGCAGCGCGACGATCTCGGGGTGGGTGGCGATTTCGCCGGCGAGTTCGCCGAGCAGCGGGCTGTCGCGCCGCGCGAGCAGTACTTGCAACTGCGGCAGCAGTTGCAGCGTTGCCGCCAGCGTCGCCAGGTCGCGCGGGCGCGCCGATCGCAGGCCGATGCGCGCAAGAATGCGCTCGATGTCGCCGATCGCGGTGAGAGCTTCGGCGAAGGCTTCGAACTCGCGGTCGTCGAGCAGGCTCGCGACCGCGTGATGGCGCTGTCGAACCGCTTGCTGGTCGCGCAGCGGACGCTGGATCCAGCGGGCCAGTTCGCGATGGCCCATCGCCGTGCGGCAATGGTCGACGATGCCGAGCAGGCTGTGGTTCGGCGCCTGCTCGCTGATCGGGCGCACGAGCTCGAGATTGCGCCGGCTGTTGGCGTCGATGACGAGCGCGTCGCCGGCGCGTTCGAGCCGCGGCGGCTGCAGGTGCACGAGGTCGGTCTTGAGCGTCGCGTCGAGGTAGGTCAGCAGGCAGCCGGCGGCGCCGAGCGCGAGCTTCGCGTCGGCGATGCCGAAGCCGTCCAGATCGCGCGTGCCGAACTGCGCGCAGAGCTGCCGCGTCGCGCTGTCGAGCTCGAAGTGCCACGGCGGCCGCGGGTGGGCGCGCGCGCGGAGTTCGACCGACAGCGGCGGGTTTTCGTCTTCGGCGTAGAGAATTTCGGCCGGCGCGAGCCGCGCGAGTTCGTTGTCGAGTTCGCCGTCGCCGCCGAGTTCGGTCAGACTGAAGCGACCCGAGCTGGCCTCCAGCGCGGCCAGGCCCCAGTGGCCGCGACGCTGCTGAATGCAGCACAGCAGGTTTTCGCGGCGATCCTGCAGCAGCGCTTCGTCGGTCAAGGTGCCGGGCGTCACGACCCGCACGACCTGGCGCTCGACCGGGCCCTTGCTCGCCGCCGGGTCGCCGATCTGCTCGCAGATTGCGACCGCTTCGCCGGCGCGCACGAGCTTGCCGAGATAATTGTCGACTGCGTGGTAGGGCACCCCGCACATCGGGATCGGTTCACCCGACGACTGGCCGCGCCTGGTCAACGTGATGTCGAGCAGTCCCGCGGCCTTGCGCGCGTCGTCGTAGAACAGCTCGTAGAAATCGCCCATGCGATAAAACAGCAGTGTATCGGGGTATTCCGCCTTCAACCCAATGTATTGCTGCATCATCGGCGTGTGCTTGCCGAGATCGCGATCGATCGGCTTGGCCGTAGTCAACGCGCAGCCCCGCGTGCGGCCGGGTAGGGTAGGTCGAATTGTCGAGTCGGGAACAACGGCATCGGTCATCAACGGAAGTCGCCGGCCGTATGGCGCGATGCGTTTTGCGCAGGCCCTGCCGGACGAGCGCCTATCGTAGAACTTGCGCGGGGATTTGAAAAGGGGTGCGGCCAGGCGGCCCGACGAGCGGGCCGCCCATGTCAGCATCAGGCGGCGAGATCGCTCGCGAGATATTGCTCGAGTTCGTCGGCGCCGCCGATCAAGGTACCGTTGACGAAGACTTGCGGAACGGTCGACTTGCCGGCGACCGCGCGCAGCGTCGCTTCGCTGTAGTCGCGGTTCAGCAACAGTTCCTCGAAATCGATGCCGGCGTCGCGCAGCATGCCCTTGGCGCGTACGCAGAATTCGCAGCCGTTGCGGGTGAAAATGCTGACGTCGCGCGGTTTGTCCGCCAGCGGCGCGATGTAGGCGAGCATCGTGTCGGCGTCGGAGACTTCGAAGGGGTCACCCGGCAGGTCGGGCTCGACGAACATCTTCTCGATGATGCCGTCCTTGACCAGCATCGAGTAGCGCCATGAGCGCTGGCCGAAACCGAGGTCCTGCTTGTCGACGAGCATGCCCATCGCAGCGGTGAACTCGCCATTGCCGTCCGGCAGGAAGCGCAGGTTGTCGGCATGCTGCTCACGCTGCCACTCGTTCATGACGAATCCGTCGTTGACCGATATGCAGACGATTTCGTCGACGCCGTGGCGCTTGAAAACCGGCGCGAGCTGATTGTAGCGCGGTACGTGGGTCGACGAACAGGTCGGCGTGAAGGCGCCCGGCAGCGAAAACACGACAACGGTCTTGCCCTTGAAGATCTCGTCACTCGACAGGTCGAGCCACTCGTGGTCGCGGCGGGTGCGGAAAGTGACCCGCGGCACGGGTTGCTGTTCTCTGGATTGCATGGAAGCTTGCTCCTGTGTCTAGTGAATCCGGAGTTCGATATGGGGGATGCCGGAGAATAGTTAAAATTTTATATTTCAAATAAATTAATAGATTTATTATATCGTATTGCCGGAACGATCCTGGCGCCGGGCTGGCGTGAGCCGGATGGATTCGAAGGACGCGCGGTCAGTCGCGCTTGCGGCGCTGTTCCGGGTGCAGGCTCTTGCCGAGGATGTGCTCGCTGTTGCCGATCGCGTGGTCGCTCGACGTGACGATGAACGGGTCGGGCTCGCCGATGGTGGTTTCGTTCTTGCCGTCGTAGTTGAGCGTCGACAGAAAATGCCGCATACAGTTGAGGCGCGCACGTTTCTTGTCGTCGGACTTGATGATCGTCCAGGGTGCGTCGGCGGTGTCGGTATAGAAAAACATCGCTTCCTTGGCCTCGGTATAGTCGTCCCACTTGTCGATCGACGCCTGGTCGATCGGCGACAGCTTCCATTGTTTCAGCGGGTCGCCCTTGCGCGATTCGAAGCGCCGGCGCTGTTCGTCGCGGGTGACCGAAAACCAGTACTTGAACAGCAGGATTCCGGAGCGCACGAGCATGCGCTCGATCTCCGGGCACTGGCGCATGAACTCGAGATAGGCGCCGGGTTCGCAAAAACCCATGACGCGCTCGACGCCGGCGCGGTTGTACCACGAGCGGTCGAACAGCGCGATTTCGCCGGCCGACGGCAAATGATTGACGTAGCGCTGGAAATACCACTGGGTCTGCTCGGCGATCGTCGGCTTTTCGAGCGCGACGACGCGCGCGCCGCGCGGATTGAGATGTTCCATGAAGCGTTTGATCGTGCCGCCCTTGCCGGCCGCGTCGCGGCCCTCGAACAGGACGACGATCTTGCGTCCGCTCTGCTTGACCCACTTCTGCACCTTGAGCAGCTCGACCTGCAGCGCCGCCTTGGCGTCCTCGTATTCGGTGCGTCCCATCTTGTCGGTGTATGGGTAGAGGCCGTTTTCGAAACGGCGGATGATTTCCATGCGACCGAGTTCGTGGCTCGCGAGGCTGTCGTCGGTGGAGCCCTCGTCGTTGTCGATGCGGGCCGAATCGAGCGGGGTCACCGCCGCGGATTCGGCGTCTCGGCTATCGTTCATGCTTCGGCCTGCGCGATTGTATCGCAGCTCAGTATAGCATCGCGCGCCGCGGCTCGCCGGCCGGGTACGCGCCTGACTGACCGGGATCAAGCGGGCACAGCTGCCATTCGGGTCGCCGGGCTTCGGGTATAATCCCGCCATGAACGCCGACGTTTCAGCCCTGACCTTTCGCCTCGCCGAAGCGCTGCTCGCGCGCGACAAGCGCATTGTCACCGCCGAATCCTGCACCGGCGGTCTGATTGCCAAGACCTGCACCGACCTGGCGGGCTCGTCCGACTGGTTCGACCGCGGCTTCGTGACCTACAGCAATACGGCCAAGAGCGACATGCTGGCGGTGCCGCCGGCGCTGATCGACGAGTATGGCGCGGTCTCGGAACCGGTCGCGCTGGCGATGGCGGCGGGCGCGCTGCGCGCGAGCGGCGCCGACTACGCGGTCGCGGTGACCGGCATCGCCGGGCCTGCCGGCGGCAGTGCCGACAAGCCGGTCGGTACGGTCTGGATCGCGGTCGCGCGCGACGCTGAACAGTCCGCCCGCGAGCACCGCTTCGACGGCGATCGCGCCGCGGTGCGCGACGCGTCGCTGCTCGCCGCGCTCGAGGCTTTGCTGGCGCTGATCGAAGCCGACTGAATCCGCCGCGGCCGCCCGTCAGTGGCTGGCCTTTTCGACCCGACACAAATGGGTCTTGAGATTGGCCTGCTGCGAAACCGGGTCGAGGCGGATGCGGGTCAGGTGATTGACGCTCGAATTCGGGTGAAACGGCTGCTGTTCGTCCCAGCCGATCGGCACGAAGACGCTGCTCGGACGAATGCCGCGATGCAGCCAGGCGCGCGCGCTGATGCGGCCGTTGGCGGTCTCGATGAAGACATGCTCGCCGTCGGCCACGCCGATCGCGGCGGCCTTGTCGGGGTGGATCTGGCAGTAAAGCTCGGGCCACATCTCCTGTGCCTGCCAGAAATAATGCGTCCAGGAATGGAAATGCGGCGCCGGCGGGCGGCCGGTGACCAGTTCGGTGTCATAGCGCGGGTCGCGCGCGACCGGGGTGTCGACGATTCGACCGGGGTGAACCAGCGTGTCGCCGCCGAAGAACGTCGACTTCACCGGCACATCGGCATATTCGATGCGCGGCAGATCGACGAGTTGCTCGGCCTCGGTATAGAACTCCGGCAGCGCCGACAATCCCATCGCGTTGAATTTCGCCTCCTGCGCCTCGGTCCAGAACTCGAGCTTGCCGCTCGCGGTCGGGTAGGCGAGACCGGCATCGGGCTCCTGCCGCATCTTTTCGGTGACGTAAACCGGATCGAGTTCGCCGTCGGCGCCGTCGAAGCGCGGCAGGCGAACGGTTCGATTCGGTCGTTGCAGCAACTCGGCGGTGCTCGCCGCGGCGAGGTCGGGCGTCGCGGCGACGAGCACCTCGTCCCATAGTTTGCGCGGGTCCTTGTAGTCGTCTTTCAGCACGTCGCCGAAGCCGAAGCGCTTGCCGAGTTCGATCCAGAACCAGTGATCCGAGCGCGCGTCACCGGGCGGATCGATGAACCGGTCGTTCCAGACGATACGGCGGTCCTCGGCGAAGCGGGTCGTGCCGCCTTTCTCGATGCCGCTCGCCATCGGCAGCACGTAATCGGCGTAGCGCGAGGTCGCGTTCTTGAACAGCTCGAGGTGCACGACGAGGTCGAGCGACGCGACCGCGCGGCGCGCGCGGTTCTGATTCGGCCACTGGCCGAGCGGATTATTGCCGGTGATCAGCGCGCGCAGCGGGTAGGGCGCGCCGTCGAGCATCGCGTCCGTCCACGCCGACGGGTTCTTGCCGATCGCCGGGCGGGTAGCCGGTTTGCGCGCGGCCGGTATCAGCGGCGCTTTCCAGTTCATCTCCGACGACACGTTGAAATAGCCGCCGCCGCGCCGCCCCCAGTTGCCGGTGATCGCGGCGATGAACATGAATACCCGGTTGGTCTGTGCCGAGTTGGTGTGCTGATTGATGCCGCGCGACAGGAATATCATGCAGCCGTCGGCGGTTGCGATCGTGCGCGCGAGGTCCTCGATCTGCGCCGGTGCGAGGTCGGTGACGCGCGCGGCCCAGTCGAGATCGTAGCCGCGCTCGATGACGAAATCGCGCCACTCGCGCCAGCCGACGATCCAGCGCGCGCAGAATTCGGCGTCGTGCAGGTTGTGGGTGAACAGGTAATGGATGATGCCGAGCCCGAGCGCGAGGTCGGTGCCCGAGCGGATCGGCAGCCACGCGTCGGCCTTGCTCGCGGTCGCGGTCAGGCGCGGGTCGACGACGATCATCCGCGCGTCGTTGTTGACCCGCCAGTCGTTGACCATGCCGAAGTTGACCGGCCGGGTCTCGGCCTGGTTGTCGCCGATGTAGACGTAGGCTTCGGCGCGGCCGATGTCGTCCTCGGTGTAGACGTTGGCCATCACCCCGGTGCCCTGGGTCAGATTCAGCGCGACGCCCTTGCCCATGTCGCAGTAAGGCTCGGTCGCGGCGACGTTGGGCGTGCCCCACAGCCCGGCGAACAGCGGAATCGCGCCGATGATGTTGAGCACGCCGGTGCGCGATCCCGACTGGATTGCGAGCGCTTCGCTGCCGTGTTCGTCGCGCACCGCGGCGAGCCTCGCGGCGATCTCGGCGAGCGCCTGGTCCCAGCCGATTTCCTCGAAGCTGTCGCGGCCGCGCGGCCCGACGCGCTTGAGCGGCGTTACCAGGCGCAGCGGGTTGTCGTACATCTGCAGCGTCATCTGCGATTTGGGACAGATGCGACCCTGGAACTGCGGATCCTCGTCGTTGCCGTAGACGTTGACGACCCGGTTGCCGCGCAGGTGATACTTGACCGGGCAGCCGTTGAAGCAGATGTTGCAGCCGCCCGGCACGATACGCTCGTCTGCGTCCGCCGCCGCGGCGAGCTTGTCGGCCTTGCGGTACGAGCCGCGCGCCGCGCTCGGCCGGATGCTGAGCCGCACGCGGTGATCGGCGAGCAGCGCCGGGGTCGAGCGAACCGGCGCGTCGGCGGAATTCGCATCGCGGTCGCGCAAGCGCTTGAGATAAATCGTCGCCGGTTGCTGCAGGAAGTGATCGGTGTCGAGCAGTTCGCGGCCGTTACGCTCGGCGTCGGCGAGCAACTCGGCGCGCGTGCCGTAACGGATTGCGCGCGTCGGGCAGACCGCGGCGCAGGCCGGACCGAGGTCGCGCGTGCGGCGCTCGGCGCACAGGTCGCACTTGACCGCATGATGTTGTTCGAAGTTGTAGCCGATCGCGCCGTACGGGCAGGACACGGCGCATTCGCCGCAACCGGTGCAGCGCGCTTCGTCGATCGCAACCACGCCGGTGACGGGATCCTTCGAAATCGCCTTCGGGTGCACGGGGCAGGCGCGCAGGCAGGCCGGGCGCTCGCACTGCTGGCAGGTCACGGTCAGGAAATCGAGACGCGCGGGCGTGTCGCCGGCCGTCGGGGATTGCTGCTCGTCGAACCACAGCACGCGGTTGCGATAGCTGTGCGGCCCGAGCGCGTTGGTCTGCTTGCAGGCCGCTTCGCAGCTCTTGCAGCCGGTGCAGCGTTCGAGATCGATCGACAGTGCAAGACGGGTTCCCGGGTCGGTCATGATTCAGTGGCCCCAGTCGCTAATATGCCACCAGTCGATCGGTTCGCCGCCGGCGGCGTAGCCGGCAAAAAACAGCATGACCACCACGTGTGTCAGCAGCCCGACGTAGAACAGCAGCGCGGCGAGCAAATGCAGGCGCCGCGACCAGCCCAGCGCGGCACCGGCGGCGGCGCGCGCGCCGACCATCCGGGCCTCGCGTTCGGCGAGCCGCTGGTAGCGCAGGCTGAGCAGCGGCCGGCGCAGCCAGTGACCGAGGGCCGGCGAAAACAGGCCTTCGTCGGCGCGCGGATCGAGCCGTGCGAGTAACCCAATCTTGGCGTCGATGACCGCCGCGAGCGCGGTCGCGTCGAGCCCGGCCGGCGCGGTGAAACCCTGCGGCGCGCCGGGACGCGCGAACAGCAGCGCGAAGCCACGGGTCAGGAAGGCGCGCACCAGGCTGCCCTGGACGACAAGGAAGACGAGCAATAACAGGACCAGACCCGGCGGCGTCAGCCAGTCACCGGCGGCGACGTGGACGAAGACCAGCAGGCTGCCGAGCATCGCGGCGAGCACGTGGGCGACGAACCAGGCCGGCGGGCTAGCGCTCGCGCCCGAGCGTTTCATCAGCGAAAACGCAAGCGGCGCGAGCAGCAGTAGCGCGCCGAGCGTGGCGCACAGCTGACCCACCGGCGAGCCGGGCGCCGGCGCGCCGGGCCACAGCAGGATGCCGCCGGCGGCCAGGCCGGTGACGGCGAGCAGCGACAGGATCGTAGTCAGCGCGAGGTCGGGACGGTTCGGGTTCGACACGAGTTCGGAGTCAGGTTTTTCGACAGCCTATCGCCGACTCCGGGCGGGTTCAACCGGCGGTTTTCGCCGATCGGATTCGCGCGGTGTTTTTTGCAGGCTCACGCCATGAGCTACCGCGTATGGATAATGTCGCATTATCGGATCCCGGGCCGGACGCAAAATCGGGTCGAATCAAAAAGTTCTCTTTATGTTCTCGTCCGGCTGTGGGATAATTCGTCAACTCAAACTAACAGGTAGGTATCAATGGACGACAACAAGCAGAAAGCGCTCGCCGCGGCCCTCGGCCAGATCGAGAAGCAGTTCGGCAAGGGCTCGGTGATGCGACTCGGCGACACCGGAATCGACATGACGATGGGCGTCATTTCGACCGGTTCGCTGTCGCTCGACGTCGCGCTCGGCATCGGCGGACTGCCCCGCGGCCGCGTCATCGAGGTCTACGGCCCGGAATCCTCGGGCAAGACCACGCTCGCGTTGCAGGTCATCGCCGAATGCCAGAAGAACGGCGGCGCCGCTGCTTTCGTCGATGCCGAGCACGCGCTCGACCCGAGCTACGCGGGCAAGCTCGGGGTCGACATCGACGAGCTGCTCGTGTCGCAGCCCGATACCGGCGAGCAGGCGCTCGAAATCACCGATATGCTGGTGCGCTCGGGCGCGGTCGACGTGGTCGTCGTCGACTCGGTCGCGGCGCTGACGCCGAAGGCCGAGATCGAGGGCGACATGGGTGATTCGCACATGGGCCTGCAGGCGCGGCTGATGTCGCAGGCCTTGCGCAAGTTGACCGGCAACATCAAGCGCTCGAACACGATGGTCATCTTCATCAACCAGATCCGCATGAAGATCGGCGTCATGTTCGGCAACCCCGAGACCACGACCGGCGGCAACGCGCTAAAGTTCTATGCCTCCGTGCGCCTCGATATCCGGCGCATCGGGGCGATCAAGCGCGGCGACGAAGTCATCGGTAACGATACCCGGGTCAAGGTCGTCAAGAACAAGGTCGCGCCGCCGTTCAAGCAGTGCGAATTCGAAATACTCTACGGCGAGGGCTCGTCGCGCGAAGGCGAGCTGATCGACCTCGGCGTCAAGCACGGCCTGATCGAGAAGTCCGGCGCGTGGTACAGCTACAACGACGAGCGCATCGGTCAGGGCAAGGACAACGTTCGCCAGTTCCTCAAGGAAAATACGGACATGGCCGAGGATATAGACCGGCGCCTGCGCGAGCTGCTGTTGCCGCCGCCGAGCCACGCGAAACCGATTGACAGCGATGCAACTGACTCTCCAGTCGAACCCGAAACGGTGGAAATTCCCTAGCCTACCTGTCCCATCCACCCATGTTGCTAAGCTGGCAAGTGCCCCCGGAAACCTCCCTCTCCGGGGGCTTTTTTTTACCCGCCATGTCGCGCCGGAAACCCAGCAGGCCCGACGGCGAATATGACGCCGATGCATATCAACGAGTTGCAGCGCCGGACGGAAACTACTCGATTCGATACCCTGGCGTGCCTGGCGAGATACCTAGTCCGATGAAACGTCGGTTGCGAGTGATGACGTGAGCGAGACGACGGACCGACCGGCGGCGCGCAAAGTGGCGATGGATATGCTGGCGCGGCGCGAGCACTCGGCGCTGGAACTGCGCCGCAAGCTCGTGACTCGCGGTTACGACGACGACGACATCGATGACGCGCTCGAAAGCCTGCAGCGCAACCGTCTCCAATCGGACACGCGTTTTGCCGAGGCTTACGTACACAGTCGGGTCGAAGCCGGCATGGGTCCGATCCGCATTCGTCACGAGTTGCGCGAACGCGGCGTCGACGAGGCGCTGATCGAGTCCGCGCTCGAGGCGCTCGCCGGGCGCTGGGACGATTTGCTGGCGGCGCAGCGCGAGCGCAAGTACGGCGCGGCGATTCCCGACGACTATGGTGCACGCATGAAGCAGGCGCGTTTTTTACAAAATAGGGGTTTTTCTGCCGATTCAGTCATGCGATTATTCCGCTAACGCCCGGATTTTCCGGGCGTTATTGGTCGCGGCGAGAGGCGACCCCATATTGCAGACATGACGACCAGCGCCGAATTAAGGGACAAGTTCCTCAAGTATTTCGAGGCCAACGACCACACGATCGTGCCGTCGAGCCCGCTCGTGCCCGGCAACGATCCGACCCTGCTGTTTACGAACTCGGGCATGGTCCAGTTCAAGGACGTCTTTCTCGGCACCGACAAGCGCGGCTACTCGCGCGCGACCACCGCGCAGCGCTGCGTGCGCGCCGGCGGCAAGCACAACGACCTCGAAAACGTGGGCTATACCGCGCGCCACCATACTTTCTTCGAAATGCTCGGCAATTTTTCCTTCGGCGATTATTTCAAGCAGGAGGCGATTCGCTACGCCTGGGATTTCCTGACCAACGTCGTCGGCCTGCCGGCGGAGAAACTCTGGGTGACGGTCTACGCCGAGGATGACGAAGCGGCCGGGATCTGGCTCGACGACATCGGCGTCGATCCAAAACGCTTCACCCGAATCGGCACTTCGGACAACTTCTGGTCGATGGGCGATACCGGTCCCTGCGGCCCGTGCAGCGAGATCTTCTACGACCATGGCCCCGAGATCGACGGCGGGCCGCCGGGCTCGCCCGACGAGGACGGCGATCGCTACATCGAGATCTGGAATCTCGTCTTCATGCAGTTCAATCGCGATGCCGCCGGCAACATGCAGCCGTTGCCGAAGCCGTCGGTGGACACCGGCATGGGCCTCGAGCGGCTCGCGGCGATCATGCAGGACGTGCACAACAATTACGACATCGATTTGTTCCGCGCGCTGATCGAGTCGGCGGCAAAGCTCACCGGCACGAAAGACCTCGAGGACAAGTCGCTGCGCGTCATTGCCGACCACATACGCTCCTGCGCATTCCTGATCGTCGACGGCGTGCTGCCGTCGAACGAAGGTCGCGGTTACGTGCTGCGGCGTATCATCCGGCGTGCCGCGCGCCACGGCCATCAGCTCGGCTGCCGCAAACCGTTTTTCTTCAAGCTGGTCGCCGCGCTCGACGCCGAAATGGGCGAGGCTTACCCGGAGCTGCGCCAGCACCGCGAGCACGTCGAGCGGGTGCTGCAGAAAGAGGAGCAGCGATTCGCCGAAACCCTCGAACAGGGAATGCGCATCCTCGAAGACGCGATCGCCGGTCTCGATAGCGACACGATCGATGGCAAGACCGTGTTCAAACTCTACGATACCTATGGCTTTCCGGTCGACCTGACCGCCGATGTCGCGCGCGAGAAGGGCCTCGTCATCGATCAGGTCGGCTTCGATCGTGAAATGCAGGCGCAGCGCGAGCGCGCGCGCGCTTCGAGCCAGTTCGACGCGGTCGGCAGCAAGCTCGAACTCGATGCCTACCCGCCGACCGAATTTCTCGGCTACGAACGCCACACGGGCGATGCCCGGGTGCTCGCTATCCTGCAGGAAGAGCAGGCCATCGACCGACTCGACAACGGTGACCGCGCGATTTTGATTCTCGACCGCACGCCGTTCTACGGCGAATCCGGCGGTCAGGTCGGCGACACCGGCACGATTCGCATCGGCGACGAAACCGAGTTCAGGGTCGCCGATACGCAAAAACAGAACGACGTTTACCTGCATATCGGCGCGCTCGAACGCGGCGAGCTCGTCGCCGGTGACGAGGTCGAGACGGCGATCGATTCCGCGCGCCGGCGCGCAATCATGCTCAATCACTCTGCGACCCACTTGATGCATGCGGCCCTGCGCAAGGTGCTCGGCGAACACGTGCAGCAAAAAGGCTCGCTGGTCGACGCCGACAAGCTGCGTTTCGATTTTTCGCACTACGAGCCGCTCAGCCGCGAGCAGATCGTCGCTATCGAAACCCTCGTCAACGACGAGATTCGGGGTAACTTCGAGACCCGCGCCGAACTGATGGACATGACGAGCGCGAAGCAGGTCGGAGCGATCGCGTTGTTCGGTGAGAAATACGGCGACACGGTCCGCGTCCTGAAAATAGGGTCAGACTCGATCGAGCTTTGCGGCGGGACCCACGTCGAACGCGCCGGCGACATCGGCCTGTTCAAGATCGTCGTCGAGACCGGCATCGCGGCCGGCATACGCCGCGTCGAGGCGGTCACCGGCGAGGCCGCGGTGAAACGCTTCATCGACAGCGAGAACAAGCTCGGAATCGCCGCGCAAAAGCTGAAGGCGACTCGCGACGACATCGTTCAGCGCATCGACCAGCTGCAGGCCAGCAACCGTGCGCTCGAGAAGCAGCTCGAGGCGCTGAAATCGAAACTGGCGTCGCAAACCGGCGGTGGTCTCGCGTCGCGGGCGCAGGATGTCGACGGCATCAAGGTGCTGGCTGCAAGCCTCGACGGCGCGAATGCAAAGACCCTGCGCGAAACCGTCGACCAGCTCAAGAACAAGCTCGGCGCGGCGGCGATCGTGCTCGCAAGCGACGTCGACGGCAAGGTCACGATCATTGCCGGTGTGACCAAGGGCGAGACCGACCGGATCCGCGCCGGCGACCTGGCCAACATGGTCGCCGAGCAGTGCGGTGGCCGCGGCGGCGGGCGGCCCGACATGGCCCAGGCCGGCGGTAACCGGCCCGAAAATCTCTCCGCCGCGCTCGAATCGGTCGTGCCCTGGGTCGAGAGTCGCTTGCGCTCCTAAGTCGGCAGCCAGCCGGTTTCCAGCACGAACTGAACCAGCAGGACGATGGCGAGTACCACCAGCAAGTGGCGCAGTATCCGCTGGTAGGTCGTGACGTCGATCCGCGCCTGGATACGTTGCCCGAGCAAAAGCGCGCCGACCGCGGCCAGCGCCAGCGGCGCAGTCTCGAGCAGCAGCCGCAGGCCGACCAGCCCGGCGGCCGCGAGCACGACGAACTGCGAGATCTTGCCGACCAGGAAGCAGGAATTCAGCGCCGGCACCAGCCGGGCACGCGGCGTGTCGAGCGAGAGGAAATAAATCAGCAGGATCGCGACCATGACGTTGGTCGTGCCGGCTGAGAAGCCGGCGACCAGGCCGAACCCGGCCATCGCGAGCAATGACCGCGCCTCGAGCCAGGCTTTCGAAATCCGGATTCCGTCCCACAGGTAGAGCAGGACCAGGCCCGCGAGCAGCAGGCGAAACGGCGCCGGATCGGTCCACGCAAGCACCGCGGCACCGGCGATCGAACCGAGCAGCGCGAAGATCACCAGCGGATGAAACTGACGCGCGCTGTCGAGAGCCTGCCCGCTGGTCGCGATGCTCGCGACGTTGACCGCCATCGTCGGCAGCAGCGTCACGAGAATCGCGCTGCGTACATCCATCATCGCCGCGAGCATCGGTGTCGCGACCATCGGGAAGCCGAGACCCAGAGTGCCGTGCACGAGGCCGGAGAAAAGGATCGCCGCGACGATCGCGACGATGATCAGGACATCGAACTCGAGCAGGGAAAACATGCGGGCGGGGCTCGCGCGATAAGGCGCGACCATTCTAATCGCGAAGCCGCGACAATTGGAATATGCTTATACAAACCCGATCGATTTCCCTATAATCCCGCGCTCGATTTTCATCTCGTTCAGGCATGTCGCTACTGGTGCAAAAATATGGCGGTACCTCGGTTGGCTCGATCGAGAGGATCGAAGCCGTCGCCGAAAAGGTCATCAGCTACCGGAACCAGGGGCACGAAATGGTTGTCGTCGCCTCGGCGATGAGCGGTGAGACCAACCGCCTGATCGAACTCGCGAAGCAAATCGACCGCAGGGCGCGCGGCCGAGAACTCGATGTACTGCTGACCACCGGCGAGCAGGTGACGATTGCGCTGCTAGCGATGGCGCTCGAGAAACGAGGCTATCCGGCGCGCTCCTATACCGGCGGCCAGGTCAAGATCGTCACCGACAGCGCGCACAACAAGGCACGGATAAAGTCCATCAATCACGAGAAAATCGTCGGCGACTTGAGCAACGGCAGAATCGTTGTCGTTGCCGGATTCCAGGGAGTCGACGAGTTCGACAACATCACGACCCTCGGCCGCGGCGGTTCGGACACGACTGGCGTTGCGCTCGCCGCCGCGCTCAAGGCGGACGAATGCCAGATCTTTACCGACGTCGACGGCGTCTACACGACCGATCCGCGCGTCGAGCCCCAGGCGCGCCGCCTGAAGAGCATCACCTTCGAGGAAATGCTCGAAATGGCGAGCCTCGGTTCGAAGGTGTTGCAGATCCGCGCGGTCGAGTTTGCGCAAAAATACAAGGTACCACTGCGCGTCCTGTCGTCCTTCGAGGAGGGCGAGGGTACCTTGATCACTACTGAATATGGAGCGGAGAATACCGTGGAACAAGCGCTCGTATCGGGCATCGCATTCAATCGCGACGAAGCCCAGCTCACCATCGGCGGCGTATCCGATACGCCGGGTATCGCTTACCGGATTCTGGGTCCGATTTCGGAGGCCAACATCGAAGTCGACATGATCGTGCAAAACGTCAGCGCCCAGGGCGATACCGATTTCACCTTCACGGTCCACCGCAACGATTACGAAACCGCGCTCGCGTCGCTTAAGGAAACCGCGAAGGAACTCAAGGCCCGCGAAGTGTCGGGTAACAACCGGATCGTCAAGTTGTCGATCGTCGGGGTCGGCATGCGTTCGCATGCCGGTATCGCCAGCCGCATGTTCAAGATTCTTGCCGACGAGGGCATCAACATCCAGATGATCTCGACCTCCGAAATCAAGATTTCCGTCGTCATCGACGAAAAATACCTCGAGCTCGGCGTCCGTGCGCTGCACGAGGGCTTCGATCTCAAGAGCGAGTCATAGCTTAATTCAACTGGCTTAGCCGCTGCGAGTTGGGTAGAATGATTTCTGGCTCGGACAAATCAGGGGCCGTATAAAAACGAAAAGAGTGGTACCTGTGAGGGATACAGGGTTGGATTACTGTGATATTCATTGGGAGAGAGAGGTATGCTGATACTAACGCGGCGTGTTGGTGAGACCTTGATGATCGGGGACGACGTTACCGTAACGGTTCTCGGCGTAAAGGGAAACCAGGTAAGGATTGGGGTGAATGCGCCCAGGGAAGTGGCGGTGCATCGGGAAGAGATTTACGAGCGCATCAAAGCGGAAGAGGGACAGGAGCAACTGGGGAATACCGTCGAGGGGTAAACCCGCGAGCCGATCGGGTTCGTACAATTCCAGTAACGATATTTGCCTGGCGATAGCCTTGTTAAACGGGCTATTGCGTTGTAGTTTATACACCCACCGGAGAGATGGCTGAGAGGTCGAAAGCGCTCCCC
>JBFFXR010000060.1:0-15543 GCA_041569645.1 Gammaproteobacteria bacterium
ATAAGGCAGAGGCGTACCCAGGTCGCTCAGGTAACCGGCACAGTAACGCGCCGGAATATTCATGCAGCGGCAAAACGCGATCGCCAGGTGGGCGTAGTCGCGGCAGACGCCGGTCCGTTCCTCGAGCGCCTGCGCGGCGGTGCGGGTAGCGCGGGCTTTCAGGTAATCGAAGACCAGGAGATCGTGAACGTAGTCGCAGATCGCCTGTACGCGCGCATAGCCGGGAGCGGTGCCGGCGAACAGGTTCCAGGCCGTCTGGGAAAGCAGATCGGTCTCGCAATAGCGGCTGCCGAGGAGAAATACAAGAGTATCTTCGGGCAGGTCCTGCACCGAATCCTGCCAGGCGTCGACCCGAATCTCGTCCGGCAGACCGCTATCCTCGACCACGCAGTCTGCGGCCAGGCGAACTCGGCCCGCGGGCGCAATCATGCGCTTGCACTGATTTCCGAACAGGTCTCGATAGCCGGCGATCGGAACCGGGGGATCGATCTCCAGGCTTCCGGCCACTACGATATCGTCGGCACGGGATTCGTGGATATCCACAGCCAGGATGATGGGCGTCGGCTGGGGAAAGCTGTAGACGAATTCGTAACCGATTCGAAAATACATGATCATGCGCCTTGTTTGCGGCGTTGAATACGTTCAACGACGCTGAGGGAATCCACGACCTTACCCAGTTGCCGCGCGCGTGGACTTGCCGAACGCGACGCTGCCCAACCCCAGCCGTGGAAAAGAAGGGCAATTGGGAAAAGGAAGACCATGTTCCGCCTTTTCCGCTGATCGAGCAACTCCACATTGTCGACAGACCAGATTCCGGGAACGAGGAGGAATCACCCGGGAAACTGTAAGGCGACACCGCGACATCAAGCGTATTGCCAGTCCAGCCCGTCCAATTCGAAGACTATCGGCCCCCCGAGAATCGGCTATTTCCGCCAGGCTGGCTCGAATGGCAGGACAGATTCAAACCAGACGAAATGCCTTGCTCCCCTCGAACACGGCCTCCATTTCTCGTGTAGGCGACAAGCACAGAGTTCGATATGTGTCCACGATGTGGAGCCAAACACCGAAAAGCCGGTTGATCTCTTTCGACCGGCTTTTTAAATCTGGCCGACAAAGATCACATCGGGCAAGCCCAAAGCCCCCATATGTTTTCTCGTTTGGCGTGTCATTTAAATCATCTGTGGCGCTGTATCGCGGACTGGCCAGAGGGGGTCGGGAAGACCGATGAATGCCTAAAAATATCTCGTCCCGGCTGCAAGGCGTGGTAGTCTAGTTGACGGTTCATTGGTATCTGCATCTCCTCATGTACAAGCGGCTTGTGGAAACGGTTTTCGGCTATACGTCTCGCAAACCGAGCAGGTCAGCAATTTTCGGTATTCTGATCACCATCCTGTCATCCTCGATCGATGCTGCCGACCCGGCCAATATCGACGAGTTGACGGCCGCGGTAGTCGGCATTCATGCCATGGTTCCGGCGCGGGCTCGAACCGCCGGGACCCTCGGCACGGACCGCATCGGTTCCGGGGTGCTCATCGACTCCAATGGCCTCATCGTAACCATTGGCTACCTGATTCTCGAAGCCGAACGTGTGGAGATTTTGCTTCCGAACGGTGAACTGGTTCCGGTCGATGTGGTTGCCTACGACTATGACACCGGTTTTGGTTTGCTGCGCGCCTCAACCGATGTGGAGATTAAACCGATGCCGCTCGGATCGTCCAGCGGGCTGATGCCGGGAGAAGAAATGCTGATCGCCAGCTTCGGAGGGGCCCAGAATGTAGGTCCGGCCATTTTCACGGATCAGCGCGAGTTTGCCGGCTATTGGGAGTATCTGCTCGAAGACGCCCTGTTTACCGTGCCTCCCTATCCCCGATTCGGCGGTGCCGCGCTGATATCGTCGTCCGGAAAACTGGTCGGGATCGGATCGTTGGCGGTGGGCGACGCCATCGGTGGCGAGCAAACCATGCCCGGCAATATGTTTTTACCGATCGACCGGCTCAAAGCCGTGTTGGGCGACCTGCTTACCGACGGCCGCTCGTCCGGCCCGCAAAAACCCTGGCTCGGCATTTACACCGAAGAAGTCGAGGGCAGATTGCTGGTGCGTCGAGTTGCCGACGACGGGCCCGCGATGCGAGCCGGTATCGAACCCGGTGATATCATCGCGGCCACCGGAGGTAAACCGATAGATTCCATGGCCGACTTCTACCGCAAGGTCTGGGCCCAGGGCGAGCCCGGCGACATGATCGCGATAACGGTGATCAAGGGTGCCGATATACTCGAGCTGGAAATTCGCTCGGGCGACCGCTATCAGTGGCTGCGTTTTCAGCATAGCTACTAGTAAGGCGCGACTGCCGGTCGCTGTGCCTGGCAGAATCGGTCGAGGCATTGAAAGCCGGCCATCGGCTGCCGAGAGCCGGCGTGGCCGATACGTCCTTAATACCGATCAAATCGGAATGTTTGACGAAATTTACATTTTGCTTGCCGATGTTAATATGGCCGGCGAGACACGAAAAAAATCATGAAATGAAGCGACTACTACCCTTCGCGGCACTGATGTTGCTGGTACCTGCCTTGAATGCCCAATCCGAAACGGATGAATATGAAATCGGCGAGACGGGCGCGCCAAAAGACTACGACTCGGCAACCGACATACCCAGGGATTATGATCCGGATGGCGATGTGATCAGGCGTTACGATGCAGCCAGAGATATTCCCAAGGATTACGAGGAAACCGACGAACCTGCCAGTTATTTTGACGAGGCCACCATTACACCCGTCGACTTCAACGAAGAAACGAACACGGCCCAGGACTATGACGAGGGGTACGTAGAAGGCATCATCTACGAACCCGGGGCCAGGGAAGTCTTCAGAAAGCGCGGGCGCTGACTCTCCGGTAAATCGAATCAGACCCTGATACGAAACTCAGGGTTTTTTCGCAACGATCCCTGCCCCCCATTCCGGCGCATGCCGCAACCTGATTGGCTGGTCCGCAAAATGGATTGCGGCTCGAGGCCGCAATGACGGAGTTGGGCGGGTCTGATCACCATCTTTACCATTCGGCAGGGCGCAAACCACGTAGTTCCATACCGAGGGAACCGATCCTGTCGATCGATATCTCGCTATTGGCACACCAGGACCGGAATTTCGGTGCGTTCCAGCACGTCGATAGTTGCGCTGCCGAGCACCAGGTTGAGCGCCGCCCCGTGGCCGTAGCCGCCCATCAACAGCAGGTCGGCCTCGCACTCCCGCGCCGCTTTGAGCACCGCGTTGGCGACCTTGCCGCGACGACGCAGGTAGTCCGCGGTGACGTCGAGCGACTCCAGCGTTTTGCGGGCTCGGCCCTCGATGGACCCGGCGCCGCGCGCAAGCTCGGCGACCGTGAGCACGGTGAGTTGCATGTCCCACCAGCCCGCCAGGTAAGCCGCGATCTGCAGGGCTTCGCCAGCCTTCGGACTCGCGTCGTAGGCCAGCAGAATCCGCGCTACCGGTCGCGTCGGCACGGCCTCCCCCGGCTGCGGCGCCGGTACGCACAGCACGGGTCGAGGACAGCGGCGCAGCAGGGCGCGAAGCGCCGAAGAGAGGCTGCCGGATCGCTGCTGCGCGTACGGCGCTACCACCAGATCGGCGAGCCGGGAGCGCTCGACGATGGCATCGGTGGCATTGCCGGAGGCGAAAACCAGCTGTCCGCTGCGCGACGCCAGGGCGCAGCGATGATCGAACTCTTCGCGTACGGCGCGCCGCCCGGCGTCGTCGAGCTCGCCGTCGTCGATCGCCAGTCCGTACAGGCGGGCGTCCTCGCGACTGGCGATCGCGAGTCCGAGGCCGATAGCGCGCGAACCGCCGGCGCCACAATCCGTTACCACCAGCAGGTCGCGCACGATGCGTTCGCGCTGCGAGTCTCGGGTATCCGGGTCGACGCCCGATTCGAGCACCTGTTCGAGTCGGTCGCGCGCCGGCCGCCGCGTATCGGCCAACGACACGCCAAGGCTGCTCGTGGCCGCGTCGAGATCGACATCCCAGCCGAGTTCGTCAGCCAGTTCGTCGCGGTGAAGCGTAAGCCAGAGGTAGAGGTCGGCTTCGCTGCGCTCGGGAAAATCGCTCAGTAATTCGCGCTCCCTGATCAGCTCGACCACGGGCAAGTAAACCTCGTCGTGCCAGTGCCGCAGCGCCTCTGCGAAGCTTACCTCGCGACTGTCGGTCTCGCTCATGTAGTAACGATGTACGTTGATGTGCTCCAGCATCACCGGGTACTGGCCGGTGGCGGTCAGCCGCAGGTCGGTGTCCGGCAGTACGAGCCTGGCGTTCGTCTGCTGCAGAAATTCGGCCTGCTCCGCGGCGATGATCAACGCCTTGGTGTCGAGCTCGGGACCCACGGCAACGTCCGAGTGGACTTCGGTGACATAGGCCTGGATGCTGTCGAACCCCATCTCGCGCGCGACCGAGACCCGATGATTGCCGTCTTGCACGAAATAAGCGCCGCCGACCCGGTAGACTTCTATCGGGGGTACGCCACGCATACCGGTCATCGCCAGCTTCACCCGTCCCCAGCGCGATCTGCTGACGTGCTTGCCCGGCAGGAAGCCGCGGGTGAATTCGTGGTAGCGCCCGGCGCTGCCGACGATTGCGTCGAGGGGAATATCCTCGAGGGTGCGCAGCCCGGTCTCGCGCGCGCGCAGCCGTTCGCGTACATCGTCGTAGGAAAGCAGCTTGACCGATTCGCCGCGTAACCAACCGAACAGCTCCTTCAGGGCCGCCTGACGTCTAACCCGTTCGAAGTCCGCGGCCGCTTCCGCGGGTGTCATGAGATTGTCTTTAGCACTCATTGCCCGATACGAACCCCTGGAAATTAACCCCGCGAGTTTCATCTCCCCGCGGAGAAAACTCGCGCCGCGCGCAATTGTCGTCGTTCACGAAGCGCGAGTCGAATCGACGCCCTCCCCCGGTCGGTTTTGCACCACAATGACCGTAAAGTCGTCGCGAAAGCTGCGCTTCAGCAAGGGGGCGTTGCGCCTCGCTGCCGTGTGCAGCTGGTCGATGATAAGGGGCGCCGGCGCACGGCTGATGGCGGCTTCGATTACGGGGTCGAGGCCGGTGAACTTCCAGACACCGTCGGTCATCAGCAGCAGCGTCCAGGGTTTGCCGGGACTGACGCGCGCGGTAAAAAACGTGAAACTGGCGTTACCCGAGCCGACGGGTGGGTCCTTTTGCTGATCGCGGGTGAGGAATTGGGTCGCATCGTTACCAACCGCCAGCACCGCCGCGCTATCGCCGCAGGCCGCACCGCTAACGCGTCGCGCGGTGACCGCAAGCCCCACAAGTGTGCAAAAACCGGCGCCGGGTAAAGCGCGCACCTGGCAGTCGGTGCGACGCGCCAGCGAACGCCAGGTGGTCGGCCAGTGCAGGCGCCATGGCGAGCACTCCGAAGCGAGGCCGACAATGGCCTCGCAGGCGAGCGAGGAGGCGGCCGCGCCGCCGGGCCGACCACCCTGCCCGTCGGATACGGCGCACAGGGCCGCAGACTGCCGTCGCGGGTGAAAACAGCTCACGCAAGCGTCTTCGTTCGGTCCGAGTTCGCCGGCTAGACTGAGGCTGTGAATTTGTACTTCGGTCATTCTCTGCATCCCTCGATACCGCAAAGCATAACCCACCGATAGTATTAACCCGAATGAAAGCACTCGTTTACCCGATTACCCCCCGACTGGCCAGGCAGGCCACAGAGCCTGCCTTCTCCAACACAGACGTTGAAAATCACATCATTAATTGATCCTCACTCGTCTTTCCATGCGAGCACTCCGTATTTAAATTGACATTGGTGCCAACCTTTGCGGGCCCTGAATCCATCCCAACAGTGCCCTCTACCATGGGGTTGACCCCTCACAAGTGAGCCGACATACGAAGAAACGAGTTCATTCGAAATAATAAATTCCGGTTTTCCAGTACCCGTAGCTTTTCCGTCATCAAATTCGCCGGGCCGCAGACCGCGTCCCGGCAGCAGCAATGCTTCGTTAATCCCTCGTCGTCAACCTGCGACGCGTTGCTTTCGATCGCGTCGGCTGAGCGCACGCTTGCCGGGCCGTTCGCGACGATGGCGATTTCGTCGTCGTCGATAATTTCAGGGACTGTAACGCCTGGTTACTTAGCGTGAGTCAATCCTTTAGCCATTCGCGTCAATTCGCATGAAAAAAGCATGCCAGGTATGGCCTCGAAGCGTGTTAACAATTTTGCTCTGGCAGCCGGATATTGTGTGAAGTAGTTCCACCACGATTCCGAAAATCCGACTATCTATATAGTTGGACTACAAGGAGTTAAATATGAGATCACGTTCTATTAAGATCTTTGGCCACGGTCTGCTGGTCGCGGTATTGACGCTCGGCACCGTCGGCGACCTCGTTTATCACGATGTATCCTTCGCTGCAGCCGGCGGCAACGGCGGCGGCAACGGCGGCGGTAACGGCGGCGGTAACGGCGGCGGTAACGGCGGCGGTAGCGGTGGCGGTAGCGGCGGCGGTAGCGGCGGCGGTAGCGGCGGTGGTAGCGGCGGCGGTAGCGGCGGCGGTAGTGCAGCAGCCGGTGCCAACGGCGCCGATCACGGCAGAGGCGCCGTCGCAAGTGCGGCCAAAGCCGGCAACGCCTCGGCCATGGCGAAGACCAGGGCTTCGAAAAACTCGGCGGTCGCAATGTCTGCTTTGGGCACCGATAACGACGAAGACGAAGGCGATTTCGGCTCTGGTGGTTTCGGTTCTTCGGAAGACACGAACCCCAACACCGAACCCTTCTAGCAGTTATACCGTTTCATGAAAAACCGAGGGTCAGGCCCTATCACGACCCATTCCGATCATCGAACAAATCGCGATCTGGCCCTCGGTTTCGGTTGACACGCCTGCCGATCCGGCTTCCGAACCCTCACACAAATCAGTCGATCGCGACGATTTCGCGACAGAAGATTCGGGTAATTAAACCGAGCGTTCTACGGTACGCGCTGGCGGCTCGTAGCGGAAATCTCGCCACCGGTTTCGAAACCGAACCATACCTCTCACATCTATTATTCGTATCCGTACGAGGCATGATTGCGTGGCTCGATGCGCCGAGCGGGCGGCAGGTTCGGCGCGTCCTGCGTCGATATCGAGGGTCACCACGGACCGCTGAATTGCGCCTCAGGACTCCTCCGTCTTGAGGCTTCGCGCCAGCGCCAGCAGCGACTCGCGCAGGCCCTCGTCGTCGATGTGCCGCGCGTTGCGCTCGATCGCGTCGGCCGAGCCCACGCTCGCCGGGCGCGGGACGCGCCGGTCGCCCGGCGGCTCGACGCGCAACAACGCGTCCGGCACGGTGCGAAAGCGGACCGCCTGCTCGAGCCCGAAGGTCTCGCGCAGTTGCTGGCGGATCTCGCCGGCGTGCAGGCGCAGGAAATTCGCTACCGGCGGGCTGGGCGCGGCGATGACGATTTCGCTGTCGTCGATTTTCAGCAGCGTCGCATGGCCGTTGGCTGGCGGCGGCAGATTTTCGTCGAGAAAGCGCTGAATTCCCGGCCCGTAGCGGCACATCCGGTCATAGCCGGGCGGCAGCATCGCGCGGCACAGATCGTCGAGTTTGCGTCGGGCCATCAGGCGCGCCGCCGCTGGCGCGGTCGCCGCTCGCCGGCGCCGATGCCGAGGCGCTGGTAGAGCCGCGCGAGCACCGCCTCGTCGACGAAGCGATAGCGGCCGGGCTTGAGCCATTTCGGCAACTTGAACTGGTCGTAGCGCACGCGCACGAGGCGGCTGACGTCGACGCCCACCGCTTCCCAGAGTCGCCGCACCTCGCGGTTGCGGCCCTCCTTCAGGACCACGTGGTACCAGTGATTGCTGCCGCTGCCGCCCGCGTCGACGACGTCGTCGAAGTGCGCTTCGCCGTCGTCGAGCATGACACCCGCGCGCAGGCGCGCGAGCATGTCGGCGTCGACCGCGCCGCGCACGCGCACCGCGTACTCGCGCTCGATTTCGTAGGACGGATGCATCAGGCGGTTGGCGAGCTCGCCGTCGGTCGTGAACAGCAACAGCCCGCTGGTGTTGATGTCGAGCCGGCCGACCGCGACCCAGCGCCCCTGGTTGAGCCGCGGCAAGTGCCGGAACACGTCGTCGCGGCCCTCTGGGTCGTCACGCGTGCAGACCTCGCCGACGGGCTTGTGGTAGAGCAGCAGTTTCGGCCGGGCTTCGTGCCGATGCAGGCGCAGGAGCTTGCCGTCGATCGCGATTTTCTCGCGCCCGGCGACCTTGTCGCCCGGCTTCGCGACGCGGCCGTTGACGCTGATGCGGCCCTGCTCGAGCAACGCGTCGATCTGCCGGCGCGAGCCGGCGCCCTGCCGCGCGAGATATTTCTGAATCCGCTCCATGGCGCGGATTATACCCGACGACGAGGCCGGACCGGCATTCGGCAAGCGGGGCTTTGCCTATAGGTTTACGGCAGACTGTCGAGTAAAATCGTCCGGCCCGGAACTAGCCTCGCCAGTACGCGACGGACAGGAATATCGGCCGATGAACAAGAAATTGCATAAAGACTTCGAGGCGCTGCTCGAATTCCTGCGGGAACAGCGTCGCGATTCTCCCGACGAGTTCAGCTACCGCGCCGGCCTCGTCGCCCAACCCGGCTGTTTTTCCCTGGCGGATTTACAGGCTCACCTGAACAATCCGGTCCTCGCCCCCGAATGGCTCGACGTGGTTGTCAAGGGCAAGAAAGTTCCGCTCGAGGCGGCCTGCCTGTTCAAAACCGTGCAGACGAAGAAACTGTTCTTCATGGACAAGGAAGTCCTGAACGAGCACCTCGCAAACGGCGCCGCCGTGGTTCTGGAAGGTCTCGATATCCTCGATCCGATGATCAACTCGTTTCTGACCCGGGTCGACGAGAGCTTCCCCTGCGTACTGTCGAACTGCGTGGTCTTTTTTT
Source organism: Gammaproteobacteria bacterium (assembly GCA_041569645.1). Classification (GTDB taxonomy): domain Bacteria; phylum Pseudomonadota; class Gammaproteobacteria. The sequence goes on from JBFFXR010000060.1 coordinate 8,917, forward strand.
CGCAGCGCGACAACGAGGCTTACCAGGGGCACTGCGATACCGACGACGTGCTCGTCTTTCAGCTCGAAGGCAAGAAAACCTGGCAATTGTTCGCCCCCCAGCAGCGACGCTATTTCGACGCATTCAATCTTGACGACGAGCGCCTCGGTCCGGTTCGCAATGAATTGACGATGCGACCCGGCGATGCTCTCTATATCCGCGCCGGCGTACCCCACCGCTGTTTCACGCCCGGCGACTACAGCCTGCACCTGTCGTTCGACCTCGGCGACCGGACGCCCAACGTCGAGCAAATCGCCGCCGCGGCCGACAAGCTCTACAAGCATACGCCGGCGGCGGCCTACGATCATGCGTCGGGGGTCGTCGATCAGTTCGCCGGAATCATGCAGGAACCGGATTTTCTCGCGACCTTGCAACAGGAGACCGAAGCCAAGCGGCAGAGCATCAAGGAATTTCGCCAGCGAATGGGGCGCGCATCGGCGGTTCGTCACCTGTCGAAGCTGAAAAGTCGCTAAACGTCGACTCGCCTGCCAATCGCCCTGGACGGTATCACTCGATCGGTTAATAACGTTACGCCACGCCGAACCGCGACACCGGTAATCAGTTGATTGCCCAGCGCTGACCGATACCGGTGGAGGATTCGGAGATCAGGGTTCTGGCGTTGGTATCGAGTTTGAGGTCGAGTATCGTCGCCGAGTCGGGCCTTACCCTGTGCTTGACCATCGGTTTCCAGGTCTCGCGGCGCTTGCCGGTAGCGACTTCCCAGATATCGATACCCTTGGCCGCGCGGCCGGTTGCGAGGATCCGGTTATCGGCGGAAAAATCAGCCGATACCAGCGTCATCTTGACCTCGTCGAGGCGCGACATCAGCCGGCCCTTGCCGGCAGTCGCATAAATACGCGCATCGCCGATATAGGCGTTGGCGAGCGCGTACTCGCCGTCGTCGGACAGCGCGACCAGAGCGATCTTGTACTCGAGATTTTTCGACCACAGGTGCGCCCCGTCATTGCGCAAATCCCACAGGCTCGCGTGCCAGTCGTCGGCGCCGGTCAGCGCGTAACGACCGTCCTTCGACAGCGCGACGCTGTTGACGCGCTCGTGGTGGGGGAATACGTAGCGCATCTCGCCGGCGACCATATCGAAATAAACCGCCTGATTGTCCTTGCTGCCGATCAGCGCATGGCGGCCGTCGGCCGACACCGCAACGTCGCTCAGGTTCGGCCAGGCCCAGTAACCGGTCAGGCGCCCGCTTTCGACCGCCCAGCGCGCGATCGAGTTTTGCTCGACCGTAACCAGCACGTCGCCGTGCTCGGAAAAAGCCGCGGCGATGATGCCGCCGGCATCGCCGTCCTCGTGCTGCACGCTGTACATGACCTCGTTGGTTTCGAGGTTCCAGACCCGTGCGAAGCCGTCGATTTCGCCGGTCAGCAGGAATTTGCCGTCGGGACTGATCGCCGCGCCGTAGGACCCCGTGTCGGCATGAATCCAGGTATCCAGCGGCTGCTTGCTCTCGCTGCAGCCAGCGAGCAGCAGGCCGGCGAACACGGCCGATAACAGGAATGGCGTTGGTTTGCGCATGTTCCATGTATCGACCGGCGCGCGAAGGACTGAAGTGTCGGGCCAGTCGATCGTGCAGAGTCCGGCCGTCTCGAAGGATGGCGGCCGGGCCGCGCCGCGAGACAACGTTGCTATGGAGATTCCCCATACGGGTAAGGGATAAACGCTGGCGCGTTCACCGCGACGACCGCCGCGCGGCCGATTTCGCCAGGGTGATTCTTGTCGGTTGCCCGGCGAAATTAGCTGGCGACGACTTCGGGTTCGTCGTTGAATTCGAACTCGGGGTTGTACTGGTCGATATCGCGGATCTCGGACAGCGTCGGCAGTTCGTTGAGCGATTTCAGGTTGAAGTAGTCGAGGAACTCGCGCGTCGTGCCGTACAGCGTCGGTCGGCCCGGGACTTCCTTGTGGCCCAGGGGCCGAACCCAGTCACGCTCCTGCAGCGTGCGGATGATGTTGGTCGACAGGCTGACGCCGCGAATTTCTTCGATTTCGCCGCGCGTAATCGGCTGGCGGTAGGCGATCAGCGCGAGCGTTTCCATCAGCGCGCGCGAGTAACGCGGCGGCTTCTGTTCCCAAAGCCGCGCGACCCAGCTCTCGAATTCGGCGCGCACCTGCAGGCGGAAGCCCGACGCGACCTGCTTCAATTCGAAGCCGCCGCCGGTGTATTTTTGCTGCAGCTCGGCGATCGCCTGGCGAATCTCGTCCTTGCCGGGAAGGTCGATATCGCCGGTAAACAGTTCTTGCAGCTGGTTGACCGACAGCGGCTTGTCGCTGGCGGCGAGCAGCGCTTCGAGTATCGCTTGCAGTTTGCTCTGGTCCATTTAACTCCTGGCCTTGACGTAAATCGGCGCGTAGGGCTCGCTTTGCACCAGTTCGATCAACGATTCGCGCAATAGCTCGAGAATCGCCACGAAGCTTACCACGACTCCCATGCGGCCTTCGGCCGGATCGAAGAAATCGGTGAAATTTGTGAATTTTTCCGCCGAAATTCGCTCGAGCACGATAACCATGCGCTCGCGCACCGACAGCGGCTCGCGCTCGATGTGGTGGCTCGCGAACTGCTCGGCGCGGTTGACGACGTCGCGAAACGCGCTCATCAAGTCATTGAGGCTGACCTCGGGCAGCGGCACGTCGATCTCGAGCTTCGGAATGTCGATGCTGGTCAGGTGGATCTCGCGTTCGAGCCGGTCGAGCGCGTCGAGGTCCTCGGCCGCCTGCTTGAACTGCTCGTACTCCTGCAGCCGGCGCACGAGTTCGGCGCGCGGATCGTCCTCGTCGTCGTCGGCGACCGGCCGCGGCAGCAGCATGCGCGACTTGATTTCGGCCAGCATCGCCGCCATCACCAGGTACTCGGCGGCGAGCTCGAGCTGAAGCTCTTTCATCAGGTGGATGTACTCCATGTACTGCTTCGTGATCGCCGCGATCGGAATGTTCAGGATATCGATGTTCTGTCGCTTGATCAGGTAGAGCAGCAGATCGAGCGGCCCTTCGAAGGCCTCGAGAAAAACGAGCAGCGCATCCGGCGGAATATAGAGATCCTGCGGAATGAGCGTCAGCGGCTCACCCTGTACCAGCGCAAACGGTAATTCCGACTGGTTCGACGCGCGATTGGTGAATTCCTCGTGCATCAGCGCCTTCCGACCAGACCCATGACTTTTCGCACCTCCTCCATCGTGTCCTGGGCGACGTCGCGCGCGGCTTCGCAACCCTCGGCGATGATGCTGTCGACGCCGGACAGGTCGCGCAGGTACTCCTTGACCCGGCGCTGGATCGGCGCGAGCTCCTCGAGCACCGCGTCGATGACGTATTGCTTGCATTCGAGGCAACCGATGCCCGCCGTCGTGCAACCCTCGTAGAGCTTTTGCTTGGTGTCCTCGTCGGTATAGACCTGGTGAAAATTCCACACCGGGCACTTGGCGGGGTCGCCGGGATCGGTGCGGCGCACGCGCGCCGGGTCGGTCGGCATCGTCTTGAGCTTGCGCGCGACCTCGTCGGGCTCCTCGCGCAGCGAAATCGTGTTGTTGTACGACTTCGACATCTTCTGCCCGTCGATGCCGGGCATCTTCGACGATACGGTCAACAGCGATTGCGGCTCAGGGAGGATGATGCGACCTTCGCCGTCGAGATAGCCGATCAGGCGTTCGCGGTCGCTCAAGCTGATGTTTTGCTGCGCGTCGAGCAGCGCGCGACCGATCGACAGCGCCTCGATGTCGCCCTGTTCCTGGTAGCGCTTGCGCGCGTCCTGATAGAGCCGCGCGTTCTTCTTGCCCATCTTGCGGATCGCGGTCTCGACCTTGGCCTCGAAATCGGGCTCGCGGCCGAAGAAATGATTGAAGCGGCGCGCGATCTCGCGCGTCAGCTCGACGTGCGCGACCTGATCTTCGCCGACCGGCACGTAGCCGGCCTTGTAAATCAGGATATCGGCGCTTTGCAATACCGGGTAGCCGAGAAAGCCGTAGGTCGACAAATCCTTGTCCCTGATTTTTTCCTGCTGATCCTTGTAGCTCGGCACGCGCTCGAGCCAGCCGAGCGGCGTGATCATGCCGAGCAAGGTGTAGAGCTCGGCATGTTCTGGTACTCGCGACTGAACGAAAATCGTCGAATTGCCCGGATTGACGCCGCACGCGAGCCAGTCGATGACCATGTCACGAGTACTCTCGCCAATAATCGACGGGTCGTCGTAATGCGTCGTCAGAGCGTGCCAGTCGGCGACGAAATAAAAGCACTCGTAGCTATGCTGTAGTTCGATCCAGTTTTTCAGAACGCCGTGGTAGTGACCCAGGTGCAACAATCCGGTGGGACGCATGCCGGACAGCACGCGGTTGTTTTGGGTTATGGTGTTCAATAAAGGATATCCAAGGATGTAGGCCCTGGGGGTCGATTATACTGCCGCCCCGGCGCGACAACAATGATCGGAAAAGCGCGGTAGTTCAACTTGCGGATACTTGCCGTCATTACGAACTCAGCGAAGCAATCTCGCGAATCTTGCCGTCATTGCGAACACAGCGAAGCATCTCCCGGTACATACGGTCGTTGCGAGCCGCGAAGCAGCGAAGCAATCCCCCGATACTCGCCGTCATTGCAAGCGTAGCGAAGCAATCTCCCGGGAGCGGGCAAGCGTCGGGAGCTTGCTTCGTCGGCTGGCGCCTCCTCGCAATGACCTGCCACTACCCGCAACCGCGGGCGCCGCGAAGCAGTCTCCCCGAAACGGACGGGCATCATTCGAGCATTCCCCAGACGTCGCGCGGTCATGACCTCGATTATTGTTCGAGGAAGGAGACGTCGCCCTTGCCGTGGCGGACGATTTCGGGGTAGCCGTCGATCAGGCTGATGACCGTGGTCGGTTCGGTGCCGCAAGAGCCGCCGTCGATGACGAGGTCGACGTCGTGCTCGTAGCGCTCGCGGATCTCGACCGCGTCGTCGAGCGGCAGGCTCGCGCCCGGCGGAATCAAGGTGCTGCTCATGATCGGTTGGCCGAGTTCGTCGAGCAGCGCGTGCACGATCTTGTTGTCCGGCACCCGTACGCCGATGGTCTTGCGCTTCGGGTTCATCAGCCGGCGCGGCACGACCGACGTCGCCAGCAACAGGAAGGTATAAGGCCCTGGCGCCAGGTTGCGCATCAGGCGATAGTCGGTATTGCTGACCTTGGCATAGGTACCGATCTCGGACAGGTCGCTGCAGACCAGCGTGAAATGGTGATTCTTGTCGGTGCGGCGGATGCGCTGGATGCGCTCCATCGCGGCCTTGTCGCCAATGTGGCAACCGAGCGCATAGCTCGAATCGGTCGGGTAGATGACGACCCCGCCGCGGTCGATGATCGCGACCGCCTGCTGGATCAATCGCCCCTGCGGATTGTCCGGATGAATTTCGAAGTATTGTGCCATGTTGTAATCGACTGACCCGGTCCGCGATCATACAGGAATCGCGTGGGAAGAAAACAACGATAAAAAGATGATTCAAATCAGAGTGTTAGTTTAAAAACTCGGGGAAATCTAGAAATTTTCGGTGCGATGTGTCGTTTTTCTACAACAGGCATCGGTTTTTTTGTTTTTTCCGCAAATTTTAACTTGCTATTGTGCCCGATTTGACTATCATGCTGGCGCATAGATCGTCCGGACGTGGGTATGGTTGCTTGCGTCCACCCATTCGGGGCGGTCTATCAGCAAGCATAAAATAAGTGAACTTAAAGGGTAATTACTCATGAAAAAATCTTCTGCACTTGCAATGGCAATTGCCGGAATCGTGGCTGCACCCGTTGCGTCGGCCGAGGTTTACGTCTCGGCGCGTCTCGGTGTCGAGCAAATCTCGTCTGACGACGATGCGATCGAGGAGCTGACTTTCGGCAACCTGTCCTCGCGTCTCGGTTGGCGCGGTGAAACCGATCTCGGTAATGGCATGACTGCTTTCGGCAGCCTCGAAGTTGCCGCCGACGGGTTCGGTCTGCGTCAGCTGCACGTCGGCCTGTCGGGCGACTTCGGCTCGGTCAAGATCGGTGAAAGCACCTACGCCGCCTTCTACAACCACGTTACCGGTCCGGTCGATCAGCCCTACTGGATTCTGTTCCCCGGCCTGATCGAAACCGGCCGTACTGCTGACGTGATCAACTACGAAGGCAGCGCCGGCGCGGTACGCTTCGGTATCGGTATAGGCGCCGACGGTGTTGGCGACAGCGACCCCGGTGAGAACGCAACTTCGACCACCAGCACCCAGGCTGCCGTTTCGATCGACATCGGCGACACCATGACGCTCGCCATCGGCGTGGACGACGATGACGGTCAGGAAGAAGCCACCACCGGCATCACGCTGCACGGCACCGCTGGCGACATCGCCTACGCGGTATCGCTGCAGTCCGAGGACGATTTTGATGGTGCCGCTCTTGGCGTTGCCGGTACTGACGACGTCCAGGGCCTTCAGATCTGGGTCAGCTTTGGTCAGTTCTGGGTTGGCTATGGTCAGATTGACGCCGACGAAGCCGACGCAACTCCGACCGTCATCTCGGCCGGCTACTCGGCACCGATCGGTCGCCAGACGCAGTGGTGGATCGAGGCTTCGAGCGAAGACTGGGACGAC